>CALRZR010000030.1:0-44536 GCA_943372705.1 Opitutus sp. GAS368 | reverse complement strand
GACCGGCCTCTACGACACCCTCGCGCACCCCGATCTCATCAAAAACGAGTCGCCCACCGAGTGGCACTTCGACCGCATCGTGCCGTTCATCGAACGCGCCCTCGACCGGATCGCCGCCACCGGCGTCGCGATGGAGCTCAACACGAGCGGAGCGAACAAAGCCATTCGCGAAATCAACCCGAGCCCGAGCATCCTTCGCCTGATGCAGGCCCGCGGCATTCCTGTCGTCCTCGGGTCCGATGCCCACCGCCCCAGCCGCGTCGCCGACGGTTACGCCAACGCCCTCCGCACCCTGCAAGAAGCCGGCTACACCGAAATCAACGTCTTCCTCGACCGCCGCCGCCAGCCCATCCCCATCCCCGCCGCCCTCGCGTCGCTGCGCTGACTGGAAAAGCAAATTACTCGTTTGCTCGTATTGAGATGAGCGGAATTGTTTTTGACCGAATTTCAACGGCCAGCAGTTTCGAGTAAGCACCATGGCTGCCTCCGAAACACCGCTGCACGCGCTGCCATATCACGAGGCATTGGCGGATTATTTCCAAACTGAGGAACCGGAGACCTGGGCGTGGTTCGCCTCGGCGCAGGTGCAGACGGAATATGCCGAGGCCCTGCGTCTCGATCTGCTCAAACAGACTTACCGCCTGGAGCCGTCAGCTTATCCGGAGCTTTTTGCCGCGGTCACCGATGCCAAGGCGAAGCTCGGGCTGGATGTGCCGGTCACGCTTTACCAGTCGCAGCACGCGCAACAGCTCAACGCTATGCTGCTCTACCTGCCCGGCGAGGCGCACATCGTGTTCGACGGCGCAGTGCTGCAACTGCTCGGCCCGGCCGAGCTGCGCGGCGTGCTCGGCCACGAACTGGCGCACTACGTGTTGTGGAGCTCCGAGGCAGGCCGTCGGTTGCTCGTCGACCGCATCGCGCAGGGCATGGCCACCGATCCGCGGGCCGAGAGCAGCCACGTCGAGAGTGCACGCCTGTTGCGCCTCTACACGGAGATCTTCGCCGACCGCGGCGCATTGCAGGTGACGGGCGATCCAGTCGCGGTGATTTCCGGCCTCGTGAAAATGTCCACCGGCCTCGCGCAGGTGGACGTGCCGAGCTACGTGCGCCAGGCCGAGGAAGTGTTTGGCCGCACGAAGGTGAAGACTGACGAACTGAGTCACCCGGAGACCTTCATCCGTGCGCGGGCCGCGATGCTGTGGGCGGAAAACTCGCCGCGCGCCGACTCCGAAGTCATTCGGATGATCGAAGGCGAGCGGTCGCTCGATAAACTCGACTTGCTCGGCCAGCGGCATCTCACCGCCCTCACCCGCCGCTGGCTCGCGCTGTTGCTGCGGCCCGCGTGGTTTCGCACCGATGCCGTGCGCGGCCAGGTGCGGCTGTTTTTCCCGGAGTTCGACTTCGCACCCGAGGCCCACCGCGACGACGCCCTGCTCGACGAGCTGCGCGGTTCGGCGAACAACGTGCGCGACTATTTCTGCTACCTCCTGCTCGATTTTGCCGCCGTCGATCCCGAGTTGGAAGATGAGCCGCTGCGCGCCGCTCTCGCCCTCGCCCATGAATTGGGCTGGGCCGAGCGCCTCGAGTCCCTCGCTGCGAAAGAACTGAAGCTCAAAAAACGCGACGTGCAGAAACTGCGTGCCGAGGTGCTCGAGGCCGACGCGCAAACCGGCGCCGCCCCGGAGGCCGCACCATGAGCGCCGCCGCCCCGACGGGTCCCGTGCCCTTTCTCGCCTTTCTTCAGCGTGGCGCCGACGCCGGTGGGTTTGGCACGGAAGACGTGCTCGCCGCGCTCCTTCCGCTGTTCGAACAGGTCGCACAGGCGCACCAGCTCAATCAGGTCGCGCCGCTCGACGGACTCGCCGCGCTCCGCATCGAGGAAACGGCGATGCGCGTCGATCCCGCCACGCTGCGCTCGCCCCGAAAAAATGC
Source organism: Opitutus sp. GAS368 (assembly GCA_943372705.1). Classification (GTDB taxonomy): domain Bacteria; phylum Verrucomicrobiota; class Verrucomicrobiia; order Opitutales; family Opitutaceae; genus GAS368. The sequence continues at coordinate 42,604 of CALRZR010000030.1, read as the reverse complement.
GGTGAAGATCGAGGCGTTGCAGCGACCCGCCGCCGGCGGCGCGCTCGAGGTCGTGGGCGAGTCGCGGCGCACCGCCGATGTCGACGAGGGCACGCTCGACCACCACGACCTGCGGATCGGCGACCCCGGCGCGGATCTGGTGCGGCCCGTCTATCTCCCCGGCTACATCGCGTGGGAGCACCGCGCCGGCCACCACGACCAACTCACCGACATCTTCTCGCTCGGGCTCATTCTCGCGAGTTGTTCCTGCGCCCTCGACCTGACGGACCCCGAGGATCTCGAACTCTTCGTCCGCCACCGCACCAATCTTTTCGCGCTCAACGCTCAACTCCATCCCGTCGTCGCCAGCATGATTTTGCAGATGACGGAGCTCAATCGGCACCGGCGCGTGCAGACCGTCGACGTGGTGGTGCAGCGCCTCCGCCGCTACCGCGATCAAACCGCGGACTACACCGTCGATTTCACCCGTCTCAAGGGCTACCGCGAAAGTGCACCGACCGATCGCGGCAAGATCATCCTCACGCATCTCCGCAACCGGCTCTTCGAAATCTCGCGGCGCAACCGCCTCATTCACTTCAAGCCCACGCTGCAGACTCTAAACCTCACGCTCGCATCGGTCCCGCTGTTGCTCGACCACCGCAACATCCAGCCTTCGCAGCTTTTCCTGTGGCACCCTGCGATCGCCTCGGCGCTCGCAAAGGGCGAATCGATCACCCTCGGCCACTACGTGCGCTTCGAGGATGCGCCTTATGCCTCGGGCGTGCTCGACCAGATCATCGCCACCGAGCGCCGAGACCGACAGGAGTTCGGTTTCGCCCAGCTCCGTCTCGTGATTTGTTTTTTGCGCTGGCACAATCTCAAGGAGACGCCACAAGAGCGCGTCCACTCCCCGCTCCTGCTGCTGCCGGTAGAACTCACGCGCAAGAAAGGCGTGCGCGACGCCTACGTCTTGAAGGCGGTGACTTCCGAGGCCGAGGTAAACCCGGCTCTGCGCCACCACCTGCGCCAGCTCTACGGTCTCAGTCTCCCCGAATCCGTCGATCTCGCCGAGACCACGCTCGACGCGTTTCACGCGCTGCTCGCGGAGCAAATCCGCGCCAGTGAACCGGGGGTCGCGCTCACCAAGCTCGACCGCCCGCAGATCGAACTGATTCACGAGCGCGCGCGGCAGCGGCTCGACCAGTTTCGTCGACGCCAGCGTCTCGCCGCGCGTGGACCGCGGAAATTCGAGTCCTTCGACTACAGTTACGAACGCGAACGTTTTCGCCCGCTCGGCCTCCAGTTGTTTCACGCCAAGGTGAAGCCCGCTCGCTCGCCGTTCGCCGAAGTCACCGGCAAGGCACCGGCGCCACGCCCCACCCACATCGTCGAGCCCACCACTTCACCCGGCCCGCAGCCTGCACCAGACGCGACGCCACGCGTTTCCGAAAAAGAGCAGCAGCTCTACGCCCTCAAAGAACCGCAGGGCTCCGGCAATCCCTACCAGTGGGACTTCGATCTCTGCAGCCAGACGCTCGGCAACTTCAACTACCGCAAGATGTCGCTCGTGCAGGACTACGCCGCCCTGCTTGAGCAGGATCTGCCGGGCAAGGCGTTCGATGCGATCTTCACCCTCCAGCCTCGGGACCGCCAAGACGACCCGGGGGCTCTGCCGCTGCGCGAGCAATTCCCCGTCGTCGAGTGCGATCCGACGCAGACCCTCGCCGTCGCCCGCGCGCGGACCGGGCGCAGCTACATCATCCAAGGGCCGCCCGGCACCGGAAAGTCGCAGACGATCACCAACCTGATCGCCGACTATGTTGCCCGCGGCCAGCGCGTGCTCTTCGTCTGCGAAAAACGCGCCGCGATCGACGTGGTCTTCCATCGCCTCGGCCGCCAGGGGCTCGATGAGCTCTGCTGTCTCATCCACGATTCGCAGACCGACAAGCGCGATTTCATCCGCAACCTGAAGCAGACCTACGAGACGTTTCTCAACCGTCCGGTGGACGAGACCGTCGAGTCACGCCGCGCCGAACTCGTGCGGCAAATGGAGGTCGAGCTCGCCGCCCTGCAGCGTTGGACCGATGCGCTCGAGGCGCAGGTCGCCGGGTGCAGTCTCTCCGTGCGCGATCTGCTCGCGCGCTTGATCGAGTTGCGCGGCCACGCCGTGGAGCTGGATCCCTTGGCCTTCGAACAAGTGCCGCCCTATGCGGTTTGGTCGCCGCACGCAGGGATCGTGCGCGCGCTCAGCGCGGGGTTGAAACGCATCGGTGGCCACGCCGCTCTGGCCGAGCATTCGTTTCGCCATCTCTCGGCGCGCGCCCTCACCGCGCCGCAACCGCTGGCGGCGATCACTGCTGTAGCCGATGAAAGCGAAAAGCTCCTCGCCAAGATCACCGCCGCATTGGAAGCCCTCGGCGAGACCGTCGCCGTCCAAACGTTGAGCGATATCGAGGCCGTCATCGCCTACGCCGGCGAAATCGTGGACGCCGCCGGCGCCGACTCCCTGGATTTCCTTAACCCGCGGGCCACGCGCACGCGCAAGGCCGCCAAGGCCGTGCGCGAGTGGCGCACCGCCGAGCAAACCCTCGCAACGCGTCGCAACGTCAACGAGGGCTGGAAAGACAAACTCCCGCCCGCTGACACGGCGGCCGCACTCGCCCAAGCCAAAGGCTTTGAATCGTCGTCGCTGCGCTTCCTCAGCCCGGCGTTTTGGCGCCTGCGCGGCGTGTTGCGCGCGCGCTACGATTTTTCCCGCCACACAGTGGCGCCCGCCTGGTCGCAGATCCTCGCCACGCTGCAAGCCGAGCACATCGCGGTCGAGGCCAGCGGGCTGACCCGTGCGGCCGTCGAAGGCATTTTCGACGATCTCGATTTTGAGACTGGACTTCGCCTCATCGAGGAACTGCCCGCATGCACCAACGCCCTGCCGACGGCCGCGCGCGCCCTGCACGACTATCTCGTGGAAAACACCGAGGCGACCTACGTCGTGGAGAACCTCGCCGCCCTCCAGCCGACGATGAATCGCCTCCGCGAGTGCCTCGGCCTCGTCGTCGAAGACTACCCTCACCTCACGCGCGCGGCGCTCGCCGCCGAACTGAGAAAGCTCCGCGCCGATCTCGTGTGGTTGCCGGACGTCCTGCCTGTGCTCGCCGAGGCGCTCCGCCTGCCGGCCGATCTCCAGCGCGCGCTGCGGCACCTGCCCCTGTCGGCCGCGCAGCTCGAAGCTGCCATGGCCCGCAAGAGTCTCGCCGAGCTCTACCGCGACGACCGCATGTTTGAGGCCACTGACGGCCGCGTGCTCGCACGCCGCATCGCGCGGCTCGAAGCGAGTTACCGCGAGTGGCTCGCGCTCAACGCCCGCTGGATTCACCAGCAAGTCCGCCGCGAGTTTCTTCGTAAGGTGCGCCTCTCGACCACACCGGCCGCGCAACTCACCGAGGACGAGAAGGAGATCAAACGCCTCTACGCCACCGGCCGCCGGGAGCTGGAGCACGAGTTCTCCAAGACGATGCGGCACCGCTCCATTCGCGACCTCGCCGACGACGAAACCGGCGTCGTGCTGCGCGACCTGAAGCCCGTGTGGTTGATGAGCCCGCTGAGCGTGTCCGACACGCTGCCACTGGCGGTGGATGCCTTCGACGTCGTGATCTTCGACGAGGCGAGCCAGATCCTCGTCGAGGAGGCCGTGCCCGCTGTTTACCGCGCCGGCCAGGTGATCGTGGTCGGCGATGAGATGCAGTTGCCGCCGACGAACTTCTTTTCCGCCTCGCGCTCTGACGAAGAATCACTGGTCGAGGGCGAAGAGGCCGAAGCGGCCATCGACGATCTCGACGCCGACAGTTTTCTCACCCAGTCTGCCCGCAATCTGCCCTCGACGATGCTGGGTTGGCACTATCGCAGCCGCTCTGAATCGCTCATCAGCTACTCGAATCACGCGTTCTACGAGGGGCGTCTGCTCACCATTCCAGATCGCCAACGCCCGAGCGCGAGCCAGCCGGAACTCCTCGTCAAATCACCGGCCGATTCCGTGGCCAACGTCGATGCGCTGCTCGCCCGCGCGATCAGTTTCCATTTCCATCCCGAAGCGGTCTACGAGCGCCGCAGCAACACGAGCGAGGCCGACACCATCGCACTCCTCGTGCGCGAACTCCTCGCCCGCCAGACCGGTCTGAGTCTCGGTGTCGTGGCGTTTTCAGAAGCGCAGCAAGGCGAGATCGAGCGAGCGCTCACGCGCCTCTCGGCCGACGACGCCACCTTCCGCAACCGCCTCGAAGAGGAATACGAGCGCGAGGAGCAGGGCCAGTTCTGCGGGCTCTTCGTGAAGAACCTCGAAAACGTGCAGGGCGACGAGCGAGACGTCATCTTGCTCAGCGTCTGCTATGGTTACGACCGCAGCCGGCGGATGTTGATGAACTTCGGGCCGATCAACCAGCGCGGCGGTGAGAAGCGCCTCAACGTCATCTTCTCCCGCGCCCGGCGGCACATGGCGGTGATCAGCTCGATCCGACATTTCGACATCACCAACGACTACAACGACGGCGCGAACTGCCTGCGCAACTTCCTCGAATACGCCGCCGCCTGCTCCATCGGCGATGCGGCGACCGCCCGCCGGGTCCTGCAAGCCGCGAACCCGCTGGCCGCGCCACCCACGACGGCTACGACGGCCGAACCCGTCGCGCGCGAGGTGGCCGCGGCCCTGCGCCAACGCGGCCTGCACGTGGAGACCGACGTCGGTCAATCGACGTTCCGCCTGCCGATCGCCGTCCGAATGCAGGAGGGCGACGCGCATACGCTGGGCGTCCTGATCGACGACGACGCGCATTTCGCGCAACGCGATTTGCTCGAACGCTTCCTCCTGCGCCCCGGTGTGCTCGAGGCCTTCGGCTGGCGCGTCGTGCAGGTGTTCACGAAAGACTGGCATCACGACCGCGATGGCGTGCTGCGCCAAATCGACGACGCCTTGTCCGGCCTCAAACCCGAGCCAATCGAGCTCACCGAAGCTACCATTGAACCTGTCGCTCAGACGCCGCTTGCGGCGGAGGAAGGCGACGCGGACGAGGATATTTTATCGGCGATCGAATCTGTGGATGAGCGCTCGTCGTTGCCTGCCGTAGCACCGACAACGGTCGGAACGCCGCGCATCTTTACCTGCACCGAAGACGGCGCGAGTAAGTTTTGGGAGGTATGCGTGGCGGATTGTCAGCTGACCGTGCGCTACGGCCGGATCGGCACGAAAGGACAGACGCAAAGCCGCGTTTTCCCGGACGCCGCTGCCGCACTGCGCGAGCAGGAAAAACTGATCCGATCCAAAGTCGCCAAAGGCTACCTCGAAGGATCTTAAGAAATATCAGGATCCGGAGAGGCGGATTCCATTTTCGCTGAAGCCGAGGTTGCGGCGAGGACACTCCGCCCTAGGGTCCGTCCTTCTTTTGCATGTCTCCTGCGCCGCTCAATCTCTACGACCTCACCCGCGAACAGCTGCGCGCGCTGTTTGTTTCGTGGGAACTGTCGCCGGTGCACGCGGCGACACTTTGGAACTACCTCTACCTCGGGCTCGCCGAGTCGTTTTCCGAGGCGGCGATGCCCGATCTCCCGCCCAAGGTTCGCACCCGGCTCCTCGCGGAAACCGCCATCGGCGTCCTGCCGACCGCGCTCGAAACCGATTCCACCGACGGTTTCACCCGCAAATATCTCCTTCGTCTCGCCGACGCCGAACGCATCGAGACCGTGCTCATGCGTTACAAGGGCCGCGTTACTGCGTGCGTGAGTTCGCAGGTGGGCTGTGCGATGGGCTGTGTGTTTTGCGCGACGGGGCAAATGGGCTACACGCGCCACCTCACGCCCGGCGAAATCGTCGCGCAGGCCGTGCACGTCGCCCGCGCGCTGCGCGACTCCCGCGCCCCCGTCCTTCGCCCGTCCGAACCCACCACGTGTAACCCAATAGGTTACACGTCCCCGGGTGCGCCCGAATCCACGGCGCCCTCGGTAAATCCGCCAACGTGTAACCTATTGGGTTACACGTCATCGGCCGAACAAGCCCGCGCGCGCGCCGAGGCGGCCAAGGCCGGCGAGCGTCTGCGCAACATCGTGCTCATGGGGATGGGCGAGCCGCTCCATAACTACGACGCGGTGATGCACGCCATCGACATTCTCCGCGACGAGGCGGGCCTCGCTCTCGGCGGCGAGCGCATCACGGTCAGCACGGTGGGCGTGGTGCCCGGGATTTTGCGGCTCGCCCAAGAGAAGCGGGCGTTTCACCTCGCTGTCTCGCTGCACGCCGCGACGCAGGCGGAGCGCTCGGCGCTCGTGCCCGCGGCGAAAAAGTGGCCGCTCGATGAACTCATGGCGGCGTGCCGCACCTACAGCGAAGCGACCGGCCGGAAAATTTTCTACGAGTGGACGCTCATCGAAGGTAAAAACGATTCCGTCGAGACGGCGCGCGCGGTCGGCAATTTGCTCCACGGCCTGCCGGCGCAGGTGAACCTCATCCCGCTCAACCCCACGGCCGGCTACGACGGCGCGCCGACGCACACCGCCGCCGCGCGGGCCTTCCAACACATCCTCTCCTCCGAATTCCAGATTCCGAGCACGGTGCGCCAGCGACGCGGCATCGACATCGCGGCGGGCTGCGGGCAACTGGCCGTCGCCGGTTCTGCGTAGCGCCCACCCTGCGGAAACTGCTCACGGAAAATTCCTTGGCGGTATTTTTGTGACGCTCAGCGTCAGGCATACATGCGATGCCGAATTCCCCACTTGCTGCAGGCTGCGTTTTTCTTCGCGGCATGGCAGGTGTGCGCGGAGGTGCCTCGCACGACCTCCGAACACGGGCGCCCGGCGATCCGTGCCTTCGAGCCCGCGCCCACCAATGCCGCGACCCAGAACTGGGCGGCCGTGGAGGATGCCGCCGGCCGTGTGCATTTCGCCAACTCCGCCGGCATCGTCACCTATGATGGCGCTACCTCGCGCGTCACCCGCGGCGAACGCTTTTCTCCGGTCACCCGGGCGGTCGCACTCGCCGCCGACGGTCGCATCTACGCCGGTTCGCTCGGGGATCTTGGCTGGCTCCGTCCATTGCCGGGCGGACGCTACGAACACGTCTCTCTCCTCGGCGATCTGCCCGAGGCCGCGCGTGATTTCCAAGAGGTCTTCCAAATCGTCGCGCACGGCGACGCAGTTTATTTCACGACCGGAAAACATCTCCTGATTTTCCGAGCCGGCCGCTTTGCCTACATCCCCCATGCCGTGGGCCGACTCGATGTCGTCGCCGAGCAGGTTTTTCTCCATTCGCCCAACTCCCCGCTCGAGCGTGTCGACGGCGACCGCCTCGTGCGCGTATCCGAAGATCCGATTTTCCTCGGCGATATCAGCCGTTACTTCGGCCCCGGTCCCACGCCCGGGACGCTGCTCGTCGCCTCCGGTAAAGGTGGGCTCTCGCACCTCGACTTGGCTACCGGCCGCGCCACGCGCTGGGTGACGGCGGTCGACGCGTTGTTCAAAACGAAACAAATCTACCGCGCACTCCGCCTTGCCGACGGCTCGGTCGCCGTCGCGTTTGCAGCCGCGTCCGGCGGCGGCCTCGCGCTCATCGGTGCGGACGGGGCGTATCTCAACTATCTCGACGCCACCACGGGTTTGCCGAACAGCGTCGTCTACGGTCTCGCGCCCAGCCGACACGGAGGGATCTGGCTGTGCCTCGACTACGGCACGGCTTACGTCGATTGGCCCGCCGCCACGACGTTGTTTCAGACCGCAAATGGCTTGGATCGGTCGATTGTCAGCGCGATCGCGCGTCACGACGGCACGCTTTACGTGGGTAACAGCACGGGACTCTTCCGCCTGCTCCCCGGGCGCGCGCCGCAGACGCCCGCGAAATTCGAGCGCGTGTTTACCGGCGGGGTCTTCTCCCTCATCTCCGAGGGCGCGGAGCTCTACGGTGTCGCCGATCACAAAATCATCCGCCTCACGCCTACGGGTTTCACCACCGTCACGCCTTTGCCGACGCTCGCTTACGCAATGTTGCGTTCGAAGCGCGACCCGAGCCTGCGCTGGATCGGACACGCCGACGGCCTCCGCGCCTTTCGCGAAACACCGACCGGCTGGCGCAACGAGGGTTTGGTGCCCGATTTGTCCGGCATGGTGCGCGCGATCTCCGAAACACCGACCGGCCAAATTTGGGTGGGGATCGACAGCCAGGGATATTTCCAAATCACGCCCGGAGCCTCTGCCCCCGCCACCGCGGCCAAGGTGGAGCGTTTTCTCGCCGGGCCCGAGGAAGACATGAAACGCAGCCGCGCCCGGCTCGGCACGTGGCGCGACGAAACTTATTTTCTCCTCGGCAACAGTCACGCGATCCTCCGCTTCGACGAAGCGAAGCGGACCTTCGCGCCTTTCTCGGGATTGGTGCCGCTGCCCGCCACGCTGGAACTCAACGCCGTCGCCCTCGCACCCCAAAACCCGCGCCACCTCTGGGTGCTCACGCTCGACCACGACCGCGAAACTCCACCCGGTCCCGGAGTCCATCGCCTCAACGGGGAAAAACTCGAGACGCTCCCTTATCCCGTCAGCAGCGCGCTGCGCGAAAACTCCGCGCTCTACGAAGACGTCTCCGCCGGAGTGCTCTGGATCGGCGGCTCCGATGGGCTGGCCCGCGTCGAGCTTGCGCGGGCGTTTGCGTCGCCGCCGCCGCTCGCCGCACTCGTCGACGGCCGCGAACTCGCCCCGGGCGCCGTGCGACCGGCGGCACGCAACTCGGTCGATTTCGATTTTGTAGCGCCCACCGCGCCGACCTACGAGGCGCCCGACTACCGCACGCGGCTCGTCGGTTTCGAAGACGAATGGGCCGCTTGGTCGCGCGAGCATCGGCGCTCGTTTACAAACCTGCGCGAGGGTGCCTACACGTTTGAAGTGCAGGCGCGCGATGCCGATGCCCGCACCGGTCCCATAGCGACGCTGGCGTTTACGATTTTGCCGCCGTGGTGGCGCATGTGGTGGGCGTATGGCGGGTATGCGGCTGCATTCGGCCTCACGGTCTACGGATCGGTGCGCCTGCGCACGCGCGCGCTGCGGAAGAAAAACGAGCAGCTCGAAAAAGTCGTCGCGACGCGCACGGACGATCTGCGCCGGCAAAACGGTGAGCTCGCGCGGCTTCACAAACTCGAGCTCGACGAAAAAATCACGGCGCGCCTCGCCGCCGAGAAAGCCCAACTCGACGTGCTGCGTTACCAGCTCAACCCGCACTTTCTCTTCAACTCGCTCACGTCGATCCGCTCGCAGATCCCTCCTGCGCTCGGCTCAGCGCGCGACACACTCGACCGCCTCGCAGATTTTTGCCGCCTCACGCTGACCGGGCGCAAAGCGGAGGAGCGCACGACGGTGGGGGAGGAAATCGCCATGCTGCGCGCGTATCTCGACATCGAGCAGACGCGCATGGGCGAGCTGCTCAGCGTGGAGTTCGCCGTCGATGGGGCGCTCGACGGTGTGTTCATGCCGCGCTTGCTCTTGCTGCCGCTCGTGGAAAACGCGCTCAAATACGGCCAGGCCACGAGCGAAGAGATGTTGGCCCTAAAAATTTCCGCGCAGCGCCTGCCCGACGCGGGCGAAAACGCGCTCGTGTTTGAAATCGCCAACACCGGCACGTGGGTGGAGCGCGGCTCGCGGCCGGGGATTCCCTCGACGGGCATCGGGCACGATAATCTCCGCGAACGGCTGCGTCGCCACTATCCGGATGCGCATGCGTTTACCCACTCGACGATGGACGGCTGGGTGCGCGTGCGCCTAGAGTTGCGCATGCCGCCTCGTTCCTCATGAGACGCACGGTGCTCCGCCTCGTTCTCGTCATCTGCCTTGCGGGCTGCGCCGCGGTGGGCCGCACGGAGTCCGCTCCCGTGGCCAATGAACTCGGCCGGCTCGTGGTGAAAACCTACTCCCAGCAGGACTTCAATGGCACCAGCGCCCAGATCATGGCCGTCGTCCAGGATAAGTCGGGAGTGCTCTTCTTTTGCGACGGCCCGGGTCTGATCTCCTTCGATGGTGCGACGTGGCGCCGGATCCCGAAGTCCCAAGTTGGCTGCCGCCAGCTGGTGTTGGGGCAAGACGGGGTCGTCTATGTCGGAGGCACCGGCGTCTTCGGAGCATTGCGGGACCAACGGGATGGAACCCACACGTTCGAGTCGCTGGTGGAGCAACTCGCGGAGCCGGAGCGCGATTTCAAAAGTATCAACCATATGATCGCCCACGGCGACACGATCTACGCGGTGACGCCCACGAGCCTGTTGGTCTGGCGAAATGGCAAACTCACGGTGCAGAAACTGGAAGACCCGGGGCTGTTCCATGTCGTCGACGGCCAGCTCTATTTCCAGGCCAGAGAGCGACCACTCATGCTCGTCGAAGGAACCCGCTTCACGGTCACTCATCGCGATCCCCTGTTCTTGAAAAACCTGGTGCTGCTCATGGGCAAAACGCCGGACGGAGCGGTCCTGATCGGCACGGAACGGGCGCAGTTTCACACGCTGCGGGACGGAAGAATCGCACCTTGGACCACGGGACTCGATGCCGTGCTGAGCGGACTCAGGATTAACCGGATCTGGCAGTTACAGGACGGATCTTTGGCGCTCAAGATCATCGGCCGTAAGGGCCTTTGGTTGCTGGCCGCCGACGGGCGCTTTCTCAAAGTCCTCGACGACACCAACGGCTTACCGGCCGACTCCGTCGTCAGCCTCACCCCAGAACGCACGGGCGGATATTGGCTGGGCCTGAACCGCGGCCTCGCCCACGTGGGCTGGGGGCCAGCCGTGACGGTGTTCGACGAAGCGGATGGCCTGCCAAAGGGAACGGTCCAAAAATTGTGCCGGCATGCCGGTTCACTCTACGCCTCCACGGGCCGGGGCATCTATCGACTGCGCCCGGCGGATGGCCCGACGCAACCGGCGAAATGGGAACAGGTGATCGAGGGCTCCTTTCTCTCGCTCCACGTCGACGAAACGGGTCTTTGGGCGGCCACGGTCGAGAAAATCTTCCACTTGAATGCGGGCGGCGAGCTGACGTCGTCGAAGCGGCCCGACCGCGGCACTGTCGTGGCACTGCACCACTCGGCGGCCCACCCTTCGTGGCTGTGGCTCGCCAAAACCATTGGTCTCACTGTGCTGCGCCGGGACGTCGCCGGCTGGCAAAGCGCCTTTCGCGTCAAGGAGCTCGACAACGAGCGCCTGCAAGGATTGGCCGAGGCGCCCGACGGTGCGATCTGGGTCTCGACCACAACCCGCGGGTTTGCCCGCGTCGTGCTGCCCCCGGAGACTGCGGACAATGCCACGGGCATCACGCCGGCGATTGAGTTTTTTCCTCCCGGCGACGGCCACCCCACCTCCGCTCGCGTGGTCCGGTGGGGTGAACAGCTCGTGTTCACGATGTCGGTGAGCCCGACGCTCTTGGAGTTCGATCCGGCGGTCCGAAAATTCGTGCCGTTGCGCGGCGTGGACGCGATGCCGGGCCCCTATAAGTTTGGCGGCAATTTCATCGGGGCGAACTCTCCCGAAGCGCTCTGGGTGGCGAATTCGTTCAAGACATCGCTCAGCGAATCGCGCGTCCATCGGTTCGCGCGCGGCGGCGGGATCCAAACTCTGCCGCAAAGCGTGAAGCAGCTTTTGACGTCGGCGACGTGGTTTCATGAAGAGCCGGGGCCCGACGGGCCCGTGCTGTGGGTCGCCGGCACCACCGGAGTCGTGCGAGTGGACGTCACGCGCGCGTTGACTCCACCGGTTGGCTACGCCGCCTCGGTGTGGTCGCCGGTCTCCGGCCTCCGCGACGGCGGCGCACTGTCCTACGATCGCCGCTCGGTGGAATTCCGCTTTATGGCGCCGCGATTTGCCCCGCACCACGCCGTAAGATACCGCTCTCGGCTCGTCGGTGAGGAAGGCGCGTGGTCGACGTGGGACCTTGAGCGACGGCGCGAATATCCCCGGCTTGATGCCGGCCGCTACCGTTTCGAAGTGCAGGCCCGCGATATCGACGGCCACCTGAGTGCACCGGCGACACTGGCGTTTACGATTTTGCCGCCGTGGTGGCGCACGTGGTGGGCGTATGGCGGGTATGTCGTCGCATTCGGCGTTTCGCTGTTCGGTTTTGCCCGCCTGCGCACGCGCGCGCTGCAGAAGAAAAACGAGCAGCTCGAAAAAATCGTGGCGACGCGCACGGACGATCTGCGTCGTCAGAACGGCGAGCTCGCGCGTCTCCACAAACTGGAGCTCGACGAAAAAATTACCGCGCGCCTCGCGGCCGAAAAGGCGCAGCTCGACGTGCTGCGTTATCAACTCAACCCGCACTTTCTCTTCAACTCGCTCACGTCGATCCGCTCGCAGATTCCGCCGGCGCTCGGCTCAGCGCGCGACACACTGGATCGGCTGGCAGATTTTTGCCGACTCACGCTGACCGGACGCAAAGCCGAAGAGCGCACGACGGTGGGCGAGGAAATTGCCATGTTGCGCGCGTATCTCGACATCGAGCAGACGCGCATGGGCGAATTGCTCAGCGTGGAGTTTGCAGTCGATGCGTCGCTCGACGGCGTGTTTATGCCGCGGCTGCTGTTGCTGCCGCTCGTGGAGAACGCGCTCAAATACGGCCAGGCCACGAGTGAAGATACGCTGGGGCTGAAAATCTCCGCGCAGCGCCTGTCCGGCGCGGGCGAAAACGCGCTCGTGTTTGAAATTTCGAACACCGGCTCCTGGGTTGAGCGCGGCTCGCTCCCGGGCATTCCGTCGACGGGTATCGGTCACGACAACCTGCGCGAACGGCTGCGTCGCCACTATCCGGAGGCGCATGCGTTCACGCACTCCGTGGTCGACGGCTGGGTGCGCGTGCGCCTAGAGCTGAAGTCCGCCACCCTTGTAAAATGATCCGCGCGCTCCTCATCGACGACGAGAAAACTGCCCGCACTGATATGCGCGCGATGCTCGCGGCGCATCCGGAGATCGAGATTGTCGGTGAAGCGGCGACGGTGAAATCCGCGCGCGCGCTGCTCGCCGAAGCCGATTACAGCCTCGTGTTTCTCGACATCCAGATCATCGGCGGCAGCGGATTCGATCTGGTGCCGAACGTGAAACCGGGGGCGAAAATTATTTTTGTGACGGCTTTCAACGAGCACGCCGTGCGCGCGTTTGAGGTCAACGCCCTCGACTACCTGCTCAAGCCCGTGAAGGCCGAGCGGCTCGCGCGGGCGCTCACGCGGTTGGAGCCACCGGCCGGGCAGGACGAGAGTGCGCCGCCGGCCGAGACGGGCATGGCGCTGCGCCCCGACGATATCATCCATCTCAGCTCAGGTTCCTCGGCGAGGTTCGCCCCGATCATGGATTTGAGCGCGATCGAGGCGGAGGAGAACTACTCGCTGGTGCATCTCGCCGACGGCAGCAGCGTGCTGGTGCGGCGCAGCTTGAAAGCGTGGGAGGAAATTCTTCCGGCGACGCAGTTCATGCGCGTGCATCGCGCGGTGATCGTGAATCTCACGCGCCTGACCGGGTTTCGGCGCGATGTGCAGAAGTCCGTTCTGCTGCAAGTGCATGGGCTCGCCAAAGACCTGCCGGTGGGACGGCTCTACTGGCCCGACCTGAAGCCGCGGTTGCCAGGAGCGATGGTGGCGGCGGGTGAGTAGCGATACGCCGTGAGGCCCCCCGCTACGCCGCCGGAGCGGGCGTCACTTCCCAGCCGGGGCGATACGGGCGCGTGAGCAGGGCGTGGGCGGCGGGATCGTTCGTGATGCGGAGAGCGTCCGCGTCCCACTGGAGCACGTGGAGATCGGCAGGTTGCGTGCTCAAGGACCCGCGTGGATTCGCCGGGCGGCGCACGACGCGCGTCGCGATATTGCCGAGCTGCGCCGTCTCGCTGAGCCAGCCGGCGTAGTCGAAGCCGTCGCTCGTCTTCGTGCCGCCGAGGATCGCGTCGATCCAGCGGTGGTAGTGGTTCAGGCCTTTGATGTCCTTCGGATAGGCGAAGTCCTTGAAATTATCCACCGGGTAGAGGCGCGGGCCGCCGACGTGCGGCAGCACGAGATTGCCTTTTTCGCCGAGGAAGAGCGAACCGCTGCGCGGCAGATCGAGCTCGGGCGGGAGCTGCGCGAGTTTGCGGTCGGGGCGGAGGCCGCCGTCGGACCAGGTGACATTGATCTGCGGACCGGCGGTAAACTCCGTGCCGGGGAAAACGTATTTCACGGTTTCCGCGGTGGGCCAGATGTGGCGGTTGATGCCGCTGTTGTCGGCGCCGATCGTGAGCGGCGCGCGCAGGCCGAGTGAGGTGAAAACCGGGTCGAGAATGTGGCAGGCGAAGTCCCCGATCGCGCCGCCGCCGAAGTCCTGCCAATCGCGCCACGCGAACGGGTGGTAAATCACCGGCGCGTAGGGCCGCATCGGCGCGCCGCCGATCCAGAGATTCCAGTCGAGATTCTCCGGCACCGGACCGGAGCCCGCGGGCTCGAGGAGGCGCGTGCGCTCGTTGCCCGAGACGGAGACCCACGAGTAAACTTCCTTCACTTTGCCGATCGCGCCGTCGCGGATCAGGCGCGTGGCGAGGCGATATTCGACGGCGGAGTGGATGTGGTTGCCCATCTGGGTAACGACGTTCTTCCGCTCGGCCCAGAGGCGCATCTGGCGCGCTTCCCATACGGTCTGCGCGAGGGGTTTCTGGCAGTAAACGTGTTTGCCGCGCTTCATCGCCTCGATGGCGGCGAGTGCGTGCATGTGGTCGGGAATCGCGACGCACACCGCGTCGACCTTGTCGCCGAGCTGCGCGAGCATCTCGCGAAAGTCGCGAAAGTGCGGCACGCCGGGCACCGCGGCATCGGCGCGCTTGAACCGCGCGGTGTCGACATCGCAAAACCCCACAAACGCCGCCTGCGCGTGCTTCGAGATGTTGTGCAGATCGCTAAAGCCCTGACCGTCGGCACCGATGGCGGCGACCTGCACGCGGCTGTTGGGATTCGCCGCGCGCAACACCGCGGGAAAACTCACCGCGGCCGCACTCGCGGCGAGCGCGGAGTGTTTCAAAAACGTGCGACGTGTGGTGGCGGACGAGGAGGCGAGGGGAGCGGTCATGAGGAAGGTAACGCGGTGAGCGTCGGACCGCGCCGGTGCAGATTCAAGCCGGCGCTCGCCGCGGCTGAAAAACTGTCCGAAGCTCGCGCGGTCCTTTCTATCGCGATGAGCCCCACTGTTTTTCTCGGCCGATATTTCGTGTGCATCGTCGTGCTCATCGGTTCGCTCCGCGCGGCCGACGAACTCACGGCCATCCGCGCGGAGGTCGCCGCCTATCGTGAGAAACTCGGCGCCAAAGCCGGCGTGCCGGAGGTGCCGGATAAATTTATCGCCATCCCACGCGACGCGCGCTGGCTCACGCCCGCGGAGGCGCAGGGGGCGTTTGCCAAAATGCACGGCAAACTCACGCAACTCCGCTGGTGGAAAATCGGCCTCGACCCCGCGAAGCTCACGCACGCGTTGCGCGAACCGGCTGCCGTCGTCTCCGGCTGCGTGCACGCCGTGCGCGCGGAGCTCGACGGCGCGCCGCGCGCGCTGGCGTTTGCCCGCGAGGCCGGAGATTTTCTGGTGTGGGCGCAAACCGAGGGTGGCACGGGCGTGTTTCCGTTTCCCGCTGTGCGCGGCGAGACGCGCGACAAGGCGTTTGTGGCTGCCGATCGGTTTCTCGCCCGCGCGGAACGCGAAGGCCGCCTCGCCGAAGTCGTGCATCGCGGCTGGGCGGTCGACGATGCGAACGACGGCGGACTGCAGTTCGACAATGGCGAGGCGGGCGTCGCGATGTTCGAACTATACGCCGCGACGAAAGAGGAAAAGTATCTCGCCTCCGCGCGTCGGGCCGCCGACTGGGCCGCAGCGCGTCCGCTCGCTCGCAACTGGAACTACAACAGCTTCAGTATCGCGCTGCTCGCCGAAGCGTTTCGCGCGACGGGCGAGCGCCGCTACCTCGACGCCGCGGTGCACAAAGCCCGCGTCGGCGTGATCCCGGGCCAGCTCACCGAGGGACCGCACGCGGGACGCTGGGTCGACGCGCACAATGCGCGCCCCGCCTACCACTACATCATGATGCGGGGGCTCGCGCAGCTCACCGCAGTTTTGCCGACCGACGATCCCGCGCGCGCCGAGATCATGCGCGCCCTCACACTCGGCCTGAAAACCCGCAACGCCGAGCTCCTCGACCGTGGTGCTGCCAACAAAGACAAGGCGATGGAAGCACTGCTCATCGTGAATCGCGTCTTCGCCGGCGATGCGGCGTTTCTGCGCGAGTCGCACTCCGCCGACGCGCTCGACGCGCTCGGCAAACTCGTCTCCGACCAATACCGCCGCGGCGCCACCCCGCTCGGTCCGCGCGAGTGGGGTCTGTTTCTGGAATTCGTCGTGTGGCGCGCCCAATCAACTGCCACGAAATAATCCTACTTCCCCAATCACACCTCCGCCATGCGCGCTCACCTCATTCTGTTTTCATTCCTCTCCGCGGCCAGCATCGCCGCCGAATCCGCGGCGCCGGCCTATGCCGACAAAACGCCGCAGCGTTATCATCTCACGAAACGTGCGAGTGAGATCGATCCGCGCACGCGGGAGCATCCCGCGATCGATTTCGTTTTCAAAGACAAGGCCGGCAAACCGCAGGACGTGGAAAACGCCGTCGTCGATACGCGCGTCGCGCCGCGCGGCCGCCTCGTGATCTGGCTCATGGGCTACAGCGGCCCTCTGTTCGAGCGCCTCGGCGACTACGGATTGCACGCGATTCAAGTTAGCTACGCCAACAAGTGGTTCGGCATCATTCCCACTCAGGCGCGCGACGATGGCACGAGCCTCGGCAAAATGCGCCTGGAGGCGACGACGGGCGAAGATTTTTCGCCGCTCTGCGCGATCCCAAAACCCGACGGCATGCAGGAGCGCGCGTTTCAATTTGTGAAATGGCTCGCGAAAGAAAATCCGCAGGCGCGCTGGGAACAGTTTATCGCGGCCGACGGCGCCGGGCTGCGGTGGGACCGCGTGATCGTCGCGGGCTCATCGCACGGCGCGACTTCGGCGGCGCGTTTCGCGGTGCACCAACGCGTGGACCGCGTCGTGATGTTCTGCGGGCCGCGCGACCAGCTCGAGAGCTGGCAGGGATTTCCGTCGGCCACGCCGGCGAATCGGTTTTTTGGATTCAGCCACATCCTCGACAGTGGTTGGACGGGTGACCACTACTGCCGCTCGTGGCAGATGCTCGGGCTGCATGCGTTTGGTCCGATCACGGATGTCGATGCGAACGCCGCGCCGTGGGGCAACTCACGCCGGCTCATCACGAAGTTCGACGTGAAGGGGGACGCCAAGCGCGCGCACGGCTCGGTGGTTCCCGGCGGCTCGGCCGCCAAGGATGCCAAAGGAAAATTCGTCCACGAAGCCGTGTGGAAATATCTCTTCACGCATCCGGTCGAAGCCGTCGGCACGGCGACGGCGCTCGATCCGGACTGCGGCGAAAAGCTGCCGAAGTTCTGAGCGAAAAGTAGGGCGGGGTCTGTGACCCGCCCTTTCACGCCTTTAACGTTCGCAGCTTGGCCCAACCAGGGCGGGTCAGAGTCCCTGCCCTACGTCACTTCGCTTCGAGCCACTGCACCGCGTCGACGACGACGTAGCCATCGGTGCCTGCGTTGGAGAATTCGACGTAGCCGGCTTTGCCTTTCGTGAAACGGAAGGTGCCCACGGGTTGGAGCAGGCCGTCGACGGCGGGTTTCTTCTTTTGGTCGAGCACGACCTTGGTCTCGCCGTCGGCGTGGTGGATCGTGACCGGCACGTTGGAGGCGCGGTTCGCGTTTACCGGATACGCAATCGCGACGGTGTAGCGGCCGTCCTTCGGGAGTTCGGGCGTAAAGCGGGCGGTCTGCTCGCCCTTGTCCGTATTCGCATCGTGGAGATAGCCGTGACCGACGAAGGGGGAGTTGGCGCCACTGGAAGAGCGGAAGCCTTTCAACTGCGCCGCGTCGTCGTCGACCACGATGCCGGGCGGATTCATTTGTTTCGGTCCGTTGCGCGGCGGCAGCGGGTCGCTCACGAAATCGAGGACTTGGCCGTCTTTGAGGAGGCGGGCTTCGAGTTTCTTCGCGTCGATTTTCTGGACGGTGGTGCGCTCGTCGATCGCGTGCACGGCGGCGGTGGCGGCGCTCTGGCCTAGCACCATGAAGACGGGCTCCATGCGGATGGAGCCGAAGGCGATGTGCGAGGAGCTGAGGCAGGTGGGCGCGAGGAGATTGGTGCACTCGGAGGCGCGCGGGCGGAGGCTGCGGTAGCTGATCGGGTAGGGGCGCACGCGCACCTGCACGTCACCTTCATTGCGCACGAAGCCCTCGGCGGTCACGTAGCGCTGGATGTTGTGCGAATCCATGTTGTAGGCGCCCATGCCGACGCTGTCCGGGGCGACTTCGGCGCGCGTGCAGTTCTTCTCGGTCATCACGTAGTCGCTGACCATGCGGCGGGCCTCGCGCACATACATCTGGCGCGGCCAGTTGTCGTTGTCGGTGAATTCATCTTTCGCGAGGCCGAGGCGTTGGAACTCGGAGCGGATTTTTTCCGGCACGCGCGGGTGGTGCGCGTAGGTCCACATGAGACCTTTCTGCCAGTCGACGTGGGCCTGCACGATCTTCGCGCGCGTGGCGTAGTCGGCTTCGGGGTAGTCCCAGTTTTGCCCGATGAAGTCGGTGCTGATCGCGAAATTGTTGTTCGTGTCGGTCTTCCGGTTGGGCATCCACACCGGATTCCATGAGATGCGGTGGTCGCCGGCCTCCACGTTGCGGAGCGCGAGCTCGAACCACTGCGGATCGTAGTTGGCGGGCTTCTCCCACGCGCGGCGATTCTCCGGCACGTCGGTGGTCGTCATGCGGAAATTGTAAGCCTGCACCTTGCGGTCACCGGAAAATTCCACGCCGGGGCCGGCGGGATTGATGCCGGGGAGGAGTCCGCTCTTCGGATCGCCGGGCTTCACGTAGGGATCGACCTTCTTGGTGAACTGGTGACTGACGGAGTGCGCGACCTGCACGCCGTTGATCGTCTCGCCGTAGACAGCATTGGCCTCGCGGCCGACGTGGTAGCTCACGCCGGCTTTGGCGAGCAGATCGCCCTCGTAGGTGGCGTCGATAAACATGGGCGCCGCAAACGCGCGGCCGCTCTCCATCACGATGCGCACGATGCGCGCGCCGTCTTTGATCACGCCCTTGCCCTTCGCGAGATCGAGACGCTCGCCGCGCACGACGGTGATTTTGGAGCCGGCTTCGCGGAGCATGTCGTCGTAGACCTTGGTCGCGACGTGGGGCTCAAAGGTCCACATCGTCTTTTCGTCGGCGCCGGTGGTCTTGTTGCGGCGGTCGAAATAGTCGGCGCGCGACTGGCGCGTCCACGAGGCGGGTTTTTGATAGTGCTCCCAGATGCGCCCGTAGAATTCACGGGCGATGCCGCCGATGGCGCGCTTGTTGCCGATGTCCGTGGCGCCGAGGCCGCCCGTGGTGAGGCCGCCGAGAAATTGCGTGGGTTCGATGAGCACGGCGGTTTTGCCCATGCGCGCCGTCTGGAGCGCGGCGGCAACGCCGGACGAGGTGCCGCCGTAGATCACGACATCGGCGGTGGTGGGAGCCGTCGCGGCGCGGACCGAGACGAGCGCAGCGATGAGCAATAAGGGGAGTGAAAGCAGGCGCATAGTGGCGTGAAAGTGACAGGTCGGCGCGACTGCTCCAGCCTGATTCTGCGGCGCGCGCAAAAACCCAAGGAACGCGAAGTGGTTCGGAGTAGGGTGGACTTCAGTCCGCCTTTTTAGGCGCCGGGTTTTCGAACCAAAGGCGGACTGAAGTCCGCCCTACTTTTCGCGCCAGGCTCCTGCGCCGGCTTGGCCTTTCGCCGCCGCGGGATCGCGGCCGTAGACACCGTCGACCTCCGGCGTGGGCAGCGTCGGGCGACTGCGGTCGGGACGGTCGCGGCACCACCACCAATTGCGCGCAAACGCAAACGTCTCGGGCGCGGTGCCCGGTCCGAGATTGACGCCGCCCGAAGACCACGCGGCGGAATCGAAGATGATTACGTTGTCGGAAAACACGCCGCCGCGGCAGGCGATGAAGTCCGGCGCGCGATTCTCCTGCAAAATGCGCAACGCCCAGCGGCCGGGCCGCTCGATCGTGTTGAAGCGCACGACGGCGCCGTCGACGCCGACGAAGCCCATCGTCGCCATGCCGCCGACAAACGTGTTGCCCTCGACGCGGATCGCGCGCGCCTCGGCGTAAGTGCCGGGCGCCGCGCCGGCCGCGAGGGGCGGACGGAAAAACGGCCGGCCCGTGCTGCCGCCGATATTCACCGCGCGACCGCCGGCGTGTTCGAAGCGATTGCGGAGAATCGCGACCTCGCTCGTGCCGCCTTTGCATTGCACTCCGGTGCAATTGGGCGGCTCGGGCTCGCGGTGGCGGATGACGCAGTCGATCACGACGCCCTGATGGCAGCCAACCATGTCGATCGCGGAGCCACCGCCCGTGCCCCAACGCTCGATGGTGCAACTCTCGATCCGAAAATTGCGGAGGCCGGAGAGCTTGATGCCGTCTTGGTTACCGGTCGTGCCGACGTCGCGCGCGACGAGGCCGCGGAGCACCACGTGGCGCGCGCCGGCATCTCCTTCGGAGAAGATCCCGCCGTCGTCGATGTTCAGGCCGTTGTCGGAAAGTTTTTCGAAAACGAGTCCGTGCAACTCGACGTGCGCCGGATTTGAGAGGTGCAGGCCGGTTTTGGCGTTTGAGAAAACGGGCGGGTTCTGCGGATCGGCGGCGGCGATTACGATGGGCCGACTGGGTTCGCCGCGCAAATTCGCGCGCTGAAATCCGCCGCCATATGCCCCGCCGACGAGCAGGAGACGCGTGCCGGGTTTCGCCGCGGCGAGGGCGGCGCGGAATTCAGCGGCATCGCGCACGCGGACCTCGCTGGGCGCGGCGGCGCGACTAACGACAGCGGCGTGGAGAGCGGCGCAGAGCAGAAAAAATTTCATGGAAATGGGATGGCAGGGGAGCGCGCGGCACGATTCCGCGGGCGGGGATGAATTCGATGAAGCCGGGCTTGTGCGTAGGCGACAATTGGAAACCTTCCTCGCGACATGCCGCGCCGCGCCAAATCCCTCCGCTTTCCCGTGCCCCGCGGCGCGGTGCGATTTTTTCTCGCGC
This sequence comes from Opitutus sp. GAS368, assembly GCA_943372705.1. Taxonomy (GTDB): domain Bacteria; phylum Verrucomicrobiota; class Verrucomicrobiia; order Opitutales; family Opitutaceae; genus GAS368. Next base: position 21,438 of record CALRZR010000030.1, on the reverse strand, counting down.
TCAATCTCGCGGTGGGCGTGCTGCTCGGCGGTTGGTTTGTGGCGCAACCGGCGTCGCGCCAACGCGAGGTGCGGCGGCTGGTGGAGAATGCCCTCGAGCACAACAAACGCGTCACCGCCCTCGATGTCGCGTGGGATATTTGGCAACTCTACTACGCCGACAGCGCGACCGGGCGCATTGCCAGTGGCGACAAGACGCTCGTCTACGGCGGCGCACCGCGGCCGGGCATGGGAGCCAATGCGCCGAGTTTCCGCGTGCTGACGAACCAAGGCTACGCGGTCGGCTATAGCGATGCGCTCGGCAATCCGGTGTGGGCGGCCTACCGCGTGCGCGATCTCGCGACGTTGCCCGCGGCGGGAGCGCGGCCGGAAAAATTCGAGACCGACCGGCGCACGGCGGCGCGGATTTCGCCGACGGACTACGCAAACAGCGGTTACGACCGCGGACACCTCGCGCCCAACTACGCGATCGCCACGCGCTACGGCGCGGCTGCGCAGAAAGAGACGTTCCTCATGTCGAACATCACGCCGCAACTCCACTCACTGAATGCGGGGCTGTGGAAGGAATTGGAGCTGAAAATCGCGACGAGTTATCCGGCCCGCTACGAGGAAGTCTGGGTGCTCACGGGGCCGGTGTTTGGCGCGGCGCCGAAAAAATTGCGCGGCAGCGTCGCGGTGCCGGAGGCGTTTTTCCTGATCGTGATCGACGAAAACGAAGGGAAGCTGCGCACGCTGGCCTTCGTCGTGCCGCAGGACGCGCCGGCCTCGGCCGATCCGGAGCGCTACCTGACGAGTGTAACGGAAATCCAACGACGGACGGGGCTCGATTTTCTCAGCGAGCTCGACGACGCGGCGGAAGGCCAGGTCGAGGCGCAGCGGGCGACGCGGGTGTGGTGAGGGTCGAGTGAGACGAGGCGTGGCGGAAAAATGACCGCATCGTAACCGGTGCGGCTACCGGACGGAGCCGCGCGAAACTGCGTAGCCGCGCCGGTTACGGCGCGGAGCGGGGAAACACGTTCACTTGGCCGCTCCGACCACAGGCTGCGTCCACGCGCACTCGACTTCCCCCGGGATGCTCGCGTTGGGTTTCGCTTTCGACGAAACGATTTTCGCGCGCACGTAGATCTCGTCGCCCTTGAGCGTGTAGCTGGCTTTGGCGCCCTTCACTTCGGCGAGCACGGCGCCGACGTCTTTGCTGTAGCGGCGATGCGGGAGCGTTTTACGCGGAGTCTTTTCGCTCTCGGGCGCCGGGATGAGTTGGCTCGTCGGATCGTAGCCGCGGCGCGTGCCGATGAACTGCGTCGTGTAGGTTACGCCGGGCTCGGCCTGAATTTCAACGCTGAGGCTCTTTTCGGTGCGGGCGACCTCGGTGAGGGTGACGCCGGAGCTGGAGTAAAAATCGCCGGCCTCCATCGCGAGGACGATCGACTCGGGCGTGAGGTGGCGGGCGCGCACCATCACCCAACCGCGGCCCGGGTTGCTCTTGCCGAGGATCATCTGGTGGTAGTGGTGCGAGTCGTCGGTGCCGATGCCATACATCACGTCGAGCTTCAGCTCGGCGAGGCGACGCGTGAGGATGGCGTCCCACATTTGGTCGGTGCTGAGGTGGGTGGCGTCGCCCTCGTTGTGCACGGTGGGGTGGCCGTTGTAGACCTCGAAGAATTTCTCGCCGTGCACCTGCATCAGCTCCTCGGCCGTCACGCCCCAGACGAAGTTCGGGTGATTGAGGTGGAGAAACATCGGCTGGCCGGTCGCGGCGCGCTGCGCGAGCACGGCGTCAACGGAACGCTGCATGATCTCGACGGCGTTGTCGGCGGCGACGGGCGCGACGAGGGTGCGCGGGTTGATCAGGTTCATGTGCACGGGGCCGCCCATTTCGGGCGCGGTGGCGGTCTTCGGCCGCTTCCAATTCGAGGTGACCTCCATGCCGGGGATCATCAGGAAACGCCCCGGTTCTTCGAGGAGCGTGCGGTATTCGGAAAGCGGTTTCAGGCGGACCTCCTTTTTCCCGTCGGTCTCTCGGCGCTCGACCCAGCCGGCACCGAAGCGGGCGAGGTATTTCTCCATCACCGCACCTCCGCCGCGTTGCACGACCGCGCCTTTGGAGACGGCGGGCGCTTTCAGTTCAAACCAGCGCTGGCCTTCTTCGAGGACGTTGTGGTCCGACATTGCGAGGAAGTGGTAACCTTCGCGTTTGAACCAATCGGCGATCATCTCGGGATAGTCATCGCCATCGCTCCAGAGCGAATGCGTGTGGAGGTTGCCCTTGAACCAGCGGGGGGCTGCATCGGCGGCAGGTGCCGCGGCGTGGGCGATAGTAGATGAGCAGGCTAACGCTGCGGCAGCGGCGACTAAGAATGCGGCGAGGCGAGGAAGAGTTGGAGTCATTTTAAAAATGAAAAGGGCGGACCGAAGTCCGCCCTACTTGTTCAGAACGTGCCCTTGATGCCGGCGGTCCAGAGGGAGCCGCCGTAGTCGTCGCGTTGGCGGAACTTTGCGTAGGCGGGAGTGTTCGGGCCGTAGATTTTGGTGTCCTCCGTGGCGCCGCCGATATTGCGCATGGCGAAGAAAATCCCGAGGCTGCGCCGCAGGTAGTATTCGCCGGTCACGTCGATGTAGAGGCGCTTGGGGCGGTAGTTGTAGGTGCCGGGTTCGATGCTGTTGGTCGCGGTGCTGGCCACGATGCCGCGGCGCTGGATGCCGCGATAGTTTTCATTGATGCGGAGGTTCCATTTCGGGCGGTTGAGGCTGACGCCCCAGTTCATCACGAAGGGATTCATGTCCTGCATGTTGTCGGTGCCTTTCGCGCGCTGGGAGCTGAAATTGGCAAAGACTTGGACGCCGCTCGCCCATTTCGGGAGGAAGGTGAGAGACTGCTTGTAGTCGATTTCGAAGCCGTGCTGGCGGATGTTTTCCGGATCGTTGAACTGCGTGATCACCTGAATGCCGCCATAGGTTTCCTCATCGAGTCCGTAGGTTTCGAGAAACTGCGCGGAGACCGGGGCGGTGACGTTTACAAAGAAGTTCGTGTAGTCGCGGATGAAGCCGCTGACGGACAACGTGCCAACGGTGCCGAAGTAGTATTCGAGGCGCGCCATATACGTCTCGGCCTGCCAAGCTTTGATCGACGCGTTATTGACGGTGATGCGGGCATTGGGGTTGAGATTTTCGATGTCGGGCAGAAGGACGCCGCCCATGTATTGGTTGAAATCGGGACGACCGACCGACTGCGAATACGAGGCGCGCGCGATAAGGCCTTCGCGGAGGTCGTAGCTGGCGTTGATGCTCGGGAAGAAGCGCAGATATTCTTTTTTCACGGGGGTGCCGCGGTCGAGCAGAGTGCGCTGCCACGCCGCGAGACTGCCAGCGGGCTCGATCAATTGGATCACGTTGTTCACGCGGATCACATTGCCGTTGGCATCGCGCCGGTAGTTCAGCGTCGGATCTTCGAGCGGACCGGCGGCATCGATGTTGGTCTGCTCAACGCGCACGCCGCCGGTGAGACGCAGGCGGTTCTGCAGCAAGGTGAGGTCGCCGCGGATGAAGGAGGCGGAAATGATCTCCTCGGCGCGCTTGGAGAAACGGGTGAGCGCCTGATACTCCGTGACTGCGTTGCGGGTCCAGTTGCGGGGATTGGCGACGTAGTCATCCCAGACCTTGGAATTGTCGACGTGCTGCTGCTTGGGCATGCCGAAATCGGGGATGCGCTCCGAATATACCACGTCGAGGAAACGGGCGGGGCTGTCGTCGTTGATGAGTCCGGCCGTGGTGGTGGGGGTGGTGCTGGCGCGACCGTCGGGGCCGACGTAGGTGTAGGTTTCGAGATTGCCGCCGGGACCGCGGAGGTCGCGGACTTTGGTGCGGATGTCGGCGCCGACTTTGACGGTCAGGGGATTGCCGAAAACGCGGAAATCGCGGCGGAGATTGTAGTAGGCCTGACGCGTGGTGTCGTAGGTGCGCTGGCGGTTGCTGTTGGCGGAAACGACCGAGTAGTTGTCGAGATTCGAGGGGTCGACCGGACGGCCAGAGGGGTCGGTGACAGTGATCTTGCCGGGGCGGAGATAGAAAATGTCGTCGAAGGCGATGGTGACGTTGTTGCGCTGGACGGTCACGCCGTTGAAGCGGCCTTTGTCGATGTCCTGGTAGTCAATACGGGAGCTGCCGTAGGCCATGCCGGCGTCGGATTTCCAGATCGGGCCGTCGTGCAGCCAGCGCAGCGAGGGCGTGTAGGTGCGGCCGGGGCGGATACGGCCGCTGTTCACAAGGTTAAACTGGCCGGCGTTGATGGCGCCCGTGACGGGAAACGTGCTGAACGAGCCCCAGGTGTGTGTGGGCGACCAGTTGCCGGGCACCACGCGGTTGATCTGGAAGGTCTGGACGCGGGTCGCGAAGTTTTCCTTCAACATGCCGTAGGAAAATCCGAACGTAATGCGGTCGTAGCGCGAGCCGAATGGACGCCAGTCGACTGTGGTCGCGAAGGATTCGCGGGAGGTAGTCTTGCCGCTGTCGCGCCAGGAGAACGTGCCGAGGTAGGGACTGGCGGGCGTGGTGGCCGGTAGACCGGTGGCGAGGTTGGCCGCGACGGTCGTGCCGACGGCCGCGCCGCGCCATTGCATCGCGGTATTGGACTGCGGGGTGTATTGGTCGGAGAAACCGCCGGAGATGGTAAAACCGAAATTCTTGTTCACAGGGACGACGGCGGAGACATCGAGGCCGGGGTGAATCTTGTAGGTTTTCTCGCCCCAACTGGGACCGGGCGACTGGCGCATGAACGCGCGCTCGGCGTCCTTCATCAGGAAGGCGACGCTGTAAGTGTAGATCGGTTTGTTGCGCTCAAAGGCGCTGCGCGGGACGAAATTCACGGAGCCGGCGAGCGCGGAGCCGGGGGTGTCCGGCACGGGCGAACGGTTCACCTCGATGCGCGCGACGCTGTTGATGGAAACCTGGTCGAGTTCGACTTGGCGACCGGTGCCGGCTCCTGCGGCGCTCGCCATATCGAAACCGCCCATCGAGATCGGGACGTTGCCGGCCGGCACGCCATTGATCGAGAAGCGGCGTGCGTCACCGCCGGTATAGTCCGAGGTGATGCCGGGAAGGAACTTCATGAACTCGCCGACACTGCCGTCCGCGATGGTGCCGAACTCGTCGGCGGAGACGACGTTGGTGATGTTTTTGGCGAAACGCTGCTCGTTGATCGCGAGGGCGGCGCCGTCCATCTCCTTGGAGGAGGAGACCGTGAAGGCGTCGAGTTTCACCGTCTCGCCGTCGACGGCAGGTTTGCCGGGCGTGGACGCGCCGCCGGCCAGCGTGATGTCGCGCTGCACGGTCTGGCCGGGAGTGACGGCGACGACCTCGGAACTGGAGCCGAGGCCGGTGTAGAAAACTTTCAACGTCACGGTGCCGGCCGGGAGGTTCGTGAGACGGTAATGGCCGGTGGCGTCGGTGAGCACCTGTTGGCCGGAGCCGTCGACGGTGATACGGGCATTTTCGACATATTCGCCGCGGCGTGCGTTGAAGACGCGGCCTTCGATCGTGCCGGTCGAGACGGCTTGGGCAGCGAGGACAGCGGCGAAGATGAGCGTGCCAAAAAGGGCAAAGCCCCGGCGGACAAAACGGAGGGTCAGGGGAGGGAGGTTCATGGGTCGGTCAGCTAGGTCGGGCCACCTGCGTCGGTGAACGCAGGGTGAGGGTGAGCAGCAGCGGAGGTGGAAAAACACGGACCTCTCCGCACCGGCAAGCGAGATAAATATTCGGTTACAACCGCGCAAAAAAAGAGACGGCGTGTAACCGCGCCGCCTCCTGCCGATGACAGCGCCGCGGCTTGATAAAACCCGCCGCGTGGCGGACGCTGACCTCCCGCCGCCATCCATCGCCGCGCCCACCATGTCTCCCGCCACACTCACACCGGAAATTGAAGCCGAGGCCGACCGCCTCCTGCGCGCGCTCATGCACGTCGAATGCGATCCGCGCGGCCGGAAGTGGAATCTCGACACCTGCCGCGAGATCGCGCCCCTCACGCTCGAAATCAACCGCCTGAAAAAGGAGCGCGACGCCGTCATCCTCACCCACTCCTACGTCGAGCCCGAAATCGTTTACGGTGTGGGCGATTTCAAGGGCGACTCCTACTTCCTGAGCCTCGCCGCGAAAAAAGCGCAGGCAAAAGTGATCCTGTTTGCCGGCGTCGTCTTCATGGCCGAGACGGCGAAAATCCTCTCGCCCGCCGCCACGGTCATCGTGCCCGACCGCGGTTCCGGCTGCTCGCTCGCCGACTCCATCGACGGCGACGGCGTGCGGAAACTCAAAGCGCTCTACCCCGACGCCACCGTCGTTTGCTACATCAACAGCACGGCCGACGTGAAAGCCGAGAGCGACGTGTGCGTCACCTCCGGTAACGTTTACCACATCGTCGCGAATCTTCCCTCGCGCCGCATCCTCTTTGTGCCCGACCGCCTCATGGCGGAAAACGTCCGCACTGAAATGAAACGGCTTGGCGTGGACAAGGAGATCATCTCGTCCGACGGCACCTGCATGGTGCACGACCAGTTTACGCCCGCGCAAATCGCCGAGGCGCGCGCGCAGTTTCCCGGCCTCAAGGTCGTTGCGCATCCCGAATGCACCGAGGAAGTCGCGAAACTCGCGGACTACGTCGGCAGCACCGGCGGCATGATGAAATACGTGAAGACGACGCCCGCGCCGTATTTCCTCATGCTCACCGAGTGCGGCCTCGTCGGTCGGCTCGAAGTCGAGTCGCCCGAGAAAAACTTCATCGGTGGCTGCCGCCTCTGCCCCTACATGAAACTCAATTCTCTGGAGAAAATCCGCGACGCCCTCCTCGCCCCGCGCCCCGACCAGATCGTGACGCTCGACGAAAACCTCCGCGTGCGCGCCGCCGCGTGCATCGAGCGGATGTTCCAACTCTCACCCGTCGACTAATCATCCCATGCTCACTCCCCGCACCGACCACCTGATCGACCTCGCGCTCGACGAAGACGCCGGGCTCGGCGATGTCACCAGCCGCGCGATCTTCCCCGCAAAACACACCTCGCGCGCCTTCATCGAGGCCGGCCACGATCTCGTCGTCTGCGGACTCGAGGTCGCGGCGCGCGTCTTCGCGAAGGTCGATCCCGCATTAAAGGTTACGCTCACCGCGCGCGACGGCGACCGCGTGAAGAAAGGCGGTATCGTCCTGCGCGTCGTCGGCCCCACGGCCGCGCTGCTCACGGCCGAACGCACCGCGCTCAATTTCATCCAGCGCCTCTCGGGCGTGGCGACGCTCTCGCGGAAGTTCGCCGCCGTCGTCGACGGCACCGGAACGCGCGTGGTCGATACGCGCAAAACCACGCCCGGCTGGCGCGCGCTCGAAAAATACGCCGTGCGCTGCGGCGGCTGCGTGAATCATCGCTCTTCCCTCGGCGAACATGTGCTCATCAAAGACAACCACATCGCCGCCGCCGGCTCGCTCGCGAAAGCCGTGAAACTGTGCCGCGCCGCCGCGCCGCACAGCGCGAAAATCGAAGTCGAAGCCAAGACCTTCGCCGAAGTCCGCGAAGCACTGCGCGCTGCCGCCGACGTGATTCTCCTCGATAACATGACGCCCGCACAGGTGCGAGACGCTGTCGCCATCATCGCCGGCGCCGCGGTCGTCGAAGTATCCGGCGGCGTGCGCTATGAGACGTTGCGCGACTACGCGCTCCCCGGCGTGGACGTGATCAGCGTCGGCGCGCTCACGCACTCGGCTCCGGCGGCGGATCTCAGTTTGACGCTGCTCCCCGCTCGTTCTTCCGCGAAGAAATGAAAATCATCCGCACCGACTGTCTCGTGATCGGCGCCGGGCTCGCCGGCTCGGCGTATGCGTTGCACGCGGCGCGGGCCGGACTTGCGGTCGAGCTTCTCTCGCTCGCCGAACCACTCGCGGCCAACAGCGATTGGGCGCAGGGCGGTATCATCTACGATACGACGCCCGATCCCGCGTCGCTCGCGCGCGATATCATGGAGGCCAGCGATGGCACCGCGAATCCCGCCGCCATCGACCAGCTCGTGCGCGAGGGTCCGGCCGCGGTGCGCGAACTCCTGATCGACGAACTCAACGTCGGCTTCGACCGCGATCCCGCGGGCACGCTCGATTACACCCGCGAAGGCGGCCACAGCGCGCGGCGGATCATCCACGCCAAAGACACCACCGGCCACTCGATCCTCGCGTCGGTGGCGGCACGCGTCGACGCCACGCCGCGCATTACGCGCCGTCTTGGCTGGGTCGCGATCGATCTCCTCACGCTCTCGCACAACTCGGAAAATCTCGCCGACAAATACGAGCCGCTCACGTGTTTCGGCGCCTACGTGCTCGACACCGGCACGGGCGAAGTCGTCGCCATTGTTGCGAAGAAAACCGTGCTCGCCTGCGGCGGGCTGGGGCAAATTTTTCTGCATTCGACGAACCAGCCCGGCAGCGTCGGCCACGGCGTCGCCATGGCGTATCGCGTCGGCGCGCGGCTCATCGACCTCGAATACGTGCAGTTTCACCCGACCGTCTTCGCCAAGAAAAACGCGCCGCGTTTTCTCGTGACCGAGGCGTTGCGCGGGGAGGGTGGGGTCATCGTCAACGCGCGCGGCGAACGTTTTATGGACGCCGTGCATCCGCGCGGCTCGCTCGCGCCGCGCGACGTGGTGGCGCGTGCGATCAAGCAGGAGCTGGCTGCGAGCGGCGAACCCTGCGCGCTCCTCGATCTGTCGGCGATGAAACCTGAGTTCATCCGTGAGCGCTTCCCGAGCATCTACGAACGTTGCCTGAGCCACGGCGTCGACATCACGCGCGAGCCGATTCCGGTCGTGCCGGCGGCGCACTACGCGTGCGGCGGCGTGCACACGGACCTCTCCGGCCGCACCAACATCCGCCACCTCGCCGCCATCGGCGAAACGGCCTGCACGGGTCTGCATGGCGCGAATCGCCTCGCGAGCACGTCGCTCGTCGAATGCCTCACCGGAGCGAAATTCGCCGCGCGGGCCGACGCCGCGGAAATCCTGGCCGACGCCGCCGAATTTCGTCTGCCCGATCCGCGTCCTTGGGAGAGCCCTACGCGCGAGGCCGACCCCGTGCTCGTGCGGCAGGACATGCAGCAAATCCAAAACACGATGTGGAACTACGCCGGCGTCGTGCGCTCGCCGAAACGCCTGCGCCGCGCCCGCCGCATCCTGCTCGAGCTGCGCGAGGAGATTCTGAGTTTCTACCGCGGCTGCCGGCTCACGCGCGAAGGCATCGAGCTGCGCAACGCGATCCAGACTGCACTGCTCGTCGTGCACGCGGCTTCGTTGAATCCGCGCAGCAAAGGCTGCCACTACGTCGTCGAAGAAGAGTAGGGCGAGGTCTCTGACCTGCCTACCGGCGGGCGTGGCAAGGGCGGGTCGGAGACCCTGCCCTACTTCGCGCTCAGAATTTCCAAGAGCCGCGGGCGCTCGATCGGCTTCGACAGAAAATCGTTCATGCCGGCGGCGATGCACGCGTCGCGGTCTTCGTGCGACGCGTTGGCGGTGAGCGCGACGACGCGCGTGGTGCGGTTCAACTCGCCGGCCTCGCCGGCGCGGAGTCCGCGCGTGGCGCCGAAGCCGTCTAGCACGGGCATCTGCACATCCATGAGCACGAGGTCGAAAGCGCGGGTGCCGAGCACCGTGAGTGCCTCGGCGCCGTTGCCGGCGGTGGCGGGCTCGTAGCCGAGCGATTTTAACATCACGGTCACGAGGCGCAGGTTCACCGGGTTGTCTTCGACGACGAGGATGTCGTGCGGGTGATCGGCGGCAAATTTCGCGCGCGTCGCGGCGGAAACGGCGGGCGCGGCCACGGGCGGCGGTGCCATCTTCGCCTGGCCGAGCAGACGCGCGAGCAGCGAGACAAACTGGAGGTTGCGCAGTGGTTTCGTGACCACCGCGGCGAAGAGTCCTTCCGAGGCGACGCCGGCCGGCACGATCATCGAGCTCACGAGCACGAGCGGCAGGCGGGCCGTGCGCGGGGCGCGGCGGATTTGTTCGGCGAGCGCGATGCCGTCGATCTGCGGCATCATGTAGTCGAGCAGCGCGAGATCGAAGGTTTGGTTTTCGAGTGCGGTGAGCGCCTGCGCGGCGTTTTCCACGGCGACGACGCGCACTTGGTGGTGCGTGAGAATTTTTTCGAAGAGCCGGCGGTTCAGTTCGACGTCATCGATCACGAGGATGCGGCGGCCGGTGAGCGCGACCGTGATTTCGGAGGCGGTGAGCGGGGCGCGCTCGCGGATCAGGCCGGCGACATCCGTTTCGGCGCAGGGCAACGTGAAATAGAAATCGCTGCCGCGGCCGGGCTCGCTGGCGATGCCGATCTCGCCGCCCATGAGACCCACGAGGCGCTGGCAAATCGCGAGACCGAGGCCGGTGCCGCCGTGCGTGCGGGTGACCGAGGAATCAACCTGGCTGAATGCACGGAAGAGCCGGTTGATTTTTTCCGGCGGAATGCCGACACCGGTGTCGCGCACGTGAAACGTGAGCTGCCGCAGCCCGGCAAACGGTGCGCGGCTGAGCGGAAACGGCGCCGTCGTGGTGCTCGCGTCATCCGGGCGGTCGGCGGGCACGACGGAGATTTCGACGGAGCCTTTGGCGGTGAACTTCACGGCGTTGCCCGCGAGGTTCAGCAGGATCTGGCGGAGGCGCGTCTCGTCGCCGGAGAAGCCTTCCGGCACGCCGGGCGCCATCCAGTAGACGAGGTCGAGGCCCTTGGCGCGTGCGCTCGCCGCGAGCAGATCGAGCACATCTTCGATTACGTGGCGGATCGCGACGGGGCGTTTCTCCAACTCGGTCCGGCCGGCCTCGAGTTTGGAGAAGTCGAGGATGTCGTTGATGATCGCGAGGAGGGAGTCGCCGCTGGTGACGATCGTGCGCACGTATTCGCGCTGCTGTTCGTCGAGGCGCGAATCGGCGAGGAGGTTGGCGAAGCCGATCACGCCGTTCATGGGCGTGCGGATTTCGTGGCTCATCATCGCGAGGAATTCGCTCTTCGCTTTTACGGCGGCCTCGGCGGTTTCGCGGGCGGAAACCAGTTCGGTGATGTCGCTCTGGATCGCGATGAACCGCTCGGGGCGGCCGCCGGCATCCAGGAGCGGAAAGACCGAGGCGTTGAACCACAGCGTGCCACCGTCGCGCCGCGTGAGCCGCAGCGGACCCTGCCACGGGGCGCCGGCGCGGAGCTGCGGCCACGCCTGCGTCTCCAGCACGGTCGCACTCGCCGGGAAAAAGCGGCCCAACGGTTGGCCGGCGAGCTCGTGGGCAGCGAAGCCGGAGCTGCGCAGAAAATAATCGCCCGCGCGCAGAATCGCGCCGGCCGGATCGCATTCGAGCACGAGGCAGTGCCGCTCGATGGCCTGCTGCACCTCCGCGAGCCGACGGCGGCGCTCCTCGGCTTCGGCGCGGGCGGCTTCCGCGAGGGTGCGGTGGGCGGCCGATTTCTTTTCGAAACGGTAGACAAATGCGCCCGCTGCCAAGCCGAGCACGGCGCCGACGGCGAGTTGCAGCCAGACGCTGCGCTGGAGGGCGCCGCGCCGCGCGAGATAATCGTCGGCCTTGAGATCGATGCCGACCACGCCGACGAATTTTCCGGCGGAGTCGAAGAACGGCGCGTATCCGCTGACAAAGACGCCCCAGCGGTCGCGATACGGCTCGGCGTCGGCCTGCGCGGTGCCCGTGGCGAGCGCGCGGCGCAGGGCCTCGGTCGCCTCGGGGTAGGCCTGCATGATGTGGGATTTGTCGTCGACGCCGTCTTTGTCGGCATCGCCCGTGGGCACGCCGTCGAGAACGAAGCGGGGACCGTCGGGCGCGAGGATGGCGGTGTAGGCGTTTTTGTATTCGGGGCCCGGTCCGTCGGCGCGGGCGAGGCGGAGCACGCGCTCAAGCGGGCGGATCGCCGCGGAGTAGGCGGGCGAGGCTTCCTGGGCGGGCACGGTAAACGTCCGGTGCGCGTCGCCGTCGATGCTCAGGGCGAGAATTGATGCGGTGCGGCGGAGATTGTCGTGCACCTCGCTCTGCAGCGTGCGCTCCGCCTGCCAGTAAAACACCGCGGAGCCGACTAAGACGGCGAACACCACCGCCGCGCCGGCCAACGCGCCGCGCACGGCCGGACGGGAAGGAGGACGGAAGGATTTAGTCGGCAGCGGCGCGTTCACGGGCTTTGGCGAGAATCGCCAGCAACTCCGCGAAATCCTCGTCGCGTGTGCGGCTCTCGATGATGAAATCGAATTTGTGCGCCTCGCGCAGTTCGCGTTCGGCGGTCTTCATGCGGCCGGCGATCTCGGCGGCGTTGTCCTGCGCACGGCCGATCATCCGCGCGACGAGCCGCTCGTGGTCGACGACGATAAACACGGTCGTCATGCGGCGGCCGAGCAGGGGATTTTCGCGGGCGGCGCGGCGAAAACTCTCCACACCCTGCACATCGACGCTGATCACGAGACTCTGGCCGCGCGCGAGCGGCTCGAGCACGCTGGACTTGAGCGTGCCGTAGCGGCGTTGGCCGTGCACCCAGGCCCACTCGAGGAAATCGTCGGCCGCGAGCCCGGCGTCGAACTGCTCGGGCGTGAGAAAATGGTAGTGCACGCCGTTGATTTCGCCCGGCCGCGGCGCGCGCGTCGTCGTCGTGACCACGCGTTCGAACTCGGGATTCTCCGCGACGAGCCGATCACAGAGCGTGCTTTTGCCGGAGCCGGCGGGACCGGCGATGACGAGGAGAACGGGGACGGCAGGAGCGGACATCGCGGCGGAGCGGATGAGTTCAGTAGGAAAACGCGACGAGCGAGAGCACGGCGCCGTAGCCGGCGATCGCGCCGCCGACGAGCCGCGCGCGCCCCGGCCGGGCGAAGAGCCACGTGAGGAAATCGCGCATCCGCCAGGGTTGTGCGCCGAGCCAGATGGCGAGCGCGAGCGAGAGATACACCAGCGTGACCATCAGGAGGCGCTGCGGTTTGTCGTATTCCATGTAGGCGGCATCGAGGAGCGGCATCGCGCCCATCAGCACGAGCACGCAGCCGCCGCGCACCGCGAGGAAATCGGGCACGCACTTGAACGAGAGCACCGCGATCGCCGCGAAAACGCAGAAGAGGATTTTGCGGTATTCGCCAAAATCGGCCGGCGAGAGATGCCAGATACCGTAGAGAAACCACGCCGCCCCGGCGCCGAAGAGCACGTAGGTCGCGAGCGGCGACCGCGGAAACGCCTTCAGCACTGCGGCGTAACCGGAGTGCCCGAGCACAAGCGGCAGACCGAGCACGAGCAGAAGCAAACCGGGAAGGAGCGTGGCGAGGGTGAGGGACATGAGAGGCGGAAGAGCTGAGAGTTGAGAGCTGAGAGTTGAGAGTCGAGCCGCCGGATAAGTGCACGAAAAACAGCTTCTGGCCCTCAGCTCTTAGCGCCTAGCTCTGGATTTTCGGGACCTTCCACTCCCGCCAGCATTAACTCCCCATACAGCGTGCTTACGCTCGCGCGTTCGATTTTCAGCGGGACGAGCGTGCCGATCAGGCGCGGGTGGGCGTCAAAGATGCACACGCGGTTCCCGCGCGTGCGGCCGGTGAAACGGGTGCCGGTTTTATCGGGGCCCTCCACGAGCACTTCTTCCACCGTGCCGACGAGCAGCGCGCTGCGGCGGAGGGAGTTGGCTTTGAGGATTTCGAGGAGCGCCTGGTTGCGCGCCTCTTTCACTTCGTCGGGGATCTGGTCGCCGAGGTCGGCCGCGGGTGTGCCGGTGCGGATCGAGTATTTGAAAATGTAGGCCATGTCGTAGTTGCAGGCCTCGAAGAGTTCGCGCGTCTGCTGAAACTCCTCCTCGGTTTCGCCGGGGAAACCCACGATCACGTCGGTCGAGAAATACATGTCGCTGCGCACGGTGCGCAGGGCGTCGACGATCTCCCGGTAGCGCTCGCGCGTGTAGGGGCGGTTCATGGCGCGGAGGATGCGGTTGCTGCCGCTCTGCATCGGCAGGTGCACGTAGCCGCAGAGTTTCGGGAGGCGGCCATACGCCGCGACCAGATCGTCTTTGAACCCGCGCGGATGCGGGGAGGTGAACCGGATGCGCTCGATACCGTCGATCGCGGAGACTTTTTCGAGCAACTGCACGAAGGGCGAAATCCCGTCGGTGTGCGTGTAGTCGCGGCGGCCGTAGCTCGTCACGATTTGCCCAAGGAGCGTGATCTCGCGCACACCGCGCGCGGCGAGGGCGCGGCACTCGGCCACGATGTCGTCCATGGGACGCGAGCGTTCGTCGCCGCGCGTTTTCGGCACGATGCAGAACGCACAGTCCATGTTGCAGCCCTGTTGGATCGAAACGAAGGCGGTGACCTGTTTTTCCTCCAACACGTGCTCGCGGATCGTGTTCTGCGACCCGGCCTCTTCGCCGATGTCGACGATCGTCTCGCCGATGGGAGCTCCGGCGTCGCGGGCCGCGCGCAAGTTATCCAAATACCCCGGCACCTGGTGAAATTTCTGCGTGCCCACGATCAGGTCCACGTCGGGCAGCTGGTCGAGGAGTGTCGCGCCGCGGTTCTGCGCCATGCAGCCGAGGATCCCGAGGACGAAGTCGGGCTGCTTCTTTTTCCGCGCCGAGAGATTTTCGGCCTTGGCGATCGCCTTTTGCTCGGCGGCATCGCGCACGGAGCAGGTGTTGAGGAGGAGGACGTCGCACGCGTGCTCATCCGGCACGATGCGGTAACCCCGGGCGCGCAGCATCGCGGCGACCGCCTCGCTGTCGCGCTCGTTCATTTGGCACCCGTAGGTTTTGATATGGACCCGATTCATCCGTGGGACGGGCCTAGTTATCCGTGCCCGCCGGGGGGTCAACGCGGGATTCCGCCGGGCCGTGGCGCGAGGCTCCGACAAAAAGCTCCCGCCGGTCTGAAATTGATTCGCGGCCCCGGCCCGCCGCGCAACGCTTCGCCCACTACCGGTCCTTTCCATGAGCCTCGCCGTCCGCTTTGTCCTCCTGTCGTTCCTCGTTGTTTCGGCCTGCGCGGCCGAGCGTCCCGCCGCCCTCGTCATCGTGGCCGGCGACATGCACTCGGCCTACGACCGCACCGCGCAATTTGTCGCGCGGGTCGACCGCCTCCGCGCGGAAAATCCCGGCGTGCCCGTGGCGGTGCTCATTGCCGGCGATACGTTTGAACTCGGCAATGCCGTCGCGAAACGCAGCGCCGGCGCCGTGGAATTCGCGATGTTCACCGCGCTCGCCGCCCGCGGCCCCACGGTCGTCACGCTCGGCAACCATGAACCCGAGTTTCACGGCGTCGCCGAAACCGTCGCCCGGCTCCGTGCCACCGGCGTCACCGTGCTCGGCGCCAACGTCCTCAACCCGGCCACCCGCCAGCCCTATGCCGCGGCTTCGACGCAGCTCCCGCTCGGCGCGCGCACCGCGACCATCGTCGGACTGACCACGGACCGCCTCGCCACGTTTCGCGTCGCGGTGCGGCCGGAGCTCGACCTCGCCGACCCCGTCGTCTGGGCGAAACAACACCTTCCCGCGCTCCTCCGCGAAGCCGCGCTGCCGATCGTCCTCGCGCATACCGGTCTCAAGGCCGACCGCGCGATCCTGCCGCTCGTGCCCGCGGGCACACTCTACGCGGGGGCGCACGACCATCTGCGGTTTGTGCATCGCGAGGGCGGCACCGTGTATTTCCACTCCGGCAGTTGGACCGAGTATATCTCGGTCGCGCGCCTCGCCGCCGGCACCCCGGCGGGCACTCCGCCGCGCTGGGACGTCACCCAACTCCGTCTCGCGCCCGACGATCCGGCCGACGAAAAACTCGCCGCGCTCATCCGCGCCACGCTCGCGCAGCACCTCACGCCCGAGGAAACCGCCGTCGTCGGTCGCACGCCGCGCGCCCTCGGGCCCACCGAGGCCGCGCGATTTGCCGTTGAATCCGCCCGCCGCGCCGCCGGCGCCGACTTCGCGCTCGTGGGCGCCACGACCTTCGGCGCGGGCCTACCGGCCGGGGACGTTTCCCGTTTTGCGCTCGATGCCTGCGTGCGCTTCGACGGCCCGCTGTTCACCGCGGAAGTCGACGGTGCGTGGCTCCGGGAGCTGCTCGCCCGCTGCAACCAAGATGCGGACACGCCGTGGGCCGAGCGCGCCGGCGAAAATCTCGTCGCCGCCGCGCCTGCCGAAATCGTCGCCGGCCGCCGCTACCGCTTCATTACCACCGACTGGGTGGCGAAAAACGCGAAGAATTATCTCGGCGAAAACGCCCCCGCGCTCGTCGCCCATCCGGCACTTCGGCTGAAATCCGCGGTCTTGCAGGCACTCACCGCCGCTCCCGCACCCTGAAGTGAACCGCCGCGCCGCACCGTGTCTCCTGCTCCTCCTCGCGTGGCCCCTCGCCGCGCAGACGCCCGCGCGCGCTCCGCAACCGGCGGCCGATCCGACTGCCGACGAACTTTACAAGCTCGGCCAACAGCTCTTCGACCAACTCGCACCAGCGGAAATCAAAGCGCAGTTTGAGTTTCCTTCGAAAGAGCAGTGGGACGCCTTCGCCGCCCGACTCCAGCGCGCCCTCGAGGGCGGTTCGCTCGAGGAACTCGCCGCCTACGAAGCCGAGGCGCGCGCCGCGCTGACGGCGCTCCGGCTCCTGCCCGGCTATGAGGATTACGCCGACTGGCTGGAGCAACGCATCGATGAAATCCAAGGCGCGCAACAGGCCACCGTCCCCCGCTTACCGCCACCGCCTCCGAAACCGCTTCCGCCGGGCGTGAAGCCGCCGCCGAAGATCGAGATTCCAAAATCGAAAACCGAAAATTCCCTTCCGCACTACGACCTCTGGCTCGCCCGGGTGCGCACGCGCCCCGCGCCCGCCAACGCCGCGCGCCTCATGCCGCGGCTCCGGGCGGCGTTTGCGGCCGAAGGCGTGCCGACGGAACTCGTCTGGCTCGCCGAAGCGGAGAGTTCGCTCAACCCGGCCGCCCGCAGCCCGGTCGGTGCGAAAGGACTGTTTCAGTTTATGCCCGATACCGCGAAAGCGATGGGGCTCGGCACATTTCTTCCCGACGACCGCACGGACCCCGATAAATCTGCTCATGCCGCGGCGCGTTACCTGAAACAGCTCCATGGGAAATTTGGCAGCTGGCCCCTCGCGCTCGCCGCCTACAACGCCGGCGAAGGCCGCGTGCGCCGCACGCTCGCCGCCCGCGGCGCGAAAGATTTCGCGGGCATCGCCACTGCGCTCCCCGCCGAGACACGCATGTATGTGCCCAAGGTCTGCGCGCTCGTGGCCACGCGGGCCGGAGTCTCGCCCGAAAAAATCGGCGCGCCGAAATAGGTGCTCGCGGCGGACGCTGGCGAGGTGCGGCGCAGGGGTTCAGCGGGCCGGCGGTTTGGCGCTGGGATCGCCAGTGGGGGGCGGGGCGTGGTCGGTGGCGGCGGGCGGGCCGAGGAGTTCGGTGAGGAGGGGCGTGAGGCCGTCGGACCAGACTTGGTAGCCCTTAAGCGACGGGTGGAGGCGGTCGACCGTCATGCCGGCGAAGAGCTGGCCGTTGGCGTCGGCGAGGCGGGCGTTGACGTCGAGGAAGCGGATTTTTTTGCCGTCGGCGAGTTGGGCGAGGTGGGCGTTGAGGCGCTGGATCGCGGGGAAGAGGCCGGGGTGGTCGTTGCGCGGAAAAATGGCGGTGAGGATGAGCGTGGCGGCGGGGGCTTGCGCGCGGCAGCGAGAGACCAGCGCGGTGAGGCCGCGGGTGAGGTCGGCGAACTGGGCCTCGCTGGTGGGTGCGGGGACGAGGTTGTTGGTGCCGGCGAGGAGGACGATCACCTTGGGGTGGACGCCGGCGAGCTCGCCGTGGTCGAGGCGCCAGAGGATGTTTTCGATGCGGTCGGCACCCCAGCCGAAGTTGCCGGCGTGCCAGCCGTGAAAGGTTTTTTTCCAGTGGGCGAGAAAGGCGGGGTAGTCCGTGGCGCCCCAGCGGCGCGTGATGGAATCGCCGAGGAAGTAGAGGTCGATACCGCCGGTTTTGGCTTTCGCGAGGAGCTGCTCGTGGGCGAGCAGGGAATTGGCGTCGGTGCGCGGGGCGGGTTGATCGGCGGCGGCGTGGGCGGTGGGCGCGGGGAGGGAAAGAGCGAGAGAAAGAGAGACGGAGAGAAAGAGAGAGCGAGAGAGAGGGAGAATGGAGCGCACGGTGGGGAGGAGTTAGGCTGAGTGTCCGGAACGGGCGCGCGCGGGCGACGGGATTGTCCGTCTCAAATTAGAACGACGGGAGCGACGGGCGGGTCAGCGGAGGGAATTGAGGTGGGCGAAGAGGTCGCTGACTTGTTCGGGGGCGAGGCTTTCGAGGAGGCTTTCGGGCATGAGGGAGCGGCGGAGGTAGGCGGTGGAGCGGATTTCGCTGCGGGGAATGCGGCGGTCTTCGGCGCCGGGGGTGCGGAGGACGAGTCCGTCGGCGGATTCTTCGACGAGGAAACCTTCGCGGACGGAGCCGTCGGTGAGGACGACACGGAACGTGCGGTAGGCGCTCTCCATGGCGGCACTCGGGGTGAGGATATTGCGGAGGAGGGCTTCGGTGCCGGTGTTGCCGACGCCGTCGAGGGCGGGGGCGATGGTGCCGCCTTTGCCGGCGAACTGGTGGCAGGCTAGGCAGACGGCGGTGAAGAGGGCGCGGCCGTTTTCGGGATTGCCGCGGGTGGTGGCGAGTTTGCGGAAGCGGGCGAATTTTTCGTCCTGCACGGCGGCTTCGGCGGGTGAGAGAAGCGCAGGTGCGTCGTCTGTGAAATCGAGGCGGGCGCGGCCTTGGAGGGGGCCCCACTGGGTGCCGGAGAAGACGTGGGTGAGATGCAATGCGGGCGCGGGGACGCGCCCGCCCACCTCGGAGAGGGTGAGGCTGCGGTCGAAGTTTTCGCGGATTTCTTTGGCGGAGCGGGCGATGCTCCAGACGCGGAACTCGGAGAGCCAGCCGGCGGTGCCGCCGGTTTTCGGGCTCGTGCGGCCGAGGTCGAGGGCGGCGAGCGGGGCGGTGTTGACGGTGGTGCTGGTGGCGTCGAGTTCGCCGTTGATGTAGATGCGGAAGAGGCCGGTGGCGTCGCGGGTGATGGCGTAGTGCGTCCAGACGCGCGGGGTGGCTTTTTTCTTGGCGACGACGATATCGGACGGGGAGTGGCCGCTGAGCCAGACGCGGAGTTGGGCGGCGTGGAAGTTGATGGAGACTTTGCCGGGGGCGCTGAGGAGGGCGTCGAGGTTGTTGATGGTGGGATCGAGCTTGGCCCAACACTCGATGGTGAACGGGCCGGTGAGGGTGAGCTGCGTGGCGGAGTAGTCGGTGGCGGCGCCGTCGAGGCGGAGGGCGCGTTGGGCGTCGCCGCCGATTTCTTTCCAGAGGGCTGCAACGGTGGGATCGGCGGGGAGGAGGGTGCGGAGTTTGTCGGCGGTATTCAGGCCGAGGTCGGTCTTGGAAACGGTGCCGGCGCGGAGGCCGGCGAGGATGGCGGTGGCGCCGGCGGTCGTGCCGGCGAGGCGGTCGAGGGCGGTGCCGCGTTGGGAAATCGTGAGCGAGGGGAGGAGGGCGACGAGGAGCGCGGGGGCGGTGGGCTCGCGGGAGGCGGCGAGGGCGGCGAGGGCTTCGTCGCGCACGGAGGCATCGGTGGTGGAGCGGGCGAGACGCTCGAAGGTGGCGACGGGGCCGAGGGTGTTTTCGCGGAGGGCGCGGAGGGCGGCGAGGGCCGGTGAATTTTCGATTTTCGATTTTGGATTTTCGATTGAAGGGAGATTTTGAGTGAGGAGGGTCGTGAGGGCGGGCTCGGTGGCGGCGAGTTTGAAGGCGCCGGCGACTTGGGCGCCGAGGGTGAGGTCGGCGATGTCGGTGGAGGCGAGGAGGGCGGAGGCGGCGGTGGTGAGCGCGGGTGTGAGCGGGGTGGTGTCGAGGCTCGTGCGGAGCGTGAGGAGGGCGCGGAGGACGGGGGCGCGGGTGGCGGCGGCGGCGAGCGCGGAGGAGAGGGCGTCGCGGACGGCGGGCTCGGCAAAGTGGGCAGCGAGGGCGCGCACTTCTTCGTCGGCGAGCGGGCGCGTGAGTTCGGGTGTGAGGCGGGCGAGGCCGAGGGCGGCCTCTTTGCCACCGAGCGCGAGGGTGGCGAGAACGCGGTTTTCGAGAGGGAGAGCGCGGCCGGCAGGAGAGGCGAGGAGCGCGGCGGTGGAAGCGGGGTTCAGCTCCATGGCCCAGCGGGCGAGGTAGCGCTCGAATTCGCGTTCGTAGCGGGGCCAAGGATTCGCGGGGGCGGTGACGGGAGGGAGAGACTCGCGGCCGAGTTGGGCGGCGAGGTGCATGATTTGCGCGCTGGCGCGGGGAACGCGGCGGAGGGCATCACCGACGGCGGCGCGGACGGAGGGCGAAGGATCCGAGAGAAGCGGGGTGAGGAGAGAAAGTAAGTCTGACTCGGGGCGCGGATGGACGGCGGCGAGGCGGGCGGCTTCGTGGCGGACGGTGGGCGCGGGATCGGCGACGAGTTGTTGGAGGAGCGGCGTGGAGAGAGGTGCGAGGCTTTCGAGGGCCCAGAGGGCGGCGAGGCGGCGGTCGATGGGCGCGCTGCGGTCGGAGACGATAGTGGTGAGATCGGGGGCGACGGCGGTGGCGCGGCGGTCGGTGAGTTCGAGCCAGGCGAGGCGGGAGACGAGGGCGTTGGGGGCGCCGAGTTGGGCGACGAGAGCGCGGTCGTCGAGTTTGGTGAGGTCGGGCGGCGTGACGCGCGGTTGATCGCGATGGCGGATGCGCCAGATGCGGCCGCGGGATTTGTCGCGGTCGGGATGGGTGCGCGGGACCTCGTTGTGCGAAATGATTTTGTTATACCAATCGACGATGTAGAGCGCGCCGTCGGGGCCGAAGTGGATCGCAACGGGACGGAACCATTTGTCGGTCGTGGTGAGGAAGTCGGGGAGTTTTTCGTAGGTGTAGCGCGCGCCGTCGGCGGTGGGCGTGGCGCGGACGGCGTTGATCGTGTTGGTGATGGGGTTGGCGAGGTAGAAAATCTTCGAGGAGGTGGGAGAAGAGGAGAACGTGGCGAAAGGGGAGTCGCGGTCTTCGGCGAGGGCGAGGCCGCTGAGGCCGGTGCCGCCCATCTGCGCGGGTGGGAGCGGGGGCGGCATGAGGGGTTGATAGGGGCGAAGGAGGTCCTTCGAGCCGGTGCGAACGTAGACGCCGGGCTCGTAGGGAATGACGGGGTAGCCTTGGTCGTTGGCCTCTTGGAAAAACGTCTCGCCTTCACGGGAGGCCACGAGGCCCCAGATGTTGTTGGGGCCGGCAGTGAGGATTTCGAAAGAGGAGCCGTCGGGGGTGAAGCGGGCGAGTTTGCACTGGTTGAACGGAATCTCAGTGGAGCCGTCGGCGAAGGGGCGGCCGTCGGGGCGGCGGACTTTCGAGTAGTTGAAGAGGCCTTGGGCGACGAAGATTTGGCCGCCGGGCTGGCGGAGGAATTGGTGGG
>CALRZR010000029.1:0-44696 GCA_943372705.1 Opitutus sp. GAS368 | reverse complement strand
CGCACGTCGCGGCCACGTCGACATTCTCATCAACAACGGCGGCGTCAGCCAGCGCGCGCTCGCCAAAGACGCCTCGCTCGACGTCGAACGCGCGCTGATGGAAGTGAACTACTTCGGCCCCGTTGCGCTCACGAAAGCGCTCCTGCCTTTCATGCTCGAGCGCGAGTCCGGCCACATCGTCGTCGTGAGCAGTGTTATGGGCTACGTGGGCACACCCGGGCGCTCGACCTACGCGGCGGCGAAACATGCGCTGCACGGATGGTTCGATTCGTTGCGCGCGGAGATCTGGCGCACGGGCGTGAAAGTCACCCTCGCCTGTCCCGGCTACGTGCGCACCGCCGTCTCCGACAACGCCCTCGGGGCGCGCGGCGATAAGCATGGCAAAACCGATACGACACACCGCAAGGCGATCTCCCCTGAAAAATGTGCCGACGCGATCATGCGCGGCGTCGCCCGTGGACAGGAAGAAATCTACGTCGGCGGCAGCGAGGTCCTGGGCATCTACGTGAAGCGCTTCGCCCCGTGGCTGTTTTCGCGCATCGTGAGAAAGATGAAATTCTCGGGCGGCGAACGGTAGGAGCCTGTTTGCAGGCGATTCAGAATGCGGTCCGTCGTCGTGCGATGAAATCGCCTGCAAGCAGGCTCCTACCCATTTCAGACCGTCCTGAAGTCCGCCCTACTTCACCGTAAAACCCACTTCGACCGTCGGCGTTTCGATTCGGCGCTGCACGTTTTCAAACACGTCCACGTCGAAATTTTTTCCGATATTGTTGCCCGCGAGATCCTCGATCGTCGTCGCGACCGACAGTCGAAAATCACCTGCCCGCCACGGCTTGGCCGGCACAAATCGCCAGCTCCGCTCCTCCGCGCCGAGCGCAATCTCACCGTCCGGCTCGGCACCGTCGGCCGCCAGCACGCGCAACATCCGCGAGGCCAACGCGTGCTCCATCGGCTCGCCAAACTCGACGACGAGCGGCCCGCGCGTGCCGGCGGCAGGCGCCGTGATTTTCCAACGCGCCGGATCGGGGGCCGTGCGATCCGCCGGGCCGATGCGGAATTTCTTTTCGAAACCCGCACGCAACGGACGGCCCTCGGCATCGCGACACTCCGCGCCCACCGACAGTGAATAAAATTTTCCCGCCTCAAAGACCGGTCCGATGTCGACGAGCGGTTTTACGCCGCGCTTGATCCGGCCCGGGTCGATCAGGAGCGTGAGGCGCGTCATCGTCGGGTCCCAGAGCTCCTCGTCGATTTCGAGAAACGGCAGATCGATCACGCGCCCGGCCGCATCGCGCAGGTGCACGTGCTCGTAGGTTCGCCCGCGGCTCATGGGTGCCGAGAAATGCACGTAGAACTTGAGCTGGTTCTCCGGCAGCTCGATCGCCGTCGGATAAATCTCGCACACGCCCGTGGTCGGCGGCGCCACGTCGGCGGGAAACTCGAAAAACGAAATCACCGGCGCCGCACTCGGCGGGCGAAACTCCGCGCGGTAGCGCACGCCGCGCACGAGCGGAAATTGCGGCTCAAACCGCCACCGCCCGCCGTCGACGACGCGCCACGTGCCCGCCATCGGCGGCACGGCACCGGCGCCCGGTTGCTCGGCGTAGACAGCGAAGAGTCGCCGCCACGCGGCGGCGGCCTCGGCACCGTCGCGCGGTGCATCGGCGACCACACCCGCGACCTCCACGGCCACGGGCCGCTCCGCGGGCACCCATCGGATGGTCGCCGCAGCCAGCGACGAAACGACCGCGCCCAGAGCGAGCGCGGTCGAAATCAGCCGAGAAAGGAAGGAAGACCGCGCTCCGCTCACGGCAGCGCGAGCGTCTCGAGGTCGGACAGCTTGTTTGCGCCGGTGCGCACGACGACGGCGAACTTCGCATCGAGGCGATCGAGCTGCGTGATGCCGGCCCAATCGAGTTTCTCGAATTTCAGGCCCTCGGTATTGGCGACTTTGGCGGTGATCGAGGACGCTCCGCTGATCTGCTCGGCCGCGACTTTGATCACGCCGCGTGAGCTGTTCGACATGAGCAGGTAGTCTTTCCCGTCCTTCTGATAAACGATGATGTCGAGCGGGCGGTTGCCGTTGCCGAACTCGGCGATCGTCTTGCCAGTGATCTTGGCGCCGGGCTTCAGATCGTTCAGCGCGAACTGCACGAGCGGCGTGCACGTGTAGGCCGCGAGCAGATGCGACTCACCGCCGACTTTGTAAGGGACAAACGTCCGCACGGGGGCGCGGGTCTCAAACTTGCCGTGCGCACCGTGGTAGTTTTCCACGACGGTGCCTTTGTTGACGCTGCTGAAGGGGAAGTTGATCGCGCGGAGCGTGGAGGAAAATTCTTCGTTGGAGATGCCCGCGACGAGCACGCGACCATCGGCAAACGCGATGTCGGTGATGGATTCGTTGCGGGGATTGCGGGCGCGTTTGCCCTCACCGACGGAGCCATCGGCGGGCGCGTCGGGCAGCGCGGCGCGCGAGAACTTCACTTTGTCGAGCGAGACGAGTTCGGGTTGGCCGTCGGCCTTGATGCGCACGAGGAGCGGCACGGCATCGGGCCCGCGACCGCGCGATACGGCGAGGTAGGCTTGGCGCGAGAGGGGATTCACCGCGAGGTCTTCGATGATGATGTCTTCAGCCTTGGTGCCGACGAGCGCGGCGATGGTCTGATTGATCGCGAGGGCCTTGATGGAGACGGTGCTCGTGGCTGGCCGGGTGTCACCGGTGGCGACGGCGAAGATAGCGGCCGATTTGGTGTCGGCGACGAAGAGAATGCCTTCGGGGCCAAAGGTAAGTTGGCTGATGGATTTGAGCGCGGGTTTACCGTCTTTCATTCCGTCCGTGAGGGCGGCATGGGCGCACGGCGCGGCGAGGCCGAGCGCGAGCAGGCTGAACGTAGCGAGGGAGGACAATGATTTCATAGGGGAACTAAGTGAGGATTGAAACGGCGCGAGGGGTCGCGCGCAGCAGGACGAATGAAGGGGAATCAGGTTGCGGAGGGAAGCAAACCCGCAGGCGAGGTTGCGGCCGAGAACCACGGAGCGGTGCGGGGCGTGGAAAAGGGCGGGTCGGAGACCCTGCCCTACTTTATGCAAAACTGCCGCCTTGCGTGAGGCCGAGCTCTTGGCGGCGGCGCTTGCGGTCGGCCGCGGCGGTGCGCGCGTAGCCGCTGCGGCGGTGCTCGGAAAGCGGGTCGGCGGGGAGTTTGTTCGCCCGGCGCCACGCGGCGAGCGCGGGACCGACGTCGGTGAAAAACGCGTGTTTCAAAATGAGTTCGGCATCGACGACGTTGTTGGCGGCCTGCGCGCGGCGGAGGGCGGCGTGGTCGACGAGCGCGGCTTTCGCATAGAGTTCCTGCGCCATGACGACGGTCTGGATCGTCGCCTCGATCTTGGGTTTCTCGTTGTGGCACTGGTCGATCATGTAGGCGATTTTCGGCATGCGACCGTGGTCGGCGGCGAAGAAGTGGATCTCGTGGAAAATCCGGAAAACCTGATACGGGTCGATTGAACCGAGCGTGAGATCGTCGTCGGCGTAACGGCGGTCGTTGAAGTGAAAACCGCCGAGCATGTCTTCATCGAGGAGCCACGCGACGATCTGCTCGATGTTCTGGGCGTTGTAGTGGTGGCCGGTGTCGACAAGGACCTTGGCGCGGGGGCCGGCTTTTTTCGCAAGCAGGAGCGCCATGCCCCAGTCGGCGATATCGGTGGCGTAGAAGGCGGGCTCGAAGGGTTTGTATTCGACGAGCATCGTCTGCTTCGGGCCGAGCTTGGCGTGGAGCGCACGCAGGGATTCCTCGAAGGCTTGTTTGCGCGCGCGGATGCTGCCTTGGCCGGGGTAGTTGGTGCCGTCGGCAAACCAGAGCGACACGCAATCGGAGCCGACCGCCTGGCCGATCGCGATGGAGTCGACGCAGTGCTGGAGCGCGGCGGCGCGGATGACGGGATCGTTGTTACCGAACGAGCCCCACTTGTAGCACTGGTCCTGAAAAAGATTCGGATTGATCGCGCCGATCTTCACACCGTGCTGCCGCGCGAGTTTGGCGACGGCCTTCGGATCTTCGTCGGCCTTGAAATCCCACAGCACATGCACCGCGACCGTCGGACAGCAGCCAGTGAGCGCGTGCACGTGCCCGGCATCGGCGAGCTTGTCGTTCATGTCAATCGCGGCGGCATCCTGGAAAAATTTCCCGAAGCGGGTGCCGGTGTCGGCGAAACCCCACGAGGGTGTTTCGATGGCGAAGGTGTCGAGGGCGGCGCGGGCGCGGCGGAGTTGGGCGGGGGTCATGGTGAAGGGGTGGGGTTGTGCGAGTGCGCGGGAATTTTGTCAGGCGCGCAGCGCAACTGACAGTTCGGCGGTGGAGAGACGTTGCGTCAGTGCAGAACCGGCACGCCGAGTTTCGCCGACCACGGGGCGAGGGCGGCGAGGATACCGGGGTAGAGGTCGACGCCGTGGGCGAGTTGTTCGGCGCGAAGGCGGAGGCCGTTTTCGCCGGGGAGACGCACCCGCTCCACGCCGGGACGCGGCGGTGTCGCGCGACACGTGGCGGCGAGGTGCTCGGTCTGGCGGCGGAATTCGTCGGCACCGCCGAAGAGCGCGGGCGCGAGGACTTGGATAAAGACGCTCGCGCCCCAGCCCTCCGGCGGATCGGCGCGACCGTGGCCGGCGAGGGCGCCGGTGAGCGTTTCGACGAGCAGCGCGAAGGCGTAGCCTTTGTGGCCGTGATCGATACCACCCATCGGCAAGAGCGCGCCGGGCGGATTCGCGGAAAGCACGGCCGGATCGTCAGTCGCATGGCCGGCGGCGTCGACGGCCCACGGGCCGGGGTAGCGGCGCTGTTCTTTTGTGAGACGGTTGGTGAGCGCATTCGTGGTGATCGACATCGAGACATCGAGCATCACGGGATCGCCCTCCGTGGGCCACGCGGCGGCGATCGGGTTGGGTGTGTAGGCCGCGACGCGACCACCGTGCGGCGCGACGCTCGCTACGAACGGATCGGAGCACGACAGCAACACCATGACGCCCTGCGCCGTGACGCATTGCAGATACGCCGCGAGGCAGGCGATGTGATGGCTGCGGCGAATCACCACGGTGCAGGTGCCGTGGGTTTTGGCGCGGGCGATCGCGACGTCGAGTGCGCGCACGACGAGCCACGGTCCGGGCAGGCGCCCGCCGTCCCAAGTGACGGCGGCGGGAAAATCGGCGACGACGCGGGGCTCACCGGTTTTCGCCATCGAGTTTTTTTCGAGTTCAGCCAGGTAGGGGCCGAGGAGCGCAAGGCCGTGCGTCGTGTGGCCGAGGAGATCGGCCTCGACCAAGATCTCAGCGACGACGGCGGCTTTGTCGGCATCGAGGCCGGCGCGGGTCAGGAGTGCGGTGGCGTAGGCGACGAGGGCGGGAGCGGGGTGGCGCGCGGACATGGCGCGAACGTGGGCTGAAAAGAAAAGACTCTCCAGCTTTTCAGCGGGAGAGTGTGCGGAGCGTCGAGGGCCGTGCATCCCGCCGCGCCGGCGGGTTGGTCGATCACAGCGAGAAGGACGCGGTGAGGATGAACATTTGCGGGTCGACGATGCGGTAGCTGTGCGGGCGGCCGTTGGGGAGCGCGCCGACGGGCTGAATGCGGCCGTTTTCGCCGGCGTTGCGGATATTGAGCTGCACGCTGAGACCGACGCGATCGCGGAGGATGCGGGTATTGTAGTTGGCGCCGAGATCCACGTAGAGATGGCCTTTGTCGAAGGCGATGCGGCTCGGGTCGTAGGCGTTGGGATCGTTGACGAAGGCGTAGTAGCCGATGCCGCCCTTGTCCTCCCAGCGCGCGGCGGCGCTTACGGAGAGTCGCTTGAGCCATTTGTTTTCGAGGCCGAGACCGGCAAGGCGGTAGTTGCTGAGGAAATTCGCGCGCCACTCCCGCTGCTGCGGGCGGCGCTTGCCCTCGGTGGCGCGCAGGAGTTTGTAGGGCGCGAGCACGACGCCATCGAGGAAGTCGCTCGGGGTGCCGGCGGAGCCATAGCGCGTGGTGAACCACGGCGTGTTGGTGCGCGGGTCGATGATCTTGCGCCAGACCGGGAGGCGGCCGTCGATATAGTCCTGGATGCCGGGCGTGACGTTGACCTCAACCACCTCCTGCTGCGTGATGGTGGCCTTGGCGGTCCAGAAGTTCGTCGGATTGTAGGTGATTTCGATCTCCTTGCCGCGCGAGACGACGTCGGACGTCTCCGCGATCGGGAAGGCGTTCATCTGGGCGAGGCGATCGACGGGAACCTCCATGATCTTCGCGACCTCGGCGTTGAGTTGCTCCTGCGTGAAGGTCGGGTTCAGCGAGCCAACCCAGGCGGCGGCCTGACGCTGGAGGTTAAACTGGTCGTTGTTGCCACCAAACGCGAAGTCGATGCGGCCCGCGCGCGTGGCGATCACGCCGGCGTCGCCGGTGCGCGAATTGACCTGGCCGGTTTCGTAAACGTTGAGCTTGAGGTAGAGCTTGCCGGCGAGACCGAACGAAACGCCGTAGTCCTTGGTGACCGAGGTCGGATTGGGCAACTGGCGCAGGTTGAGATTTTGCGCGATGGTCTGCGGGACGAAGCTATTGGCGCGGTTGTAGTGGAAGTTGAGCGAGCGCACAAAATCCGCCGCGAAGCGCGCGACACCGGCGCCCTCGCGGGCCTGGCGGTCGATCCAGCTCCAGCCGCGGAACGGACGCACGACCGCACCGGTGGTCTCGGTGCGGCCGTCGCGGCGAAACCAGTTGTTGGGCCAGACATCGTCGGCGTCGTAGTTGGGCGTGATGCCATCGGGCAGCAGCGTGGTCTGGGCGGCGTTGCGGTTGAAATTGGAATCCTGGCGGCGGCCAAACGTGGTGACGAGGCGGTCGTTGAAGAGGTGGCTCTGGATGACGCCGCCGTAGGTCTTGATCGTGTTGGCCGAAACGCGATTCCCGGGGACGAAGGCCTCGCCGATCGTCGTGGACTCGTCGACCCAGCGGCCGAGCTGCGCGTTGAACCAGGTGAAATTGCGCGGGCCGTTGAGCTTGTCCCAGGCGGGCGAGCCGAAGTCGATGTTCTCGCCGCGGTTGTCGCCGAGGTAGTAGCGGTAGTTGGCGCGGGCGACGGTGGCGCCGTTGGCGCGGTTTGCGCCGGCGGGGAGCCACGCGTGATTGGAGACGATCACGTCGCGGAAGCTGTAGCTCATATTGAGCGAGCGCTTGTATTCGTGATAGCCGCTCACGGTGTGGTCGCCGAGCCAGCGGAGCCGGCCCTGCTCGCGGGCGAGGTTGAGCTTGTAGACGAGCTGGGTCTTATATTCGTCGCGCACGGGGCCGCTGCGCGAGCTGCTCGGCTCGAGCGCGTCGACGTAGGGGCGCAGGAAGTAGGGATTGGGTCTGCCATCCGGCAGACGCTCGGTGACATCCATGTAAACGAGCATGGGCGACTCACCGCTGGTGCCGATGAATGAGCGCGACTGCCGGCGCGATTCCTCGCGGCGGAAACCGAACTGGACAGCGAGGAGGTGGCGCGGGGTGTTGACGAAGAAGTGCTCGAGCTGCGCCTGGTAGCTGTCGGTCTTGTCCTGGCTCCAGTTAGCTGCGGAGATGTTGACCTCGGACCAGTCGTAAACGGAGCGGTCGGTGATGCTCACGGACGTCGGCGCGAGCGGGCCGACGCGCGGCGGGGGCGCGGTCTCGATAAAACGCTGGTGGCCGTTGGCCGGGTGAAAATCGGGCGAGGCGATGCCGTTGGCGTTGATGCCGCTGATGTAGCCGGTGGTCCAGAGATCGGCCGCGCCGCGATCGACGAAGATGATCGCGCGGGCGAGCTCGGTGCCGGCGGAGGCGACGCCGTTGCCGAAGAGCGCATTTTCCGTCGCGACGGTGGTGGAGTAAGGCACGACGGTGCGCACGCCCTGGCGGGTGAGCGTCCACGTCGAGGCATCCCACGTGGGGCGACCGCTCTCCTGCCAGTAGCTGAGGCCGTCGCGCGGGAGGATGGCGTTGGGGCGGCGGGCGTAGTTTTCGTAGTGTTCGACAGCGGCGCGAAGCGTGGTGGTTTTGAAGGGCTTGTAGGTGACCATGCCGCTGTAGCGGTTGGTGCGGCTGAAGGAGGGCTGGCGCACGTATTCGTCGGCCTGGTAAATCACCATGCTGCGCAGGGCGAGTTTGTTGCGGATGAGCGGGCGGTTGAGATCGAGGACGGTGCGGAAACTGCCGAGCTGATCGGTGCGGAGCTCGAGGCGGGAAGACTCGCGCTGGAGGTTTGCGGCAGAGGGGATGGCATTGACGGTGCCGGAGCCGGAGCCGAGGCCCCAGATGTTGGAATTGGGGCCGCGGCTGATCTCGAGGCCGTCGATCATCGCGGGATCAATGGGAACGCCGGTCTGAAAATTGCCGAAGGCCTGGTTGGCGGGGCCGATGCCGCGCACGCGGTTGGCGTTGTTGGGATCGCGGGCGACGTTGTCCTGCGCGACGCCGTTGCGATCGATGACGAGGTCGGTGTAGGTGCCGGTGCCCTCGGTGTTGGCCTCGTAGAGGAAGACGTCGTTGATATCGAGCATCGCGAAGTCCTGCATCTGCTGCTTGGTGACGACGGTGATGGAGGCGCCGATGTCCTCGAGCTTGGTGGCGATGCGGGTGCCGGAGAGGGTGTTGGCGGCGAAGTAGCCTTTGTCGGACTCGGCGCTCACCTCGAAGGGAGAGAGCGCGACGACCGCGTCATTCCCGGCGGGCGCGGCAGAGGGATTCGCGGCGAGAACGGAGGCGGCGCGGGCTTCGTCGGCGCGCTGCGCGGCGAGCTCGTCGGCGTCGAGTCGGCCGTTTTTGTTTTTGTCGTATTTGGCGAGAGCGGCGGTGTCGCCAGAATTCACCGGGAGCGACTGGGCGTGGGCAGCGGCCAGCGCGAGCAGCGCGCCGGCGACGTGCAGCGACAAACGCCGCGAGGGAAGCAAGGAGGGTAGGCTATGCATGGTAGTCAAAACTCGAACGGGGGGTTGGGGCGCGCTGCCGGGGAGGCAACCCGCGGGGGCGAGCAACGATCGAAATGTCGCGACCACGGAATCGGCGGCAACCCTGCGCAGACCTGACAGTCCGTCCGGAGTCACCACAAGACGGATGGGGTGGCGGTCCCCCGGCTAACGCAGCGACTCGCGGGCGATCCGGAGATTCTCGTGCGTGCGGGTGTCGCCAGGACGCAGGCGGAGCGAGGTCTCGTAGGCGGCAATGGCGGCCTGAGGTTGGCCGGAGAGGAGGAGGACGTTGCCGAGGTTCGCGTGCGCATCGGCATCGGTCGGGACGATGCGGATGACGGCACGGAAGTGCTCGGCAGAGGGCGCAAGACGTTCGGCGCGGGCGTGCAGCAGGCCGAGTTTGCGGTGAGCCTCAAGGTGATCGGGCGCGAGGCGCACGGTGGCCTCCAAGTGTGGAAGGGCCTCGGCGGTGCGGGACTCGGCGAGGAGGGCAACCGCCCAGTT
Organism: Opitutus sp. GAS368; assembly: GCA_943372705.1. GTDB lineage: Bacteria > Verrucomicrobiota > Verrucomicrobiia > Opitutales > Opitutaceae > GAS368. Next base: position 35,245 of record CALRZR010000029.1, on the reverse strand, counting down.
GAAATGCGCGGTGACGTAGGCGGGATCGAGCGAGACGGCGCGCGCGAAATGTTTGTGGGACTCGGCGGCGCGGCCGCCGTGATGGAGCGCCAGTGCGAGATTGTGGTGCCCGCGGGGATTCGACGGGAGGCGCGCGACGTTGTCGGCCCAAATGACCACGGGATCGCGATAGAGGTGATTGCGCGCGACGGTCGCGCCCAGCGCGGCGAGCGAGAGCACCGCAAAGCAGGGGGCGGCGAAGGCCGGTAAGCGGGCGGAAAATCCCACCACCGCGACCGCGATGAGCGCGGCGAGCGGCAGATACATACGGTGCTCGGCCATCGTCTGGGTGACGAGCGGAACGACACTCGAACTCGGAGCGAGAATGATGAAGAACCACGCGCCGGCGAAACCGAGCGCGCGACGCGAAGGCCGGTGGGAAAAGAGCGATACGGCGGTCGCGGCGAGGAGCGCGAGGACGACGGGGCCTTGCCACCAAACCTCGGCGAGCGAGCGTGTGACGGCCGTGCCGTAATCGAGCACGAGCGGGTGGGGCCAGACCGAGAGACGCAGATAGAGAACGAGCGCTTCGGCCTGGGTGAGGAGATAGGTCCACGGCGTGATCCCGAGGCCGAAACCGGCGGAGGCGCCGCGCGCGCCGGAGTTGAGCGTGAGGAGCGCGATGAGCACGAGCCAGGTGGCGGCGAGCGCGAGGTAGTAGCCGCGGCGAGCGCGCCACGCGGCAGCGAAACTGCCGGCGACGAAGGTGCGGTCGTAGAGGAAAACGAGCACCGGGGCGGTGACCATGACCTCTTTGGTCGCCATGCCGAGGGCGCTGGAGGCGACGGAGAGGGCGAGCCAGCGCGTTGGGGTCAACGCGCTCCACCCCGGAGCATGTTGAACGGCCGGCAAAGTGGCGCGGGCGAACGCGTAAAACGTGAAGAGAAAGAAGAAGCCGCAGAGGGATTCGGTGCGTTGGGCGATGCAGGTGACGGATTCGGTCTGGAGCGGATGCAGGGCCCAGAGCGCCGCCGCCGCGAGCGCGGCGGCGGCGCAGTTGAAAGAGGAGAGTTTGAGTTGAAGAGAGGCGAAGGTGCGGCGAAGGAAGCCAAAGACCGCGAGGGCGGCGGCGGCGTGGATCGCGAAATTAAGCGCGTGATAGCTCCATACGTTTTCTCCACTTAACGCGTAGTTCAGCGCGAAGGTGGCGTTTACGAGCGGGCGGCCGGTCGTCGTGCTGCCATCGGCGGGCGGCTGGAAAATCGCGAGCGACGCGAGGTTCCGGATCGTGGGGTTTTCCATGACCGCACCGGCATCGTCGAAGAGGAAAGGCGCGCGCAGGGTGTTGGCGTAGGCAAGGACGACGACCAGCACGAGGACCGCGGGAGCGAGCAGCGGCCACGCAACGAGGCGTGGGCTTGGGGCGGCACGGGCGGGGGCAACGGGTGGCATCGGCGAACGAGCGTAGGAAAACCGGGGAAAAGAAAAAGCTCCCTCTGGTGGGAGGGAGCCGAAGTGACGGGAGGCGGCAGGCAAGAAAGCCTACCCACCCAATCAGAAGTTGAACGTCGATGTGAGGGTGAATTTCCGCGAGTCGATGATACGGAAGGCCCACGGCGTGCCGTCGAAGTTGACCTGCGTCGGCATCAGGCGACCACCCTCGGTGACGTTTTCGCAGTTGAGCTGAATCTTCCAACCGATGCGGTCGTTGAAGATTTTCCGCGAGTAGGACACCCAGAGATCCGTGTAGTAATTGCCGCTGTCAAAGATCGGGCGGGTCACGTCGTTGAGATTGATGACCGTGGGTGAATTTACCGGATCGCCGACTTTGCCATAGAAGCCGATCGCGGCCTTGGACTCGTAGCGCTCGGCACCGCCGATGGAGACGCCCTTCAGCTTGCCCTCGCGGAACGTGTAGTTCGTGAGGAACGAGCCGTGGTATTGGCGTTCGAGGGGCGAACGGGCGCCTTCGAGGGCTTTGGCGAGGGCGACTTGGGAGGCGACAACGTTGTTAAAGTAGGCCTGCGCGCTCGTGTTGCCGTCGGTGTTTTCGATCTGCGCGACGCCGGTGTAGCCGTAGCCAGTCCAAAAATTCTTGAGCGACCAGCGACGGCTGGTGTTGGGATCGACAAAGTCGGGAATTTCCGGCGCAGCATTGGTCGTCCACTTCGGGAGGCGCTCGGCGAGCCAGGCGTCATACTGCGGAGCGATGTTGGTGTAGGTGCTCTGCTGTTTGCTGCCCGTGAACTTCATCGTCCAATTCGGGATCGGGTTGTAGGTGACCTGGATCTCGGTGCCTTTCGCTTTGCTGTCCTGCGTGGCACCGGAACTGAGACCGCTGTAGTAATTCAGCGGGAGTTTGATGAGGTCGTAGATCTTCTGCTGGTTCGCCGTGTCGGAGATGTTGTTAACGGCATCGGTGTTCCAGTTGGCGACCGAGATGATCTGATCCAGCGTGCGGCCGGCGGCGATGCCGTTGCGGATGCGCTGGACGGCGCTCGCCCACGGAATGCCGGTCGTCGTATCGGAGTAAGCCAGACGCGTCAGGAGTGTGCCGGCCTGGCCCGTGCGCTCGCTCTGGCTTTCGTTTTCATACCAGTTGAGACGGACGACGAGTTTGTTCTTCAGGACACTGAAGCCGAGGCCCATGTCGGTGCCCTTGCCGGTGGGTTTGGCGAGTGGCTTGAAGAAGTAATCGGTCTGGTAGGTGGCGGGCGGGTTAAAATTGTCGGATTGGTTGTAGTAGAACGTCGTGCCCTGCAGGAGTTCGGAGAGGAAGGAATCGCCGCCGGCGAGACGCTGGACGAAGCCGAGGCCCTTGAGCGGACGGAAGGCGGCACCGACCGTCTTGGTGTCGCCCTTGAGCGCATCCCAACGGCCCCAGCGGTTCATGACCGTATTGTAATTGATGAGACCGGTGGAATTGGTCGTGAAGAGCTCGGCATTCGTGAGCGCGGGCGACGTGACCTTGCCGAGGACGTCGGTGATCGCGCCGGCGGTCGTGACGCGGGCGCGGTAGTCGTCGTGGCGCCAGCCGAAGGTGGCGATCAGGCGGTCTTCCCAGAGGTAGCTCTGCGCGGCGAGCGTCCAGCTGTCGACTTCACGGCGAGTGCGGAAACTGCCGGCGCTGGAGAAGAGGGCCTGCTCGACCACGGTATCGTTTTGGAACTGCTGGGTGGTGTGATTGAAGACCTGCACCTGCGAGGTAAACGGAGCGTTCCAGCCTTGGTTGCCGTAGAAGCCGGCCGAGTGCGTCGAGACGCCCTGCGCGCCGCCGGGGCTGGCCATGTAGTATTTGCGCATTAGCGCGCTGTTGAGGGCGAGTTGCTGGCCGGGAAGGGCGAGGTTGGAAACGTAGCGGAGCTTCGCATCGGCGTCGCCGTCGACGAAGTTATTGCGATGACGCTCGATGGCGCGGCTGACATGTTGGCGGGTGCCGAGGCCAAGGAGACGATGGCGACCGAGCCATTTCAGGAAATTGCTCTGCTTTGTGAAATTGAGATCGTAGGCGAGCATCGCGCGGTAGTTGTCGTCGGTCTGCGGCGCGTAGAAAGTATCGACGCCACCACCGACGCCTTCCGAGACGAAGGGCAGGCCGAAGTAGGGATTCGCGGTGCCGTCGATGCGCTTCACGTTGGTGTCGATCTGGATCGTGGCACCGGTGAGCTGGTTCATCGTGTAGTTGTCGAAGCCGTCGATATCCTGCCGCAGCCAGCCGGCGCTGAAGAAGAGATTCGGGAGGATTTGCTGCTCGATTTCCAAATTGTAGTTGGCCGCGCGGAGCTGAGAGAAGTTGGTCTGGAGGTGGTTGTATTTGGTCCAGTCGTAGATCGACTTATTGGTGACGCCGGGGATCTGGTAGCTGCCGTAGGTGAAGGTGCGGCCGTTGATCGACGTGGTCGGGATCGGAAGATTGACGGAGGACGACCACTGGCGGTCGAGTATGAGGAAGCGCGGATCGCCGGCGGTGTAGCCGAGCGAGGCGGGCGTGGGTGTCGCGGTGGCGGGGTTGGTCTGCGCCGGCGCGTAAAACACGGGATTGCGCTGGAAGAAGGCGATGGATTGGCCGCCGTCGATCAGGCGCAACGGGCGGGCCGTGTCTTCAAACTGGATACCGGGAACAAACTGCGGGTTGTTCGCGACGGTGCCGGCGGCGCCGGCACCGAGCACGCGGTTGACGGCGGCGTTGTAGCCGGGGGAGTTGATGTTCGAGACGTAGGGGCCGACGACGGCGTTGGTGTCGAGGATGGTGATCATGCGCGTCGTGGGGTCGTAGGCCGGGCGGCCGGCGGCGAACCACGGGCTCACAAAGTCGCGCGGCGTGAGCGAATTCGGACGGTTGGCATCGTTGCGGTAGTTTTCGGCGAAGCCGCGCAGAATGGTTTTCTCGAACGGCTTGTAGGTGATCGCGGCGTATTGGCGGCGGGTGAGGTCGCGCGAGGGCTTCCGCTGGAACTGCTGGTTGTTGTAAAGAAACGCACCGTAGAAGGAGAGTTTGTCTTTGATCAGCGAGCGGTTGAACGCGACCGACGAGCGGAACGAGCCGTATTGATCGGTGCGCAGGACGACTTGGTTCGTGTCCTTGTTGAGCGCGGCCTGCGCCGAGGTCTGGTTGACGATACCGGCGGGTGTGCCGAGGCCGAAAAGGAGGGAGTTGGGGCCGCGGGTGATCTCGACCGACTGCGTGTTATAGGAGTCGAACGGGATGCGGTTGTTCGTCGGGAAATTATTGATCGCGGCGTCGGGCGCAGCGAGGCCGCGGATGCGGTTCGACTGGGCGTTGGTGGTGCTGTCGCCGTTGTTGCCAAAGCTGTAGCCGGCGACGGCGTCTTTGGCCGTGCCGCGGTCGACGATCGAGGGCGTGTAGGTCGCGGAGCCCTCGGTGCTGGCTTCGTATTTGAAGACGTCGTTGATATCGAGCGACGCGGTATCGTCCATCTGCTGCTTCGTCACGACGGTGATCGAGGCGGCGAGGTCGGCAAGGTTGGTGTTGAGGCGACTGCCGGCGAGGGTGTTCTCGGCGAAGTAACCGGAGTCCTTCGTCGTCGAGACTTGGAAGGGTGTGAGCAGAATCGCCTTTTCGTCGGAGGCGTTGGTGACGCCGGACGCGGCGGCGGCGGCGGATTGGGCGGCAGCGGGAGCGAGAGCAAATCCGGCGCCGGCCAGCGCGAGGATCAGCGGTCGAGAGGTCAGGAATTTCCTGCGGATCGGGTTCATAGGAGTTTCTCTTGGGTTGGGTAGCGAACGTGCGGAGGGTTGGAGGGAGCGAGAATGCGCGGCGCACACACGAAACGTGAGCAACGCCAACGCACAAAAGCTGACCGGGGGTTGTTGGGTGAACTAGGGGTATTCCCGAGGGAATCGCCCGCAATGACTCACGCTGACGGACAGTCCGGCCAGAACTCGGCGACCGCCGACCTAAGGCGCCGGCAAACGCGCACTCAGGCCTCGCGAGGAGGCAAAGGCCGGCTGGTCGCCATCACGCCGGCGCCAAACAGCGCGGCGCCACCACAGACCATCACGAACCAATCGCCATACTGGACGTAGACGCTCTCGCGGCCGATCCAACGCTTGTCGCGAGTCACCGTCACCGTGCGTGTGCCGCGGAAATAGATGCTCTTTTCTTCGTTGGTAACGACGGAGCGCACACCGCCGAATTCGTCGATCCATCCGCTCCAGCCGCCGTTGCCGCAACGCAGCACCGGCCGGCGCGTCTCGATGGCTCGGAGCACGGCGTGGGACGCATGTTGGTAGGCGGCGCCGCCTTCGCCATACCAGGCGCTGTTCGTGAGCACGGCCAAGACCTCGGAACCCGAGCGCACGCTGGCGCGGGCGAGATCGGGGAAAATATCCTCGTAGCAGATCAACGGACCGAACACCGCCGGGTTTTCCCGCAACGGAATGACCATCGGCGCAGCGTCGGGCCCCGGCTCAAAATCGCCGCCGATCGGCACAAACTTCGACAACCAGCCGAGCAACGGGCGGAACGGCACGAACTCGCCAAACGGCACGAGGTGGCGCTTCGCGTAATAATCTTTCTGCACACCGCCGTCGGGCGTGACGAGCAGCGCGCCGTTGAGCCAGCGCTCGTTGGGCGCACCGGAATTTTCGATTACCACGGAACCGAGGAGCAGCGGGGTGCGGGCGCGGGCCGCGAGAGAGTCGACGAAGGCCTTGGCCTGCGGGTCGCCGCGCACCGCGAGCGGCGTGCTGGCCTCGGGCCAGAGAATCAGATCGGGGCGCGTCTCGCCGGCCTTCAGCGTCGTGGTCTGCAGGATGTCCAAAATGCCCTGCGCCTTCGCCGGGTCCCATTTCACCTCCTGCGGAATGTAGGGCTGCACAAAAGCAAACCGCCCGAGCGGCGCCGAGAAACGGTGCCGGTTGAACATCTCCTGAACCTGGATACTCACGCAGGCCATCAACAGAAACAGGCCGAACATGAATTCGGGACGACGCAGATTCCAACCGCTCTGGCGCTCGACGAACAGGCTGTGCGCCATCGCGGCGAAGCCGAGATTCATGGCCACGAGGACAAACGAGATGCCGTAAGCGCCCGTAAACGCCGCGACCTGCAAAATGCTCGCCCGCTCCCATTGGCTCGCCGCGAGCGGCAACCAAGGAAACCCGCCGAGCAGCCAGGTGCGCGACCATTCGATCAACACCCACGCCGCCGCCAATCCCACGAGGCCCACCAGACGGGTAAACGTTTGCCGACCGATCATGCGCGGCATCGTCCACCAGGCGGCGAGATACCAAGTGCCAATCCACGCGCCGACAAACGGCCCGAGTAGCAGCAACCCACCCCACGTCACGTGGTGGAGCCACCCCAAAATAATCGTCCATGCCACGGCCTGCGCGGCGAACATCGTCCACGCAAAAAGCTTCAGCCGCGGTTTCGCGTAGGCCCAAAATACGCCGGGGATGAGCATCGCATACGCGAACTCCGGCGTGCGAAACGGCGGAAACGACACAACCGCGAGCACAACTGTGAGCACGAACACCGCGGCCGCCGCGACGTAGCCCGCGTTGCGTTGAAAAAACGTGGGCTTCGGGTCGTAGGGATCGGGCGAAGATGAGGCTGAAACGGGTGCGGTCACGAAGGTAGGAGCCTGCTTGCAGGCGATGGCTTGAGATAGATGGAAAACTCGGAAACGCGGGAGCGTGCGGTGCTCGTGAATCGCCTGCAAGCAGGCTCCTACCTCAGTCCGCCAGCCACTCGGGCACCGGGCGGTCCTGGTCGAGCAAGGGAGCGAACCACACCCAATCCTCCTCGCGGCAAAAATACCACGGCCAACGGTCGGTGCGTGCGCACAGTCCCGCACGATAGGGATTGAGGAAGATATATAGGAAAAGTGAGAGCCGGTCCTCCTCGGCCCGAATATGGCGGTCGAAGAAATCGCGCTCCCACATGAGGGTGGAGGCGAACGCGGCCAAGACAGGCGACGTCTTGGCTTTCAACCGGGCGAGGCATTTACCCAGCTTGAGTCGTTCGCCGAGAATAAAGAGCACATGGATGTGATCCGGCATGACCACGGCACAGCGCATCTGCCAACTTGCGTCTGCCGTCATCGCGCTCATTTCAGCCAACACCAAGGTGGCGACATCCGGCGCAGTCAGACCAACGCGGCGCTGGTCCGTGCAAATGGTCACAAAATATTCCGCCCGCGGGATCGAGACGCGACCACGACGAAGGGCGGCGTGGCCTTTGGTAAGATCGCGCATGGCTTTGCCTGGAGGTAGGAGCCTGCTTGCAGGCGATGGTTTGAAAACTGGTGGACGAAACCCCTGAGATCGCCTGCAAGCAGGCTCCTACGTTTCGGCATGTATCCTTCTCGAAACTTACGCGCCGTGGCAGTTCTTGAATTTCTTGCCGCTGCCACAGGGGCAGGGCTCGTTGCGGCCGACCTTCGGCGTTTCGCGGCGGATCGTGACTTTCGGCAGCACAATTTCCTGCTCCGCGGCGGGCGCAGGCTCTTCGGCGGGACCGCTGCTCGTGACCGTCGTGCTCGTCTCGAAACGCGGCGCGGCGGCAGGCGGCGGAGCGACCGGCGCATCGGCGGGACCGACCGCGCGAGCGGTGCGGCTCAGGAGCGAGAGCATGTTCTCGAACGACTCGAGATTCGACGCGCTGCGGAAGAGGCCCGTGCAGATTTGCAGGCGGACGTTCGTCATCAGCTCCTCGAAATACTTGTAGGCCTCGCCCTTGTATTCGACGAGCGGGTCTTTCTGGCCGTAGCTCCGGAGGCCGATGCTCTTGCGGAGATCTTCCATCTCCGTGAGGTGCTCCTGCCAGTGGTGGTCGATCGCGTTGATGACCACATACCGCTCGAGCGAGCCGAGCGCCTCGGGAATCTCGACGGACTCCTTGATCGCGTAGGCTTCTTTGATGCGACCGAGCAACTTCGCCGCGATGGCCTCGGGCTTGTCGCCCTTCACATCGTCGAGCGTGGCGCTGATCGGGAAGTGGGTGTTCAGCCAAACGACCAAGCTCTCGAGCGCGGTCTGCGTGGCGCCGAATTTTTCGCGGAAACCGGCGGTCTCCAACCGGCTCATCAACTCCTCTTCGATTTGCTCAAAGATGATGTCCTTCGGACGATCCGCGTGGATCGCACCGTTGCGGATGCCGTAGATGACTTCGCGCTGCTGGTTGAGCACGTCGTCGTATTGGAGGAGGCGTTTGCGCTGCGAATAGTTCTGCTGCTCAACCTTCTTCTGCGCGCTCTCGATGGAGCGGTTGAGCCAAGGATGTTCGAGCTCTTCGCCTTCCTGCATGGAGCCTTCCATGAGTTTCGAGGCGAGATTGCCCTGGAGGAAGAGACGCATGAGGTCGTCTTCGAGGGAGAGGTAGAACTTCGTGAGCCCCGGGTCGCCTTGACGCGAGCAACGGCCGCGCAACTGGCGGTCAACGCGGCGGGATTCGTGGCGCTCGGTGCCGATGACGTAGAGGCCGCCGAGGTCGCGGACGCCTTCGCCGAGTTTGATGTCGGTGCCGCGGCCCGCCATGTTGGTGGCGATGGTAACGGCGCCACGCTGGCCGGCACGCGAGACGATCTCGGCTTCCTGCTGGTGGAATTTGGCGTTGAGGACGGTGTGGATGACGCCCGTGCGCTTAAGCATACGGGAGAGAAACTCGGAGGACTCGACGGTCACGGTGCCGACGAGGACGGGCTGGCCGCGCTTGTGGGCCTCTTCAATTTCCTTCACGACGGCAGTGTATTTGTCGCGGCGCGTCTTGAAGATGGAGTCGTTGCGGTCGACGCGGATGCAGGGCCGGTTCGTCGGGATCACCTGCACGCCGAGGCGGTAGATGTCGTTGAACTCGGTCGCTTCGGTCTCCGCGGTGCCGGTCATACCGGCGAGCTTTTCGTAGAGGCGGAAGTAATTTTGGATCGTGATCGTGGCGTAGGTGCGCGTCTCGCGTTCGATGGTGACGCCTTCCTTCGCCTCGACGGCTTGGTGCAGACCGTCGGACCAACGGCGACCGGGCATGACGCGGCCGGTGTTCTCGTCGACGATCATGACCTTGCCCTCTTGGACGACGTATTCGACGTCGCGCTCGTAGAGCGAATAAGCGCGGAGGAGCTGGGAAATCGCGTGGATGTCCTCGGAGACGGCGGCGTAGCGGGTCTGCGCGGCGAGCTTCTTTTCCTCGCGCTGCTCGGGCGTGATCGCGGTTTCTTTTTCGATGTCGCTGAACTCGGTCGCGAGGTCGGGCAACATGAACGCATCCGGATTGTCGGGGCGGAGTTTGTTGCGGCCGATTTCGGTGAGGTCGGCCTGGTGCTGGCGCTCGTCGATGACGTAGAGGAGCTCTTCCTTGAGCTTGTAGAGTTCGTCCTTGTTGAGGTCGGAATTCAGGTCGGTCTCGGTCTTGTCGAGCAGCTTGCGCCACTCGCCGTTTTCCATGAGGCGGAGGAGCTGTTTGTTCTTCGGATGGCCCATCTTCACCTGCAGCATCTTGTGCGCGGCGAGCTGGCGGTCTTCGTCGGTGGCACCGGCTTTTTCGAGGAGTTCGCGGGCTTCGGTGATGATCTTGATGCAGAGGCGGGTCTGGTCGTTGACGAGACGGTCGACCGGGGGAAGGAGACGGGTGAAGGGCTGCTCGCGCTCGATGGGCGCGGGCCCGGAAATGATCAACGGCGTGCGCGCTTCGTCGACGAGGATAGAGTCGATTTCGTCCACGATGCAGAACCAATAGTCGCGTTGGACCTGGTCTTCTTTGCGCGTGGCCATGCCGTTGTCGCGGAGGTAGTCGAAGCCGAACTCGCTCGCGGTGCCGTAAGTGATGTCGCAGCCATACATCTCGCGGCGGAGGTCGGGCGCCATCTGTTGCTGGATGCAACCGACGGTCACACCGAGAAACTTGTAGATGTGGCCCATCCACTCGGAATCGCGGCGGGCGAGGTAGTCGTTGACGGTGACGAGCTGGGTGTTTCGGCCGGTGAGGGCGTTGAGGTAGAGAGGCAGCGTCGAGACGAGGGTTTTGCCTTCGCCGGTGGCCATTTCGGAGATCTTGCCCTGGTGGATCGCGATACCGCCGATCAACTGGACGTCGAAGTGCACCATGTCCCACGAGAGCTCGTGTTCGCAGACGAGGACTTTTTGGCCGCAGAGGCGGCGGGCGGCGTTCTTTACGGTGGCGAAGGCCTCGGGCAAAATTTCCTCAAGCGCGGCTTTCTTGTCGGCGGCGGCGGCGATGCGGGCGCGAAATTCTTCGGTCTTGGCGCGGAGCTGGTCGTCGGTGAGCGACTGGTAGGAAAGCTCCAGTTCGTTGATGCGCGCGACGATGGGGCGGCACTTCTCGAGGAACTTCTTATAGTGTCGGCCGGAAAAGCGTTTGAGGAGAAACGAGAGCATGAAGGGGCGGGAGCGTAGGCCGGGCCATGGGCTTGGCAAATGCAGAAATGACCGGCTGCTCCGAGGGAAGAAAACGTCCGGCGCCGAGCGAAAATCGAGAAAACGTCACGCCAACGCGGGGCCATCGTGACCCGAATCATCGCGAAACCCTGCGCCACGGTGGCACGTCAGTGCCCGCCCAACCCGGTCAATGGGCCAAGCGCGTGGCGCGCGGTTGGCACGTGCGCCGATTGCGAGCCCAAGTCTGGCTGCCCGCTCAAGGTGCCGGCGTCTGCTTTTCGTAGCGGCTCCAGTCCTTCACCAACGCGTGCACCACCGGTGCCCCGACCCGGTAGGCGGCCTCCAGCGCCGGCAGCATACCCTGATACTCGGCGACCATGCTCTCGGCGGCGCTTTGGCCGGTCGGCGGCATCGAGAAATTGCTCCCGGTGCGCAAGACGAGCGCGCGCTGGAAATCCACGCGGCCCATCGCGGCGAGACGCGAGAGGGCATTGGCGATGCCGTGGTCTTCCATGTTGGTCATCGCGGCGCTGCCGTGGCCTTGCGTGTAAAGCGCGGTCCAGTCGTCGGCCCATTTTTGCATGACGGCCCCGTGCCAATACCGGCAGGAGGCAAAACTGTCGCCCAAGATGACCCGGGGCGGTCGGGAGGCGGCGGGAAAATCTTTGTAGAGTGCGCGATGGGCCTTGGCCTCGGGCGAGTCGGCCAGGGCGACGTCTTTCGTGAGCGCGTAGGCCCATTGAACGAGCGCGGGATTGAGTGTCCACGACATCGGTTTCGGTGCCCAATCGGGAATCACCGGCTTCTGCTTCGGATTCTTGTTACCGAGCGCCATAATGCCGTAGGGCCAGTCGGCGGGCGCCTCGCGCGAATCGATTTCATAGGCAATGTCACCATCGATGACGTAACGGGCCCACGCAGCGGCGCCCTCGGTCGCCACGTGGGGATTTACGCCGGCGATGCCGTTGATGAGCCAATACGAACGCGTGAGATCAAACCGCGGGTCGAGGCACAGCGCCATGATCTGCAGTCCCGCGCGCACGGTCGTGCCCGACACCACGCCGTAAACACCCTGGTCGTTGTAGCAGACCGGATGGTCGAGCCCGGGCACCGTGATCGTCTTCGTGAGTTTCTCGCGCTCTGCCCAAAACTGAAACTCACCCGGCTTGTCGCCCGTGTCGGCGCCGACTTCGAACGTAGCGAGGACGATCACTTTCGGGCGGATTGGTTCGGCCGCGCACCACGCGGTGGGCGCGCCGAAAAACAAAGCGAGCCCGACGCAGAGACTGGAGTGAAAACGAGTAAGCATAGGAGTGAACGCGAGGTGCAGCTTGTATGCCACCGCCCGGCTCGCACCGCGCCGGTCATGGCCGCCACCGCGGCGAAAAAAGCTCACACCCGCGTCTTGAAATACGCGATCGTGCGGCCGAGGCCTTCCTCGAGCGAAACCTTCGGTTCCCAGCCGCCGAGGACTTTCTTAGCGAGCGTAATGTCCGGTTGGCGCTGCTTAGGATCGTCGGCGGGGAGCGGCTTGTGGACGATCTTCGATTTGCCGCCCACGAGTTTGATCGTGAGCTCGGCGAGCTCGAGCATCGTGAATTCGCCCGGGTTGCCGCAGTTCATTGGCCCGACCGTTTCCGTCTGCGCCATGAAGCGCACGAAACCCTCGATGAGATCGTCGACATAACAGAACGACCGCGTCTGCGAGCCGTCGCCATAGATCGTGATGTCCTGACCGCGCAGGGCCTGCACGATGAAGTTGGAGACGACACGACCGTCGGCCTCGTGCATGCGCGGGCCGTAGGTGTTGAAGATCCGGATGACGCGGATGTCGACCTTGTTCTCGCGGTGGTAGTCGAAGAAGAGCGTCTCGGCGCAGCGCTTGCCCTCGTCGTAACAGGAGCGTTTGCCGATGGGATTTACATTGCCCCAGTAGCTCTCCGGCTGGGGATGAACCTGTGGGTCGCCGTAAACTTCGCTCGTGCTCGCCTGAAAGACGCGCGCGCGTGTCCGTTTCGCGAGGCCGAGGCAGTTGATCGCGCCCATCACCGAGGTCTTGATGGTCTTGATCGGGTTATACTGGTAGTGCGGCGGCGATGCTGGACACGCGAGGTTGTAGATCTGGTCGACCTCGAACTTGAACGGATCGATCACGTCATGGCGCACAAACTCGAAATTTGGGTGCCCCATCAGGTGCGCGATGTTGAGCTTCCGCCCCGTGAAGAGGTTGTCGATTGCGACGACTTCGTGGCCGTCCTTGAGGAGACGTTCGCAGAGGTGTGAGCCGAGGAAGCCGGCGCCGCCGGTGACGAGTATGCGCATGGTAACAAATAATTGTGGGACGCCGAGTGAGCGGCAAAGGGTGCGGCTTGGCGAGAATCGGATTTGGCGTGCACGGGATTGGAGTGCGACGACACGCCGACGGTCCGCCAAAACAGCTCGGCCGTTGCCGAAGAAAAACTAGTCCTATGACACCCGGATTGGGTCCAATCTCCCGCCGACCATTAGCAACCAACAGGCACCACCAACCCCGAGTCCGAGCCGCCACGAACAGCAGGCTGGCGGAACATCTAAAATTCAGCAGAGCGCCCGCGGCCGACGAGCCGCTGCCACGATGAAACCGCAACGCCGCGTTCAGTCAGGTTGCAAGGGATCGCGTGGCGCACGTCTTTAGCCCGCAAGAGGCACCTCAAAAGAGGGAGGGCCCGGCGAGGCGGCGTCAGAGTTTGATCGTGCGCGGCCAGCCGGGGAACTGTGCAGCCCCGGGCTGGGTGACGTCCGCAAAGCGCGGCCAGCACTCGAAGGTGACTTCACGCGTGGATTTCTTGAAACGGATCAGACCCCAGCCATCGGCCCAGCCGGGTTTGCCGAGATGGGCCGTGCGCGTGGCCTGACTGGCGTATTGGGCGGTGTCGGGATTGGCGTAGGCGACCATCGTGATCTTGTTGTTGAACCCGTCGAGGTAATCGCCGGTCCACGGGAGCGGCGACTGCGGCACAGGATTGGCGCCGGGCTTTTCGTTTTCGGGCCACCACCAACGGCCGTAGTAACTGTTGTCGATGGCGGGAACGACGAAAGCCCAGGGGCCGTCGCGATGTTGGTCGATGCCATGTTGAATCAGCGTGGCGATATGCTGGTCGCCCGCGATGTGCACGGCGTTGGCGGCCTTGATCAGCCGCAGGGCGGCCAGCCGGCCGGATTGCGGCCAACCGTTGGAATCGAGATCGGCGTGGAGACGGCCTTTGGGGCCGCCATGCAGATGGGCGCCGCCGCAGAACCCCGTTTGCGAGAGCACGGCACGGAGGGCAACGCCGTCGGTGCGACGTCCCCACGCGGAAAGAAACTTCAGTTGGCGTTCGCCGAGCAGTTGCAGGCCGGGGGTGTCGATGACGGCGGGATCGTAGTTGGGATCGAGCACGTGGTCGGGCCGGGGCCCCTTCATCGGATGACGTCCAAGCGGGCCGGTCTTAAACTTGCGGTCTTCGATGATCGCGAAATCGACACCGCCGAGGTTGAGGCTGGTATAATAAACGCCGATACCCTGTTCGACGGGTGCGGGATCATAGGGATCGGGTAGGTTGGCCGTCTGTTGGCGCTCGACCATTTTCACATATTCGTGGTGGAAAAAATAGCCGCCGCTGTCTCCGGCGGGCGTCGTGGCGATCTTGCCGTTCTCGCCCCAGAGATTGCCCTGCCCGATGTCGTGGTCGTCGGGGATCGAGACGCAGGGGCGGCCGCGGAAGACCTCCTTGAATGCGAGGCCAAACTTCAGCCAGGCCGCAGTGTGCTCCTTGTGATCGTAGCTTTGGTCACCGGAGAAAAAAACCAGATCGGGGTCCTGATGATTGAGGTTGCTGGTGTATTCGGGACGGAGCCCGCGGTCGCGATTGGAATTGCACGAGAGCGCGACGAGTTTGATTTCGTCCTTGGCGGTCGGGTTCTTCCGAATCAGGCCCTCAAAAACGGCGCTTTCGCCGTGGCGAAGACGATATTTTTGATCGCGGGAATCGTCCCATTTTTCGATGCGAAACACGGTGGACCACCCCAGATCGTTGACCGCGCGACGGGCCAACTCGGTCCAACGTCCGTCCCGTTCGATCTCAAGGCGCACCTCGCGGGTTTCGGCGGGATAGAGCGGGTAGAGTTGGGCGCTGAGCTTGAGCACGCGTTGCGAGACCGTGTAGAGCCCGAAAGCCACAACTTGGCTTCGCGAAACCTTCAGATTGATGATGGGATTTGCCGGGCGATTCCACCAGTCGTTCACGCAAAGACTGTCTTCGCCTTTGAGAAAGGGCGCTTTGACCGGAGGCTCACCGTGGACCTCGGCTTGCGCGCCGGCAGCCCGTGGGCCGAGGCCGAATGCGAGACAAGCCCCAAGCAGCGACCAGCGCAGACCATGACCGAGAAAGAGAGTTTTCATGAGTTTGAGAAAGCCGCTCGAAACCAGCCATTCCATTCGAAATGGCAAGCGCGCGGGCCGACGCGCAGCCCCGCGCGCGCGTCGTTGAGCGAACGGGCCGAACCACGCAGCTCGCGCCGAAAAAAAGGGCTCCCGAGACGCGCCCACACGGTTGGTTCGGTCGGGTATTTTCGGAGCCAGGGCCGCGCCGCCTGGAAAATCTTCGTCAGCACAAATGCGCCGATTAGCCGGCCAACCGCGCCGCTGCACCGGTTTCGTAGCGCTCGATCCATGCGCGGTGCCACGTGCCGTAGTCGCCGGCCTCGATGTGTGCCCGCACCGACGCCATCAGGTCGAGGTAGAAACTGAGATTGTGCAGCGTGCAGAGCGTGCAGGCCAAAATCTCTCCCGCCACCGTGAGGTGCCGCAGATACGCCCGCGAGAAACGCGCCGCGTAATTCGCCGCGCCCTCGCCGCTTTCGACGATCGGCTGCGGGTCGGTGCGATATTTTTCGTTGCGCAGATTGATCGGGCCGTCGGGCGTGAAGACGAGGCCGTTGCGCGCCACGCGGCTCGGCAGCACGCAGTCGAACATGTCCACGCCCAGCGCCACCATCTTCAGGAGCTGCGGCGGCGTGCCGAGCCCCATCGTGTAGCGCGGCTTGTCCGCCGGCATGAACGGCGTCGTCGCTGCCACCTGTTTCAACATCTCCGGCTCCGGCTCACCCACACTCACGCCACCGACCGCGTATCCGGGAAAGTCCAACGCCGCCAGCGACTCCGCCGCCTCGCGGCGTAGGTCGTCGAACGTCGAGCCCTGCACGATGGCGAAGACGTGGTGGCCGTTCGCGAGAAACCCACTGTCAGTGGCGATCTGTTTGCACTGCCCCGCCCACTTGTAGCTGCGCGCGACCGCCTTCGCGCAGTCGTCGCGCTCGCAGGGCCACGGCGGACACTCGTCGATCACCATCGCGATGTCGCTGCCGAGATTTTGCTGGATGCCCATGACCTCTTTCGGCCCGAGAAAGAGTTTCTTGCCGTCGAGGTGCGACTGAAACGCCACGCCGTCGTCGCGGATGTCGCGGAGCTTCGCCAACGAGAAAACCTGAAACCCGCCGCTGTCCGTGAGGATCGGACCGTCCCAACCCATAAATTTGTGGAGCCCGCCCAAGTCGCGGACCAGTTCGCTCCCTGGCCGGAGGTTCAAGTGATACGTGTTCCCGAGGATGATCTGGGAGCCGATCTCTTTGAGGTGGGCGGGCGTGAGTGACTTCACCGTGCCCTGCGTCCCCACCGGCATGAAGATCGGCGTCTCAATCGTGCCATGACGCGTGCGCAGCCGCGCACGGCGAGCTGCCGTAGCTGTGTCGGTCTTCAGAAGCTGGAAGTGTTCGGACATCGGATTGCCCCACCCTGTCCGACGCTTGACCCGCGGGTCAATCCACCGGTTGAATGGCCGGAAGTGCTCCTCGTCATCGACAACTACGACTCCTTCACCTTCAACCTCGTCCAATACTTTGGCCAGTTGGGCGTGACGCAGCGCGTCTTCCGCAACAACGAGATCACCCCCGCCGAAGCCCTCGCGCTAAACCCCGATCGCGTCCTCCTCTCGCCCGGCCCCTGCTCCCCGCGTGAAGCCGGCGTCACGCTCGACATCATCAAAGCCTTCGAGGGCAAGAAACCCATCCTCGGCGTCTGCCTCGGCCATCAATCGATCGGCCACTACTACGGCGGCAACGTG
Organism: Opitutus sp. GAS368; assembly: GCA_943372705.1. Classification (GTDB taxonomy): domain Bacteria; phylum Verrucomicrobiota; class Verrucomicrobiia; order Opitutales; family Opitutaceae; genus GAS368. Next base: position 18,269 of record CALRZR010000029.1, on the reverse strand, counting down.
GTCCGCGCCGGCCGTCTCATGCACGGGAAAACCTCGCCGATCCTCCACAAGGACACCGACGTGTTTCACGGCATGCCGCAGGGCTTCGCCGCCACCCGCTACCACTCGCTCCTCGTCGAGCGCGCCACTTTCCCGCAGGACCTCGAGATCACCGCCGAGACCGCCGAGGGCGAGGTCATGGGACTCCGCCACCGCACGCTGCCCGTCTGGGGCGTGCAATTTCACCCCGAATCCATCGCCACCGAAGGCGGGATGCGGATTCTCCAGAACTTTCTCTCGCTGAACTAGTCTAGCCGACCATGCGCTGCCCCAAATGCACCTCGATTGAGGACAAAGTGATCGACTCCCGCATCAGCAAGGAGGGCTCGACCATTCGCCGCCGCCGCGAGTGCCTTGAGTGCAGCCACCGCTACACCACGACCGAAGCCGTCGTCCGTGACGGCGTCGTGGTCATCAAGCGCGACGGCCGCCGCGAAGAATTCGACCGCGAGAAACTCTCCCGCGCCGTCCGCGCCGCCTGTCACAAACGCCCCGTCGACCTCGAGCAGATCACCATGTTGGTCGAAGACGTGATGGACGTGCTCGAAGCCCAGTTTGAAAGCGAAATCCCGTCCCGCGCCATCGGCGAAGGCGTGATGCAACGCCTCCGCCACGTCGACCAAGTCGCCTACGTCCGCTTCGCCAGCATCTACAAACAATTCCGCGACGTCGCCGAATTCGTCGACGAAGTCAGCGCCCTCGGCAAACCGAAGGCCAAGCCGACCGAGTAAAACCGCTGTTCTGCGTTCATCTTCGCCGATTCCGTTGACCAAGCTTGGTGCCAATTAGCGAAGATTAGCGGTTTCTTTTTCCCTCCATCAGAGGTTCGATGTTCATGCCCTCCGCCTCCCGCGACGATCTGCGCCGTCTCCATTTCATTGATGCGCTCTTCGCGCACGTCACCGGGCACGACCTTTACCTAGCAAACCAGATCAAAGGCGCGATCACCTTCAGCCTCGCCGAACTCGAAGCCCAGATCGCCTCGCACCCCGAGTTCGCCGCGACCTACGACGCCGCGTTTAACGCCGCTGCCGCCGATCTCCTCGCGAAACTTTTCACCGGCCTGCCGCGCCACGGCTTCTTCCACTGGGATGCCTCGCTCACTCTCGCGTCGGCCACGCCGCTCTTCACGCGCGCCGAGATTATGGCCGGCCTGAAACACCTCGCGCCCTACCGCGAGTCGACGCTCCTCGTCACCAATCTTCGCCCGGCGCTGATCCCGCCCACGCGCCGAGCCACCCCGCGCCGCCAACGCGACTACGAAGAAGCCCTCGCCTTCATCCGCGCCCTCACCGCCGCCCGCACCGTCCGCGGCGCGAATTTGCAGCTGCTGTTTCTGTAGGAGCCTGCTTGCAGGCGATGGATTAACGCGCCGGAATCGCCTGCCAGCAGGTTCCCCCACGCTTATGCCAAAAACCATCTTCCAACGCATCATCGACCGCGAAATCCCCGCGAAGATCGAAGACGAAGACGACCTCTGCATCGTCCTCCACGACATTCAGCCGCAGGCTCCCGTGCACCTGCTCATCATCCCGAAAAAATTGATACCACGCGTCGGCGAAGCCACCGCCGCCGACCAAGCCACCCTCGGCCACCTGCTCATCACTGCCGGCACCCTCGCGAAAAAACTGCAACTCGCCGAGGGCTTCCGCCTTGTGATCAACAACGGTCCCTACGGCGGCGAATCCGTCCCGCACCTCCACGTCCATCTCCTCGCGAAGCGCCAGCTCGCGTGGCCCCCGGGCTAAAGAGCGGACTCCCGTCCGCCCCGTCCCACGCCGCCTCACTTCAAATACTTCGCCAACCAAGCGTGGACCTCGCCGAACCAGAAGCGGCTGTCCTCGCCTTTCATGATCCAGTGGTTCGCGTCGGGAAACACAAGTAGCTTGCCGGGCACCCGGAGCCGTTGGACGTAAGTCCACATCTCCATCGCGTTGTTGATCGGCACGCGGAAGTCCTGCTCGCCCACCGTCACGAGGATCGGCGTTACCCAGCCCGTGCCCTTCGCTTTGTTGCCCGCGTAGGTCGTCGGGCTCTGCTCGAGCCACACCCCGGCGCCCGCCCACACCGGCCCGCCATTGTTCACTTCGCGGTGGTAAATACTGTCGCTGGTCGACCACTGCGTCGCGTGCGTCGCGAGCCCGGCGTGCGAGATGATCGCCTTGTAGCGCGTCGTCGTCGCTTCCATCCAGTTCGCGAGGTGCCCGCCGTAGCTCGCGCCGCCCGCCGCCTGCCGTGAGCCGTCGATAAACGAAAACCGTTTGATCGCTTCGTCCGCGCCTTGGTTGATCTCGTCCGCCGGCGTCTTCAGCGGATCGAACTGAATCGCCTGCCCAAACGCCTCCGAGTAACCCGTCGAACCGGCATAGTTCGTGAGCACGAGCACGTAGCCCGGCGCCGCGAGCAAGTGATAATTCCACCGGATACCCCACGCGTCTTTGAACTGCGGCTTCGGACCGCCGTGCATCACGACGAACAACGGATATCTTTTTTTCGCGTCAAAACCCGCCGGCTTCACGAGGAGATTGTGGATCGTCCGGCCCTGCGCGCTCGTAAACTCGAACCGCTCCACCGCCGGCAAATCGAGTTGTGCCAGCTTCGCGTCGTTGAACTGTGTCAGTGCGCGATACGTGCCGGCCGCGGCATCGACGCGCACCACCTCCGGCGGCCGGGCCGCGCTGTCGAAATTCGCCACCAGCGTTGCGCCGCCCCGGCTCAAGCCCGTCAGGCAGCCTTGTTGCGGCACGTCATGCGCCTTCACCGTTCCGCCCGTCGCCGACACCGAAAACAACTTCGTCTGCTCGCCGGCCTCCGCTGTGAAAAAAATCGTCCGGCTGTCCGCCCCCGCCACAAATTTCACGACCGACAACCCAAACATCTCCGTCAACATTGTGCGCTTCGCCGCGTCAAACGGCCACGGAAACGACACCACCCGGTCATGATGATAGGTCTTCCCGTCGCCACCGACCTCATACTTCGCGATCAACGCCCTGCCGTCCGGCCGAAAAGCCGGGTCGTCGTAGCTGCCCGCGCCCTCGGTCAACTGCTGCGGCTCCCCGCCCGCGATGGCCACGCTGAAAAGCTGCGTCGGCGTCGCCGCGTAGGCCGCCTGATTCCGCGTCGTGCGCGCCACAAACACCACGCCCCTCCCGTCCGGCGTCCATACCGCCGGCAGCCCCTCGCCCGTCTCCCCTTCCTTGCCGCCGAACCCCGGCAGCGCCGCGAGCTTCGTGCCCGCGAGCAGATCGCGCGCCTTCGCCCCCGCCTTCGCGTCCTGCACGAAGAGGTGCGCCTTCTTCTCGTCGAGCCAGCGATCCCAGTATTTCACCGGGAAACTCTCGTAGACGCGCGCGTTGTATTTCCGGTCCTTGATCGCCTTCGCCGATTTCTTGTTCGCCTCGTCGTCCGCGGCGCCCGGATACACCTCGCTCACAAACAAAATCTGTTTCCCGTCCGGGCTCCACTGCGGCGCCCGCGCCCCCGTCGACAGCGACGTCACTCGCTCCGCCTCGCCGCCACGCACCACATCAAGCACGTAGATCTGCGCGACGTCGTCGCCGTCGCGCTTCGTGGAAAACGCCACGCGTGTCGCGTCCGGACTCCAGTCCGCCCCGCTCTCCGTTGCCTTGGTTTGCGTGAGCTGCCGCGCCGGCGCGCTCCCGTCGAGCGGCACCAGCCACAAATCCGCCGACGCGTCCTTCGCCTCATACGCCGGCTGCGACACCGAAAACACCGCCCACTTCCCGTCCGGACTCGGCACCGGCGCACCCACGCGCTTCATCAACCAAAGATCCTCGTGCGTGATCGCCCGCTTCGCGGACTCCGCGACGACCGAACTCCCAGCCGCCACGAGTGAAAGAATGAGGGTGAGCAACAAACGCTGTGTCATAACTCCACTCCACGCCCGCCCCATTCCCAATGCCACTCCAAAAACACCTCGCGCCCCCTGCTCCTGCTTTTTCTTTCTCTTAATTTTACTCCCGTCTCTTCCCCAACGCCATTGCCACCGCATCCGCCACGATCTCGACGCGGCCGGCTGCCAACGTGGCTTCCGTCTTCCGCGGTTCTTCCCCGTGCCACGCTGGACTCCCTCTTATCGCTGCCTTGCCTCCGGCCCGCCTCCTGGCGGAGGGTGGAAGCCGTGAAATCAGGCGAACAACTCTGCCGCGCGTGCGGACTGTGCTGCGACGGCACCCTTTTCGATCTCGTTAAACTCGAGCCGGGCGATGATGCCGGGAAATTGAAAGCGCTCGGGCTGCCGGTTTCCCTTTCCCGCGGAAAACAGCCCATCGCTCGCTTTCCCCAGCCCTGTTCGGCCCTGTGCGAGGATCGCTCTTGCCGGCTCTATCGGGAGCGACCGTGGCAATGCCGCACGTTCGAGTGCCAGCTCTTCAAAGACGCCAAGGCTGGCCGAATCACGTTCGCCGCCGCCTTGCCCCTGGTCAAACAAGCCCGGCGACGGGCGGACCGCGTTCGACGGCTGCTGCGCGAGTTGGGCGACACCGACGAACACCGCGCCTTGGATGAGCGCTTCCATCGCACCTCCGAGCGCATCGAATCCGGCCTCGGAGACGAGGCGGCGACGACCAAGTTCGCCGATTTGAGTCTCGCCATGCACCGCCTCAAATTACTTTCGCAAAATAGATTTTATACCCAGAACGACGCGTGGTCCCCGGGAAAATCTCCCTCGCCCCCGGCTGCTGAAACACAGTCCAAAACGAACCTGTAGAAACCGTTCTGGGCCGGCCCTGATTTTCTCCCCACGAAGGCCACAGGTGCTGCCGTGGGCGGTTCTTCAACCTGCGCGAAGGCTCGTCTCATGATTCTGCTGGCTATGTCCACCTTCGCCGTCAGGTTGCCCCCATGCCTGCCTGCAAACAGAACGTAAAGAAACGAAAAGCGCGTCAGATCAAAAATGACCGCTTAGAAGCGGCCAAGAAAGCCGCGCAAGCCAAGGGCTAATCGGTTCCGGCGCCTCAAGCGCCATCGCGACAAAATCGTCGCGCTATCAGGCAACAGGTAAGGTCATACGGGAGGACTGTGCACCTGCCAGAGGGAGATCGTGGATCGGCTCACCGCGTCGAAGCGCAGCGAAGACACGCTCAAATTCGGGGCCGACGACACCACAGCCTTCCTGAACAACGCATTGCTCGAAACCGACCACGCCGTCGGCTACGTTCCAACGTTTTCGCGCCTCACCCCCGCGCCTCAAACGCCCCGTCCGCCCGTTTCGCCACGAGCCGCTTCAGCTCCAGCATCATCAGCGTCGCCGAAAGCTGCGCCGCGCTCAACTCCGTCAGACCGCTCAACGTATCCGGCGACAAAATCGCCCCGCCGCGGAAGCATTCGAACACCTTCGCCTCGTCCTCCGTCAGATTCGCCGGTCGCCCCGCCGCCACATCCGCCGGTTTCTCGGCGATCGCCGCCGGCCGCAGCCCGTCGAGGTAGTTCAGTTCATTCAGAATATCGTCCACGCTCGTCAGCAGCGTAGCGCCGTCGCGGATCAACTGATGACACCCCGCGCTCGTGTTCTGGTCGATGCGCCCCGGCATCGCGAAAATCAACCGCCCCTGCTCGCCCGCAAACCGCGCCGTGATCATCGCGCCACCATCCACGTCGCTCTCAATCACCACCACGGCTTCGCTCATGCCCGCGACGATCCGGTTGCGCATGGCAAACGACTGCCGGTCCGCGCGCCGCCCAAAGGGAAACTCCGACAACACCGCCCCGCCCTCCGCCTCGATCTGCCGATACAAAGCCAAGTTTTCCGGCGGATAAATAATGTCGATGCCCGTGCCCAGCACTGCCGCCGTCTTGCCGCCCACCGACAGCGCGCCCTCGTGCGCCGCCGTGTCGATCCCGCGCGCCAGCCCGCTCGTCACGCAGAAGCCGAGCCGCGCCAGCTCCGCGCCAAACTTCTTCGCCATCGCGAGCCCGTAGAGCGTAGTCCGCCGCGACCCGATGATCGCGATGTTCGGCTGCGAAAAATCATAGCGCCCCTTCCGATACATCCCGATCGGTGGGTCATTGATTTCTTTCAACAACCGCGGGTAGTCCGCGTCGCGCGTCGTGATAAAATCCGTCGACGCCTTCGCCATCCGCTCCTCCTCGCGCGCAAAGTCAAAGTGCTCCCGCCACGCCCCGATGCTCGCGCTGATCACCGGCCCCACACCCTTCACCGACTCCAGCCGACGCTTGTCCGCCGCGAGCACGTTGCGTGGATCGTCGCCGAGTTCTTCGAGCAGGCGATTGAGCGTGATCGGCCCAATGTTGGGCAGCGCATTCAGCACCAAAAACGCCTGCCGTTCCGTTAGCTCACTGCTCATGTGCCGACTCTCGCAGGGCCACTCCGAGAAAGTCGAGCACCTGCGTCGTCTGCACGGCGACCTGCCCGTGTGCGCGCGCCAACGCATCCGCCGCCAGCCCATGCCACACCACGCCGCGCGCCGCCGCGAGCAAGGCCTCACCCGGCGTCTGCGCGAGCTGCGCCCCGATCAATCCCGCCAGCACATCGCCGCTCCCGCCGCGCGCGAGCACCGGGCCGCCAAAAAAACTGTGATACGTTTCCACGCCCGTGCCGCTGCTCACCCGCGTCACCGGCCCTTTCCGCACGAGCACCGCGTTCTCGCCCACCGCCTCGGCGATGCGCGCATACTCTCCCGCGTGCGGCGTCAGCACGCGCGGCGCACGTCCCGCCCGCACCACGTCCGCCTGCAACGCATCCGCATCGATCACGAGCGGCACCGTCGCCGACGCCGCGATGTCGCGCACCAGTGCCAACGTTTCCTTTTCCCGCCCCAGTCCCGGCCCGATCACGAGCGCCGACGCGCGCCCGATCCGCGTCGTCAACAAATGCTGCCCTTCCAACGCGAGCCCGCCCTCCGGCGTCTCCGGCCAGCCCACCCACATCGCCTCCGGCGCCCGCGCCGCAAACGTCGCCACGAGCGACTCCGGCACAAACGCCGTCACGAGCCCCGCGCCGCCGCGCAAAGCCGCGAGCACCGTCATCAGCACCGCGCCCGGATAACTCCGCGAGCCGCCCACCACGAACACATGACCATACGTCCGCTTGTCCGAATCTCTTGCCCGCAACGCCGCGAGCGGCGCCAGCACCGCGGAAGTCAACACGCGCTGCGCCCCCGCCTCCTCACCCGTGAAAAATCCCAGATCCACATAGCGCACCCGTCCCGCATTCGCCCAAAACTCTGCCACCACCGGCGCCTTCACGATCCCGGTCGCATAGGTGAAGTCTGCGCGAAACAGCCCCGCGCTCGGCAGATCCACCGCCGCCCGCAACCCCACCGGCAGCGCGTTCACCGCCGCGATCAATTCCACGACCCACGCTTCCGCCGGCGGCCGAAATTGAAATCCAAATACGCCATCGAGCGCCAACGCATACGCGCCCCGTGGCGCGTTCACCGAACCGACGCGCTCGCGCCCCGCGTGCACAAACTCCCGCCAGGCCCGCGCCGCGAGCGGCCGTAGCACCCGCTCGCCAAACACAAACACCACTTCCGCACGCGCGTGCGGAAATTTCTCCAACACCGCCCGCGCCGCGATCAGCGCGTCGCCGCCATTGTGCCCCTTACCGACCAGCACCAGCACGCGTCCGCCCGCGGGAAACCCGCCGATCTCCTCGAAATCCTGCAACACCGCCCTCGCCACCGCGCGCCCCGCGCGCTGCATCGCCGGCCACTCCTTTGCCTCGTCGCCGCCGAAAATCCGCGCCTCCACCGCCCTCGCTTCCTCACAGGACAAAATCGGATGGCTGTCGGGAATCATGATACGCAGGCCGCCATCAGTTCCGCCGCGGTTCCGTCGGCAAGCCCGCCCGCGGCGGCTCAAGCACCGGCACCGTGGCATCCACTTTCGGTCGCATCGGCGGCGGGAGGTCCCGCGCCCGGATTCGCCCGCTCGCCTCCGTGGCGCTCTGGTCGCGTCCCTGCCGCAGCCACTCCTGATAGTGCCGTTCGCTCTCTGTAAATTGCAGCGGCGCCTGGCTCGGCAGCGGCGTGCCCGAACGCACGATCCGGCGCGTGAGCTCCGAAATGCTGCGAAAAAAATTCTCCCCGGCCATCCGCCGCACCTCGTAGAATTCGGAATACTTGCCGGTTTCACTCCGCCACATCGCGATTTCGGTGCGCTCTTCCTCCCAGACCGCATGTTGTCCCCACTCCGCAAACAAAGCTTCGACCGTCGTCAGCGGCGAAGGCGGCAGTTTCACCGCTTTCGGCCATTCCGTCGGCAGCGTCGGCGCCGCGACCGAGGGAGCCGGTTTCGGCTCTTCATTCCTCAACGCCCACACAAACGCCGCCCCGAGCATAAAGCCGAGCATTACCCAGGAGGGCGTCTTCGATAATTTCGCGGGCGACAGCGGGTCGGTTTTCTGGGGCTCGTCGTCGTCCATCGGCAGGAGCTTCGCGAAAAATTCAGGCCCGCACAAGCGCCGCGACGGCCATCGCGTAATTCTCCGTGTGCGAAAGTGTGAGCATCACATGCGTCGCGCCCACGTGCGCCAGCAACGCCTGGCCCTGGGCATCGAGCCGGACGAGCGGCTCGTGCCGCGCGCCGTGGTAGACCGACGCCGACTTCCAGCCAAACTCCGCGCTGATCCCCGTCGTGAAACATTTCGACACCGCTTCCTTCGCCGCAAACCGCGCCGCGATGTGCTTGTGCGGATGCTTCATCGTCGCGCAATAGGCCTTCTCTTCGTCGGTGAGTATCCGGTCGATGAACCGTTCTCCATGCCGCTCCAGCACCCCGCGGATGCGCTCGATCTCGATAATATCCGCGCCGATGCCGATCAGCACCCCGCCGGGAGGAAGTTGGATGTTCATGGGACGGGCCCGCGGCTTAGCCGTGGTTCATCCGCGTCCTCATCTCGCGCACCGCTTCGTCCACTCCGGTGAACAACGCGCGGCTCACAATGCTGTGGCCGATATTGAGCTCATAGAGATGCGGCAGGGTGCGCACTTCGGCGATGTTCACGTAGTTGATGCCGTGGCCCGCATTCACCGTCAGCCCGACATCCTTCGCGCGCACGCAGCCGAGGCGCAGGCGTTGAAATTCCTTCGCGCGCTGCGGCGTGTGGCAGGCGTTGGCGTGGGCCCCGGTGTGTAACTCCACAAACGGCGCCCCGAGTTTCGCGCTCAACTCGATCTGCGCTTCGTCCGGATCGATAAACAGGCTCACCTTGATCCCCACCGCGCCGAGCGCCTCGATACATGCGCGCACCCGTTCACGTCCACCCACGACGTCGAGGCCGCCCTCGGTCGTGATTTCCTGCCGGCTCTCCGGCACGACGCAGACGAACTCCGGCCTCAGCTTCAGCGCAAACTCCGTCATCGCCGGCGTGCACGCCATTTCCAGATTGAGGCGCGTCGCGATGCACTCGCGCAGCCGCCAGACGTCGCGTTCCTGAATGTGCCGGCGGTCCTCGCGCAGATGCACCGTGATGCCGTCCGCGCCGGCGCGCTCGGCCGCGACCGCAAACGCCACCGGATCGGGCTCCACCGCCCCGCCGACGGTCGCCCCCGCATCGCGATAGCGCGCCTGACGAACAGTGGCACAGTGGTCGATATTGACGCCGAGGTGGATCATGGGAGCGGTAACGGAACAGATTTCGGCAGCCCGGGAAACGAGAAACACGGTCCGCGCCATTTTCCTCTTTCTGACCGCCCGACTTCCCCGTTGGATGCCCCGATGCCCGCCCAACCGCCGAAGCGCGAAAACCTTTTCATCAACATCGGCTGCAACGTCGCCCTGCCCACGATCATTCTGAACTGGGGCAGCAAGGCCGCCTGGCTCGGCCCAAAATGGGCCCTCGTCGTCGCGCTCATCTTTCCCGTCGGCTATTCGATCTACGACTTCGTCGTGCGGAAAAAATTCAACTTCATCTCCGCCCTCGGCTTCGTGAGCGTGCTCCTCACCGGCACATTCGCCCTCATGCAGCTGGATAACTTTTGGTTCGCCATCAAGGAGGCCGCCGTCCCCGCCGCGATCGGCATCGTGGTGCTCGCCTCCATGGGCACCCGTTGGCCCCTCGTGCGCGAGATGCTCTACAACCCGCAAGTGATCGACATCGACCGCATCGACGCCGTCCTCGACGAACGCTCGGCCCGGCCGGCCTTCGAGAAACTCCTGCGCGACGCCAGCTATCTGCTCACCGCATCCTTTTTCGTCAGCGCCGCGCTGAACTACGGTCTCGCCCGCTATCTATTGAAAAGTCCCTCCGGTTCCGAAGCCTTCAACAGCGAGCTCGCCCGCATGAACCTCCTGAGCTGGCCCGTGATCGTTCTCCCGAGCATGGCGATGACGATGTTTGCCCTGTGGCGTCTGCTCAGCGGCCTGCAGCGCGTGACCGGCCTCGAGCTCGAACAGCTCATGCACACGGCTCCGCAAAAAAAATAAGGGCGGGTCAACGACCCGCCCTCGTTTAAGCTTTCCGGTTCCGTCCCGCCTTCGGGGCCGGGGCCTTACCGGTTCGACATCGGCACGTAGTCGCGCTTCGTCGGTCCGACGTAAATCTGGCGCGGACGGTAGATGCGCCCCTTGGGATTCGAGGCGACTTCCTTCCAGTTGGCGATGTAGCCCGGCGCGCGACCGATCGCGAACATCGTCGTGAACATGTTCATCGGGATGCCCACTGCGCGCATGATGATGCCGGAGTAGAAATCGACGTTCGGATAAAGTTTCCGCGAGACGAAGTAGTCATCCTTGAGCGCCGCCTGCTCGAGGTTCTTCGCAATGTGCAGCAGCGGATCGTCGATGCCGAGCCGGGTGAGCACGGTGTCGCAGGCTTCGCCGATGATCTTCGCGCGGGGATCGAAGTTTTTGTAGACCGCGTGGCCGAAGCCCATGAGGCGGTTCGTCTTGCTGCCCGATTTCGCCGCGGCGATGAACCGCGAACCATCGTCGCCCTCGTCGTGGATCGACTGGAGCATTTGCATCACCGCCACGTTGGCACCGCCGTGGAGCGGGCCCGAGAGTGCGCTGATACCGGCCGAGATCGAAGTGAAGAGATTGGCCTGGCTCGAACCGACCATGCGCACGGTCGACGTGGAACAGTTCTGCTCGTGATCGGCGTGCAACAGGAGGACGAGATTCAACGCCTTCGCGACTTCCGGCACCGGCTCGTAGTCCTGGTAGGGCTCCGAGAACATCATGTGCAAGAAATTGTCACAGAACGGCAGGTTCTGCTTCGGATAAACGAACGGCAGACCGTGGATGTAGCGATAGATCATCGCCACGATCGAACGGATCTTCGAAATCGCGATGGCCGCGGCCATGTCGAAGCTCTTCAGGTCTTTCTCGAAATTGTTCGTCGCGAGGTGCGGGTAGTAAGCCGGCAGCGCCGCCACCATCGCCGAGAGCATCGCCATCGGCGAAGCGCTCGTCGGAAAACCCTCGAGGATCTTCTGCATCTGCATCTCGACGACCGCGTTTTTGCGCAGCTGGAGACCGAATTCTTTGCGCTGCGTCGCATTCGGCAGTTCGCCGTAGATCACGAGGTAGGCGGTCTCGACGAAATCGCTATAGTGCGCGAGCTGGTCGATCGGGTAGCCGCGGTGGCGGAGAATGCCGTTATCACCGTCGAGGTAGGTGATCTGGCTCTCGCAGGAGCCGGTGTTACCATAGCCTTGGTCGTAGGCGATGTAGCCCGAAGCGGCGCGCAACGAGCGCGTATCCACCGCTTTTTCGCCCTCACTGCCGATCATCACGGGTAAGGGGTATTCTTTGTCGTCGATCTTCAGCGAGGCAGTCGTAGACATATGAGAGCGAGCGAAGCCAATTCCGCGCCGCTGGCAAAGAAAACTTGCCCGCGATCAAAAATTTTCCCGGCCATTAGCGCGACGCGCCGGCTCCGTTAGGAAAAATGCTGCGCCCGCGGCTCAAGTGCGGGCCGCCGCCGTCGCAAAGTTGCGGTAGACCTGCAGCCCTTTGGCTTGGCTCTTCTCCGGGTGGAATTGTGTGGCAAAAACCCTCCCTCGGCCGATCGCACAACAAAACTCGCCCGCGTAATCGCACACCGCCAGCACGAGCGCCGGATCGGCCGGCACACAGTGAAAACTGTGCACGAAATAGAAATTCTCGCCGTCGATCGCGAGGCCCGCCGCCAACGGCGAATCCGGTTGCACGAAGCGCACGGTGTTCCAGCCCATGTGAGGAACCTTAATGTCCGGCGGACGCTGAAACCGCACCACCTTGCCCGGAAAAATCCCGAGGCCGGAGATGTTTCCCTCTTCCGAGTGTTCGAAAAGCGCCTGCATGCCAAGGCACACGCCGAGGAACGGCCGGTCCGCCGCGATCCACTCGCGCACCACGGCGTCGAGGCCCGACGCCCGCAGCGACGCCACACAATCGCGCAACGCCCCGACCCCAGGCAGCACCAGCCCGCACGCGTTGGCCGCGGAGACTTCCGCGGGCGTGCGCACGACGCGAATGGACGCGCCGACGGCCTCGAGCGCCTTGGTGACGCTGCGCAGATTGCAGATTCCGGTGTCGATGACGGCGATAGTGGCCATGGTGCAGAGAGGTGGGCCGTCGCGTCCCCGCGGCGGCATGCGGACACACAGCACGTGCCCGCCAATTCGAAACTAGATTTTCCCCTTCGTGCTCGGCAGCTGGTCAGCCGCGCGCGGCTCGATCTGCGTCGCCATGTCGAGAGCGCGCGCGAGGCACTTGAAGATCGCTTCGGCCACGTGGTGCGGCTCCTCGCCGTAGACGAGTTGCACGTGGAGATTCGCGCCGAGGGCGTTGCTGAACGCGCGGCAAAACTCCTTTACAAGGATGATATTGAAATCGCGCACGAACATCGTCGGGGCGTTGGCCTCGTAAACCAGATGCGGGCGGCCGCCGACGTCGACCGCGATGCGCGCGAGCGACTCGTCCATGGGCAGCAGGAAAAAGCCGTAGCGCTTGATGCCGACTTTGTCGCCGAGCGCTTCCTTGAAAGCCTGGCCGAGCACCAAGCCGACGTCTTCGACCGTGTGGTGATAATCGACCTCCACGTCGCCTTTGGCCTTCACGTTGAGATCGAACAGCCCGTGCTTCGCGAAGAGCGTCAGCATGTGGTCGAAGAACGGCACGCCGGTGTCGATCTGCGAACTGCCGCGGCCGTCGATGGCCAACGTGAGCGCGATGTCGGTCTCCGCGGTTTTGCGGAGCACGGTCGCCGTGCGGGCTACGGGTTTGTCGTTTTTAGCCATGCGTCGAGTGTTTTTTCGAGGACGAGCATCTCGTCATCGGTGCCCACCGTGATGCGCAGGAAAGAGGCGGTCAAGGCGTGGCTCGGGAAGTAGCGCACGAGGACTTTGTGCGCGAAGAGATAGTCGTAAGCGGACTTCGCCACCGCCGGGCCGCGCTCGCCGCGGGCGTTTTTCGGCTCCGTAAAAATGAAGTTCGACTGCGATTCGTAGGTGAACCACGTGCGGCGCGTGATGAGATCGCGGATGCAGCGGTCGCGCGTCGCCGTGATTTTCGCGATGACGCCCGCGTAGTAGGCATCGTCGCCAATCGCCGCGAGCGCGGCGGCCTGCGAGAGGCGGTTGACGTTGTAGCTGTCCCGCACGCGGTCGAGCAGCCCGATGATTTCGGGGTGCGCGAGCGCGTAGCCGACGCGGATGCCGGCGAGCGCGTAGGCCTTCGAGAGCGTGCGCACGACGACGAGATTCGGGTAACGCGCGAGGAGCGGCACCGCGTTTTCCGTCGCGAAGGGCGCGTAGGCTTCGTCCACGACGAGCAGGCCGCGGAACGTCGCGAGCACGCGCTCGAGGTCGGCGTTGGCAAACGCGACTCCCGTCGGGGCGTTGGGCGAGGTAAGGAAAAACGCGCGGGCGGTCGAAGCCGCGATGCGCTCCAGCGGCAAACGCATGGCGCGGTCGAACTCGATCACGTTGGTCGCGCCGTCCTGGATCTCCACGAGCACCGGGTAGAGCGAGTAGCTCGGCAGCGTGTAGCCCGCCGCGGCGTCCTGCGTGCAAAAGGCGCGGATGAGCAGATTCAGAATATCATCGGAGCCGTTGCCGACACAGACGTGCTCCGCCGTGAGGCCCTCGCCGTGGTGCGCCGCGATGGCCGCGCGCAGCGGGGAGCTTTTCGGATTCGGATAGAGCCGGAGCGAGGCCCCGTCTTCACCGATCTCGCGCCGCAGCGCCTCGGCGACGCGCGGACTCGGCGCGTAGGGGCACTCGTTGGTGTTGAGCTTCGTCCAGCCCGCTTCGCTCGGCTGGAGGCCGGGCGTATAGGCGTGGAGCTTCGCGATATGCGGAAGGGCGAGCGATGAGAGATCAGACATGGCGACAAAAACGAGCATGTAGCCGCACCGGTTACGGTGCGGACCGCACGTCAACGCGTGCGGCTACAAAAACGGTTACGCCCTGATCCGCACCGAGCGGCCGTGGGCGTCGAGTTTTTCCATCGCGGCAAAGGCGGCGACGATGGGTTCGGCTTTTTTCACGCTCGCGCGGTCGTAGTGCACGATGCTCGTGCGGCGTTGAAAATCGGCGACGCGCAGTCCGCTGAAGAAGCGCCCGGCGCGGCCCGTCGGCAGCACGTGACTCGGTCCGGCGACGAAATCGCCCAGCGCAGTCGGCGTGTGGTTGCCGATCATGATCGCACCGGCCGTCGTGATGTCGGCGGTGAGCTTCTTCGCCGCGGCGTCGGCCACGAGAAGTTCGAGGTGCTCGGGCGCGACGTAGTTCGCGATCTCGGCGGCGTGCGCGAGATTCTTGACCTCGATCGCGAGGAAACCGGCCTCAAGCACGCGCTGCGTTTTTTCGCTCCGCGTGATCAACTGGATCTGCGTGCGAAGTTCGACAGCGATCGCGTTGATGACTTCGGCCGAAGTGCCGAGCAGATAGATTTTTTCGCGGCCGGAGCCGTGCTCAGCCTGCGCGAGCAAGTCGGCGGCGGCAAACGACGCCTTCGCGGTATCGTCGGCAATGATCATGACCTCGCTGGGACCGGGCAGCGAGTCGACGCCCACTGTGCCAAAGACCTGGCGTTTCGCCTCGCACACGTAGGCATTGCCGGGGCCGAAAATCTTATCGACCGCGTTGATCGTGGTTGTGCCGTAGGCCATCGCGCCGATCGCCTGGACGCCGCCGAACCGGTAGACTTCGGTGACGCCCGCGAGGTGCAGAGCGGCGAGCATGCCGTCGGCCAGCTTGCCGTCGGCGTTGCTGGGCGTGAACACCGCGACCTCCGGGCAACCCGCGATCTTGGCGAGCGTGACGGTCATCAGCACGGTCGAGACGAGGGGCACCTGGCCACCGGGCACGTAGAGGCCGACTCGGCGGATCGGGTCGAACTTTTCGCCGACGAGCGCGCCGTGCTTGTTTTTCGCCATCCAGTTTTCGGCGAGGCCGCGGCTGTTGAATTCGACGATGCTGTCGCGCGCGGCCTTGAGGGCGCGGAGGTCGGCGGCGGGGAGGCGTTTCGCGGCGGCGGCGAGGTCGGCCGGTTTTACCGGAAAGTCGCGGGCGCGGAGCTTCGCGCTGTCGAACTTCGCGGCGTAGTAACTCACCGCTTCATCGCCGCGCACGCGGACATCGGCGAGAATGGCGGCGACGGAATCGGTGATTTCCTTGGGCACGACCGACCCGCGGCAAAAGGCGGCCAAGTCGTCGGCAAAGGTTTTCGAAGCGTGATGAAGCATGCGCATGAGCGGGCACCCTAGCGGAGGAATCCCCCCGCCGTCGAGTCCGCTGGCGGGTTATTCGGCAAGTAGGGCCGGCCGGCGGCGGTTACTTGACCTTGCCGAGCTGCGGGACGGCGAAAAACGCGGTCGGAAAAATCTCATTCACCGTGATTTTCTCGATGTTGATCGTGACGGTCTGGGTTTGGCCGTTCGGGAGCTTGTTGGTGGTCACGAGGGTCTTCGGGAAACGCACGCCGTCGACGATCATCTCGCCCTGCTCACGGAGTGTGCTGCCGGCCTCTGTCTCGGTGTAGACGAGGCGCCCTGTCGCGAGGTCGAAGTAGCGGGTAAACACGATGTTGGGTGCGTGGATGAAGGCGATTTTCTGGCACGAAATACCGTCAATCGTGGCGGTTCCCTGGTCTTCCACGCGCCCGCCCCGCGCACCGACGCCGCGGAAGAAGCCCAGCGTCTCCCACGTGTTGGCCCGGAGGCGCTTGATTTGGTCCGCCTTGAGGTAGGTCTGCTGCCATTTGGACGAGTCAGCCGGGTCCTGTTTCCGCATCCAACCATCATAGCCGTCGAGCGCCGTCGTCTCGATCATCTTGTCCGAAGTGGCGCGGATGCGTTGCTGGTCGTTTTTTTGAAAAACGATGTCGATGGCAGCCCGCGATACCTTGCTCGGATCGGCCGGATCGGCGGTCACCAGCGTGCCGACGTAGTGGATCGACTTCACCGCTTCGATGGCCGCTTCGGTGCCGAGACGGGCCCGGGCCTTGGCGATGATCGCGGGCTCGGCGGCGTGGGCGGCGACGACTACGACGAGGGCGGCACCGGCCGCGGCGAGCGCACGAAGGGAGAACGAAGACGAGGTGAACATGGTCAGGAGATTGGCAGAGGTTGCGGCGCGTTGAAAGCCCGCGTTGTGCCGGGCTGGCCGGGAGCGAAATAAAACGGGCGGCTCACTCCCACTCGATCGTGGCCGGCGGCTTCGAGCTCACGTCGTAAACGACGCGGCCAACGCCACGGACCTCGTTGGTGATGCGGCTGGAGATTTTCTGCAGAACCTCGTGCGGGAGCTTGGCCCAATCCGCCGTCATGGCGTCGGTGCTCTCCACGATGCGCATCGCGATCACGTAGTCGTAGGTGCGCTCATCGCCAAACACGCCCACCGTCTTCACCGGCAGGAAAACGCAGAACGACTGCCAGACCTTCCAGTAGTAACCGGACGCCATCATCTCCTCCTGGAGCACGTAGTCGGCGTTGCGGAGGATTTCGAGTTTGTCGGCGGTGATGTCGCCCATCACGCGCACGCCAAGACCGGGACCGGGGAACGGCTGGCGCCACACGACTTCCTTCGGGAGACCCAGCGCCTCGCCCACGCGACGGACCTCATCCTTGAAGAGCTGGCGCAGCGGCTCGACGAGTTTGAGCTTCATGCGCTCGGGCAGGCCGCCGACATTGTGGTGAGTCTTGATGAGAGAAGCCGGGTTTCCCTGGATCGAGACGCTCTCGATCACGTCGGGATAGAGCGTCCCCTGCGCGAGAAACTCCGCACTGCCCTTGATGGACTTGAGCGACTTCTCGAACACCTCGACAAAGGTCCGACCGATGATCTTCCGCTTCGTCTCCGGCTCGGTGACGCCCTTGAGGCGCGAGAGAAAGAGCTTGGACGCATCGACAACGCGCAGGTCGATATGGAAGTGATCGCCGTAAAGTTTCTCGACCGCTTCGCGCTCGCCTTTGCGGAGCAGCCCGTTGTCGACGAAGACGCACGTGAGTTGCTTGCCGATGGCTTTGTGCAACAACGCCGCCGCCACGGACGAATCAACGCCGCCTGAGAGACCGAGGAGCACGCGACCTTTGCCCACCTGCTCACGGAGCGAAGCAACGGACTGCGCGATAAAGTCCTTCGTCGTCCAATCTTGTTTCGCACCGCAAATACCAACGAGGAAGTTGCGGATCATGTCCACGCCGCGCTCGGTGTGGAAAACCTCCGGGTGAAACTGGATGCCGTAGAAGCCGCGCTTCTTGTCCTCAATGCCGGAGAACGGCGAGTTGTCAGAAACCGCCGTCGCGACGAAGCCGGGGGGCAGTTTTTCGAGTTTGTCGCCGTGGGAATTCCAGATGCGGAGCTTCTTCGGCAAGCCGGCGAAGAGCTTGCTCGCCTTCTTGATCGTCAGGTGACCGTGGCCGTATTCGCGCGCCTTGCTGGGGGCAACTTTGCCACCGAGGTGGTGCCCCATGAGTTGCACACCGTAACAGATGCCGAGCATGGGCACGCCGAGCTTGAAAATTTCAGTATCAGGGTGCGGTGCCGTCTTCGCGTAAACACTCTGCGGCCCGCCCGAAAGGATGATGCCGACCACGCCGTCTTCGCGGAGCTTCGCCGCCGGGGTCGAGTAGTGATAGATCTTCGAGTAGACTTGGCACTCGCGGATGCGGCGCGCGATGACCTGCGTGAGTTGGGAGCCGAAGTCGAGAACAGCGATGATTTGAGGCATGTGGGCGGCGGGCGTGACGGGACGTCTGCGAAAAAAGAAGCGCGGAGCGTGCCGCGACCGCTCGCGGCGTGTCAATGCCCACCATG
>CALRZR010000028.1:0-44963 GCA_943372705.1 Opitutus sp. GAS368 | reverse complement strand
CCGCCGCGAGGTGCGCAGCCTGTGGGCCCTGCGCGACAAGAGTGTCGTCATGGTTACCCACGACATCGCGGAGGCCTTCGAATTCGGCGATCGTATCGCACTGATGTCGCCCGGCCGCATCGAGCAGGCCGGCACTCCGGCGGAACTCCTCTTCCGCCCGCAAAGTGAATTCGTGCGCCGCTTTTTCGATCAAAGCGACGACCGCCTGCACCACGAGTGGCAGGCCGTGCGCCTCGGCGACCTGGATATCCCGCCCAGCCATCAGCCGGCCGACACGCGACCCACGGTGCTCGGCCTCGCCGGTTCTCTGACGGTTGCCGAAGCGATGGCCGAACTCAGCGGTGAACCCGCCCGCGCCGGTCACTTGTTGGAATCTTTCCAACGCTACAAAACCGCGGTGCAAACCGCCGCGCCGTTTCCCGTCCTGCCGCGCCGATGAAAGCGCTCATCACCTTTCTCGCGACGCACCGCAACGAGCTCCTCTCGCGCATGCTCGAGCATATCGAGTTGGTGGCGCTTTCACTCCTCGCGGCCGTCGCCATCGGCGTGCCGCTCGCGGTCATGCTGCGTCGCAGCCGCACGCTCGCGGCTGCTTTCGTCGGCATGGCTAGCATCGTGCAAACCATTCCGAGCATCGCCCTCCTGAGTCTGATGCTGCCGCTATTCGGCCTCGGTCGAAACAGCGCGGTCGCCGCCCTCTTCCTCTACGCGCTGCTCCCGGTTATTCGGAACACCCTCGTCGGCCTCGCCGGGGTTCCCGCCGGCGTCGTCGAAGCCGCGCGCGGCATGGGCATGAGCCGGGGCCAGCTCTTCTGGGCCGTCGAACTCCAGTTGGCGCTGCCGACCATCTTTGCCGGTCTGCGCACGGCCGCGGTGATCAGCGTCGGTGTGGCCACGCTGAGCGCGCTCGTCGGCGCCGGCGGCCTCGGCGTGTTTATCTTTCGCGGCATCGCCAACAACCAACCCGCCGTCGTGCTCCTCGGCGCCATTCCCGCCGCCTGCCTCGCTCTCGTGATCGATGCCTTGCTCGGTCTCGCGGAATCCACGCTCGTCCGCCACACGTGGCGCGTCGCCGTCGCCAGTGCCGCGTTGATCCTCGGCTCGCTCGTCGCGGTGTGGCGCCCGCTGCCCGATAGCGCGCTGCTGTTCGGATTCCCGACCGGTTTCGCCCAACGTCTCGACGGCTACGAGGCGTGGCGCCAGCACTACCAAATCCCCGCGGTGCGCTACTCGGAGTTCGATGTGAATCTGCTCTACACCTCGCTCCGCACGGGCGAGGTCGACGTCGCTTGCGGCACCACGATCGACGGCCGCATCGAACCACTGGGCCTGCGCGTGCTGCGCGACGATCTGCATTTTTTCCCGAACTACGATGCCGCCCTGCTGGCCCGCCAACAGATCTTTCAAAAAATCCCCGCCCTCCGTCCGCTGCTGGAAAAACTGAGCGGCTCGCTTTCCAGCGAGACGATGCGCCGCCTCATCAGCCGCGTCGAACAGGACGGCGAAACCAACGATCTCGTCGCCCGCGAATTCCTGCGAGAATGGTCGGTCACCGCCGGCGTCGACTGGCAGGAAGGCCGTGCCCTCATCAAACGGGCCGAACTCGACGAGCCCGACATCGTCATCGGCGCAAAAACCACCACCTCCCACTACATCATGGGCCGCATCATCGAACGCCTCATCGACGGCGCCACCGGCTGGAACGCCCAGCTCAAATCCGGTCTCGGCAGCACCGCCATCTGCTTCGAATCGCTCCAGCGCGGCGACATCGATCTCTACCCGGAATTCAACGGACTCCTCGCCGTCACCATCTTCCACGTCGGCGCGGAACCCGCCGCCCTCGACCGTCTGCGCGACGGACCCCAACTCAACCAATGGCTGACCACTGAGCTCGACCGTCGCTACCGCTTCGATTGGCTCCCGCCGCTCGGCTTCAGCAGCAGCTACACGTTGCTGGTGCGGGCCAACGACAAGCGGTTTGCCCAAGTCCAGACAGTTTCGGAACTCGCCGCCCTGCTGAAACCCTGACCGTCCCGCTCAGCTCTCGCAGCGATAGCCCACGCCGTGCACCGTGATGATTGTGCGCGGCTCTTCCGGCACTGCCTCCACTTTTTTCCTCAGTTGCGCAACATGCTGGTCCAGCGTCCGCGTCGTGCCGAAATAGCCCACGCCCCACACCGCGTTCAGCAGCGCATCGCGCGTCAGCACTTCGCCCGCGTGCGCCGCAAACACCTCCGCGAGCCGGAGCTCTCGCGCGGTCAACTCCTCGGTGCGACCGGCCACACTCGCCGTGAACTTCCGGCGGTCGATCTCCGCCGCGCCCAGCCGAAACACGGGCGCCAACTCCGCCTCCCTCCCGCCGTTTTCAACCGCCGTCGTCCGCGCCCGCCGCAACAGCGCTTCCACCCGCGCGAGCAATTCGTGCACGCCGAAGGGCTTCGTCACGTAGTCGTCTGCGCCGAGTTTCAAGCCGACGACTTTGTCGATCTCTTCGCCTTTCGCCGTGAGCATCAGCACCGGCACCCGCATGCCTCGTGCACGCAGTTCGCGGCACACGTCGTAGCCGCTCGCCTTGGGCATCATCACGTCGAGCATCACGAGTTCGAATTTCTCCTGGCCAGCCAGCTTCAACGCCTGCGCGCCGTCCGCCGCCGCCGTCACCGCATAGCCTTCGCTCTCGAGCGTCGCCACCAGCCCGAGGCGGATATTGGGGTCGTCTTCGGCGATGAGAATTTTGGCTTTCATGGCAGTTCCAAAACGAATTCGGCGCCGCCGCCTTGGCGCGCTTCGTAGCGAAGTTCGCCGCCCAGGCCGCGCGCGAGTTGCCGCGCGATGCTGAGCCCGAGGCCGGCCCCGCTCTTCTCCGCCGTGAGCGTGTCATCGACGCGGTGAAATTTTTCAAAAATCCGTTCGCGGTGCTCTGCCGGCACCCCAGGACCGCGGTCTTTCACGCGCAACTCCGCGCCGCCGCCCCGCTCGCGCGCGACCAAAGCTACCGCGACTTCGCCCCCATCCGCCGCATACTTCGCGGCGTTGTCGAGCAGGTTGAGCACGATTTGCTCCAGTGCGTCGCGGTCCGTCGTCACTGGCATGGGAATCGCCGCCCACTCGCGTCGCAGCGTGAGCCCCGCCTCCGCGAGTCGCGGCCCGTGAGTATCGAGGAGCCGCCCCACCTCTGTCGCGAGATCGAGCGTCTCGCGCGCAAATTTTTTCTTCCCCTGCTCCAGCCGACTGAAATCGAGCGCGTTGTTTACGAGCCTTGCGAGGCGCTGCGTCTCCCGCGAAATCGTCCGCAGATAGTCGCCACCCTGCGCCGCATCGCGCACCCGCCCCTGCTCCAGCAACTCCGCGTAAAGGCGGATCGTCGTGAGCGGCGTTTTGAACTCATGCGACACGTTGGCCACAAACGACGTCTTCTGCGCCGCCTCGGCTTCGCTCAGCCGCGCCTGCCGCAGCAGCAGTCCGCCGCCGGCCAAAATCGCGACGACAAAAATTCCCACGAGCAGTGCCCCGACCACAAAGAACCCTCCGCCCGCTCTCGTGTTGCCCGCATCGTCGCGCACAAAACCCACGATCTCCCAGCCCGGCAACACGCTCGCCGACAGCGGCACCGCGATCGTGTCCAGTAACCGCGCCGACCGAAGCCCCGCGCTCCCGCTGGCCCCCGCGTAAACTTTGCTCTGACGCTCCACGCCCGCCTCGCGCACCGCAAACGCTTCCGCCAAATCGCCATCGCGCGGCAGCAGCTCGCCGAGCCGCGCCACAATCGTCGCCAAGTTCACCTCGACGCCCACCACGCCGCCAAAGCTCGGCTGCCGCCAGCCGACGAGGCGCAGTCCGTCTGCTCCGCGCCACGGCGCCCACCCCGAGCGCTCGGGTTGCACAGCGACCGCGGGCGCCGCGAACGCCGGTGCCGCCGCGGAAGGTGCCGCTGGCGCCGTCGATTTTCTCATGGCGGTGTCCGCCACCGCGTTCTGCCGCGCGGCCTCCTGAAAACTGCTGCGCACACTCTGCGTCTGCGTTACATTGAGCGTCGTATCCTTGCGCTCGCGACGCACCTGCTCGCTCTCCTTCGATTCCTGTTTGGCCCCGCGCCAAGGCGCCCCGCCCGCCAGCCACTCCTTCAACCAACGCTGCGCCTCGGCGTTCGCCGGACGCAAAATCCGTCCGTCCGCCGCCAGTCGAAACGTCGACTTCACCAGCGGATTACTCCCGCTCCACGCGTCGAGCCACGAGTCCGGATTTTCTCCCGTCGTCTGCATCAGCGTCGTCATGAGGCCCGCCTGCACATCACCGAGGAGCAGTTCCACGTTCTCCGCAATTTGTCGCGCCCGCGCGGCGATCGCCTCGCGCCGCAGCGAGGTCGCCGCCTTCGCCTGCTCGTCGAGCCGCGCCTGTTCTTTTTGCAACAGGTAGAGCGCCCCCGCGCCCACCGCGAGCGTCGGCAGGAGCAGCAGGAGCCAGTAGAGAAAAATGCGGCGCGAGGGAGCGAGCACGGGTGAAAGCTGGCGACATCGGTGCGGAGAAGTCAAAAGGAGCCGTGCGCCCTGCCTTACGGCCGCGTGTAACTCGACGGGCTGTTCGCCTGCTGGCTCGCCGTCTGCGCCGCATCGGCGCGGTAGGATTTGCGTTGGGCGTTGTCGAGGCCGTCGCGCTCGAGGCGGTCCGCCTCCTTTTTATTCGCGACCGTCATCTCGCGCACCGCCGGGTTGGCGTAAACCGTCGCGATCTTTTCCAGCTCCGCCGTGCGCGTCCGCATGTGCTTCGCCGCCTCCTCGCGACGATTCGCATCAACGAGGCCGACCGCATGATCCTTCGCCTCCGCCGTGACGTTGACCGCGTAGTCCGTCTGCACCTGCCGGTTCGCCGCGACGACGACTTCCTTCTCCACGCTCGAGAATTTCGCCGCTCCCCGCGCCGAAATCGTCGCCGCGCGCTGCGTTAGCGCATCTTCAAACGTCACGCTTGCCGCCGCCATTTCCCGTTCCTCGCCCGCGCGGCACGCCGCCACTTCCACTTCGACGAGCGCAAATTTTTCCTGCCCGCCGTAGAGTTGGTTCAGCTCAAACTCCGCCCGCTGCCCGCGGATGGCTCCTTCGCGTCCGACAAACGCCAGCGGCCGCACCCCCGCGGGAAACTCCACCGTCACCACCACGCGGCGCGCCACCACATTGAGCACGTCACCGAGTTCGGAGTTGAAGATCGCCGCCAAGTCGCGGCTCGACGCCACGAAGTAGGTGTTCCCGTCGCTGCGGCGTGCGAGGCGCGTCATCAGATCTTCATTGTAGCCAAGCCCGAGTCCGACGGTGCTGACCGAAATCCCTTCGCGGCCCAACGACGCCCCGAGCCGCGCAAAATCGTCCGGCGAACTCGGTCCGTTGTTCGCCAGTCCGTCCGAAAGCAAAACGAGCCGCTGCGTGTAGCGGCGGTCTTCGAGGTGCTTGCGCAACTCGGCCGCTCCCTGCGTCACTCCACCGTAGATCGCCGTATTGCCGCGCGCGACAATCGACCTGATCCGCGCCTCGATCGCCCGCGTGTCGCCGACGCGCGTCGCCGGCACGAGCGTTTCGATCTCGTGGTCAAACGTGACCAGCGCAAACACATCGTCCGGCCCGAGCCGCCGCACCGCCTCGATCGCTGCCGCTTTCGCGTGCTGGATTTTCTCTCCGCTCATCGAGCCCGAGCGGTCGATCACGAGCGTGAGATTCACTGGCGGACGCGCCTCGGGTCGAGCGAGCCTCACCCCGTCGAGCGCGATTTTCACAACCGCGCGCTCCGTGCGGTCCGCGGAGAGCACAGGGCGGTCGAGTTCCACGCGCAGACGCACGGACTCGGAGGTTGATTTGGCACAAGCCGCCAGCGGCAGGAGCGACACCGCGCCGAGCAGCGCAGTCGCGAAAACAAACAGGGCAGAGACGAACATTGATTTCATGGTGATTTCGTTGGGTTGACGCGCCCATTGAACCACGAATCGCCGCCCGGGTTGTCACCGTGTCGTCAGCCAGTTGTCAGGGAATTGTCATGGCGCGCCTCCGCCACGTCCTTGCGCGTTTACACGTATTCCGATTTTTCCCGGGTGAAATATTTCGCCGCTCGCCCAATCTCGCCGCGATCCACCTGATGCCGATGCCCCGAATCTCACTCCTCTCGCTCGCCTTCGCTGTCGCAGTCACCTCGCTCCCCGCCGCCGAACCCGCCGCGCCGACTGCGCCCAGCCCATCTCCCGCGGCCATCACCCCCGAGAGCGTCCAGCCCGCCCTCACCAAGATCGCCGAAGCCACCGCCACGGGTGACATCAAAACCCTCCGCGCCCTCGTCGCCGCGGAAACGTCCGCGCCCTCCGGCCCCGCGTTCGCCGCCTATCATCTCGCCCTCACCCGCGCCTGTCTCGACCTCAATCTCTTCCCGCGGGCGCTTCAGCACTTCCGCGCCGCCGGCGCACCCCGCGAATTCGCCTGGCTCGCCGGCATCGCCTATTGTAATCAGCGCGATTGGCCGCGCGCCGACCAAGTCATCCTCGCTTACAAAAACGAAAAGGATGCCAGCTATCTCCCGCGCTTCCATTTTCTCAACGCCCTCCGCGCCTTCATCCAGTGGACCGACCTGCCCGCCGGCGATCCGCTCACCGAGAAACTTCTCCGCGAGGCCGACGATTCCTCGTCCAGCTTCGATCGCCCGGAATCCGCCGACCGCCCCGGCTTCGACCCGCGTTTCCGCCGTCTTCGCGTTTTCATCGCCGAAGCGACCCAACGCCCCGACGCCCTCTCCGCCGCCATCCGCGCCCGCAGTCACGCGTTCCCGCGCCACGTCGCGTTCAAGCGCGCCGCTCTCGCCGATTTTCTCACGAGCACCTACAATCGGGAAGCACTGCAAGAACACCTCGGCACCGTCACCCTCCCGGCCGATGAACCCGCCGTGTGGCGCCGCGTCTACTCCACCCCGATGCGCGCCGACCTCCCCTTCCTCAGCGCCTTCCCGGCTCTCGCCGCCCGCGAACTCCCGCAAGATCCCGACTACGCGCCCAGCCGCCTCATTCTCCTTCGCGAAGCCCTGCGCGACCTCTCCGAAAGCGTTCGCCGTTGGCATCGGCCTGACGGCACGTTCGCCCGCACCGCCGAAGAGGTCGCCCACTTCTACAAGGGCTACGGCCGTGACCTCGTCGCCTTCACGCGTGAATTCGCCCGCCTCGCCCTCAGCGAGGCCTCGCGCGCCGACGCCGAGACCGCTCTCCGCTGGATCGATTTCCACCGCCTGAACCCCGCTATTCCCCGCGCCGACTGGATCGAACTCGAAACCGATCTCGCCGTCCTCACCCACAACCACCCGCGCGCTCTCCGCCTCATCCTCGACCAAGTCCCCGCGCACGCCAGCGACGTGCCGTGGCACACCCGCTACGCCGATTTTATGGCGAAATACGCGCCGCTCGCGGACTCCCTCGTCTATCTCCGCCGTCTCGAAAAACTCCTGCCCGACGAACCTCGCGTCCCTCTCGCCCTTGCCGGCCTCGCTACTCGTGTCACCACCTCGCGCGACATCCCCGACCGCACCGCCGCGCGCCGCGCCAAAATCGCCTCCGCCGATCCCACCGCCCCCGACGACAACCCCCTGACCAGCTCCGAAGTCTGCCGCGAATACTACGCCCGCGTCTTCGCCCAAGTGCCGCAGCGCCTCGTCCCCGATTCCCGTAGCTGGGATGCCTACCGCGATCTCCTCGTCGAGCAACAGAGTTCCCTGGATTTTGCGCATACCGGCAAAACGGCCCCCGCCGCCCCCAGCACGCCCGCCTTCGATCAACTCGTCGAACGCATCCACGCCGTCGCCGCTCGCTCCGGAATCGTCTCCGGCCAATACGCCCTTCTCCTCACCCGCCGCGCCGAAGCCCAGCCCACCGCGGAGAACCTGAAAACCGCTCGCGCCGCCCTCGCCCGCGCCGATGAACTCGGCGCACCCGTCCCCGATCTCCGACGCGCCTACGACCGGTTGAACGCCAAACAAAAGGCCGCCGACGAGGCCGCCTACATCGCCCGCCTCGAAGCCCAAGACCGCGCCAACCAAGCCAAGACCCAGCAAATCCTCGCCTCACGCCCCGCACCGTCTTCACAAAACACCTCGCCGATCTCGTCGCCCCGTTCCGCGCAAGACCCCGCAAAGCGCCGGGCACAGTTCGCCACCCGCACCACCTACGTGCGCTCGTTGCCGCAGAAAATTGCCAGCTACACGCGCGACGTCGGCTTCTACGGGGCCTCGACCATCCTCGGTAAAAACGCCCGCGCCACGGCCGACGCACTCACCGCCGAACAGAAAAATTTCTGCGAGACGTGCAAAGGTGTCGGCGCCTTCAGCCGAGGCAGCGGCAATTCGCAAAGCATCGAGGCGTGTTTTCCCTGCAGCGGAACCGGCAAGAAAGACCGCCGCGGCCCCGGCGGCTCCGCCGGCTTCTAAACTGACTCCGCCCGCGCGTCCGCCTACCGCATCACCCCCGCCGAGCGGCGCCGACTATCCATTCGCACGCGCGACGTTTCACCGCCATCGTCCCTCGACCACGCCGCCGCCGCGATCACCAACCCGCCCGCGGCGAAGAGCAGCAACGTAATCGTAAACGAGCGTATCGGGTGGGCCGTCATGGCAGTGAGAAATGGCAAAATCCGTTTCCCCTACCATCGGCCTCCTCTCGCCGGAGTTGAGCAGAAATACTCCGCTCGCCCCGCCACGCGCCACCGCCACCATCGGCCCAAGTTTCCGGCCATGAAAACCATTCTCCTCGTCGGCGCCACCGGCCTCGTCGGCCAATCCGTCCTCGCCCAAGCCCTCGCTGATCCCCGCGTCTCCCGCCTCGTCGCCCCCACGCGTCGTCCACTCGCCGCGTATCCAAAACTCACCAACCCGCTCGTCGACTTCGACGCGCTCCCCGCCGACGCCCCGTGGTGGTCCGTCGACGCCGTGATCTGCACTCTCGGCACCACGATCAAAAAGGCCGGCTCACCCGCCGCCTTCCGTCGCGTCGACTACGACTACCCGCTCGCCGTCGCCACCCTTGCACGTCGCCACAGCGCCGCCGCTTTCGCCCTCACCTCCTCCGTCGGCGCCGACGCCTCCGCGCGGACGTTCTATCTCCGCACGAAGGGCGAAACCGAAAACGCTCTCCGCGCCCTCGCCTTCCCATCACTCACCCTCGTGCGCCCGTCGATAATCGGCGGCGCGCGCACCGAGCGCCGCCCGCTCGAAGCCTTCGCGCTACGCATCTTTTCCGCGCTCCCGTTTCTCCTCCCCCGCCGCTACCGCGTCGTCCCCGCCGAACACATCGCGCACGCCCTCCTCGCCTCCGCCCTCGCCGCCCGGCCCGGCACGCACGTCACCGAATCGGAGGCAATCTGAACTCGCCCCGTTTACCCTCTCTCCCCAACCCTCACCACCCCGCGCTCCCATGGCCGCCACCTTCTTCAAAACCGCTGCCGAATTCCGCGCCTGGCTCGAAAAAAATTACGCGACCGCTACAGAACTCCACGTCGGAGCTTACAAGAAATCCTCCGGCTTGGTCGGCATGACCTACCAAGAATCCGTCGATCAGGCGCTCTGCTTCGGCTGGATCGACGGCATCGTCCGCAAGATCGACGAGCACCGCTATTCGCACCGGTTCACCCCGCGCAAAACCGGCAGCATCTGGAGCAACGTCAACGTCGCCCACGTCGCCCGCCTCACCGCTGCGGGCCAGATGCACCCAGCCGGACTCGCCGCCTTCGCCGCGCGCGATCCCGGAAAAACGGGCATCTACGCCTTCGAACGCAAAGCCGAACCCGAGCTGCCGGCCGCCTTCGCCAAAAAATTCCGATCCAACCGCGCCGCTTGGAAGTTTTTTCAGGCCCAACCGCCCGGCTACCGTCGCCTCGTATTGCACCACATCGTCTCCGCCAAACAGCCCGCCACCCGCGAACGCCGCCTTGCCCAACTCATCGCCGCCTCCGCCGACGGACGACGGCTTGATTGAGCACACCGACAGCCCGTCCCTTTCGGACTACAGCGCGGCCGCTCGCCACGGTGCCGTCGCTCGGAAAATTCCCGATCCCGCAGGGCAATCGCCCTCACACGTTCCCCAGCCGCCCCGTCGAATCGCCGAACCTCTCCAAGCCGGTCGCGCCCGCCTGATCCGCGAGACTGAGGAAGAGATTGCTCATCGGCTTGCCGCCATACTGCACGTAGCGGCCCGTCTGCAGCAGGCCGCCGCCGCCGCCCGCGAGCACCACCGGGAGATTGTCGTGGCTGTGGCGGTTCGCGTCCGCGTTGCCGCTGCCGTAGACGATGCGCGTGTTGTGCAACACGGAATTTCCGTCGATGTCGCGCGCCGCTTCGAGGTCGCGCAGGAACCGTGCAAACTGCTCCGCATACCAGCGGTCGATCTTCGAAATTTTGTCGATCCGCTCTTGGTTCCCCTGGTGGTGAGAGAGATCGTGGTGACCTTCCGGCACGCCGATTTCACCGAACGACCGATTGTCACCGTCGTGGGCGAGCGCAAAGGTCGCGACGCGCGTCGAGTCCGTCTTAAACGCGAGCGCCAGCATATCATACATCAACCGCACGTGCTCGCCGTGGCTCTGCGGCACCCCGGCCGGCGTGGCTACGTCCGGGTCGACGTTGGGTCCGAACTGCTCCGCCTTCTGGATGCGTGTCTCCACATCGCGGATGCCTGTGAGATATTGGTCGAGCTTGTCGCGGTCGTTCGCATCGAGCCGACCCTGCATCCGCTGCGTATCTTCGCGCACAAAATCCAACACCGAGCGCCGTGCCTGCATCCGCCGCTGCGCATTCTCCGCCCGCGTGCCGTGCGCACCCGCACCGAACATGCGCTCGAAGAGCAACCGCGGATTCGACTCCGGCGACATCGGCGTCGTCGCCGAGCGCCACGAGAGATTAAACTGATACGCGCACGCATAACCCGAGTCGCAGCTGCCCGAGCGGCGGTCGTTTTCACACGAAAGTTCGAGCGAAGGAAACCGGGTCAGGTGGCCGACTTGGTTGGCGATCACTTGGTCGATCGAGATGCCCGCGCGGATATCCGTCGCGCTCTTGTTGAGCCGCACGCCGGTGAGAAACACGCCGTTGCCGCGCGCGTGGTCGCCGCCACCGTCACCGCCGGCTCGCGCGTTGAGGTGGTCGAGCCCGCCGAGCACTTGCACGCGGTGTTGCAGCGCCGCGAGCGGCTCCAGCGTGGGACTCAGCGTAAAATCTTTGCCCGCCCCGCTCGGCCACCAGGTCGCCGGGATCGCACCGTTCGGGAAATACACAAACGCCGTGCGCAGCGGCGCGCCCGCCGCCGTCGTCGCGAGATTGGCCGCCGCCTGCGCCGCCAACACGCGGCTCGGCACCAGCGAGGCGAGCGAGGGCAATGCGATACACGCCCCAAGCCCGCGCAGAAAATGGCGGCGGCTCATCTCACTGGCATGTTGTTCGGCAATCGAGCGGACCGGTGCGGGTGAGGTCTTCATGGTGCGGCGGAGTGGGATGAGCTGGCGGGGATACGGTTCGAAGATTGCGAGGATAACGACGCGGTCGAGACGGCTTTCGGCTGACGCCGCTGCTGGAACGGCGCGGATTCGATGATGCCGCGGATCAACGCAGACGGGCGGCCCTCCGCCGCCTCCAGCTTCGCCGCAAGCAGGTCGAGCGTGTCGGTGTCGTAGTATTCGACGCCGCGCCCGAGCGCGTAGGTCAGCAGCTTTTCGCTCACGGCGTGGTAGAAATCGCCGCGCCGGCTCGTCGCGAGCACGCGTTTTAGTTCACGGATGTCGGCAAACGTCTCGCCCGTGATCAGCTTGCCCGCGGGTTCAATGGGGCGGTTCATCTCGGAGGTGCGCCATTGGCCCATCGCGTTGAAATTCTCCAGCGCCAGCCCGAGCGGGTCCATCCGGCTGTGACACGAGTAGCACAACGGATTCGTCGCGTGCGCCGCCATATTCTCGCGCAGCGTCATTTGCCGCAGTTTCTCCGGGCTCACCGCATCTTCGAGCGGCGGGATATTCGGCGGCGGCGGCGCAGCCGGCGTGCCGAGGATCGCTTCGAGTATGAAGACGCCGCGTTTCACCGGCGAGGTGCGCGTCGGATTCGACGTCACCGCGAGCACTGTGCCCTGCGTGAGCACGCCGCCTCGTGGGCTGTCCGGCGGCAGCGTGACTTTGCGCATCGCCCGGCCCGTGACGCCGTCCACGGCGTAGTGTTTGGCGAGCTCTTCGTTGAGAAACGTGTAGTCCGCATCGAGCAACTCCGTGAGCGGCCGGTCGTTCTTCAGGATGTATCCGAAAAACAGCTCAGTCTCTTCCTGCATCGCCTGGCGCAGGCTGCCCGTGAGCGGCGGCGCCATGGTGCGCCCGCGCGTGCCGCGGGCTTTGCGCGCCTCCTCCAAAGCCGCGACATCCGCCGGCGTGCGCTGCGCTTCCGGGATGGCCAGCACGCGCCGAAACGTGTCCCGCGCCTTGAGCGACGCCGCGCTCGGCGGATGCTCGCGTTGGTAGATCGCGTTTTCGTCGAGCACCACGGTCGCGATGTCGCGCGCCTGGAGCCACTGGCCCGCAAAATTCTTCACGAGCTCGTTCGCGCGCGCGTCGCGCATCATCCGCTCGATTTGCGCCGGGAGGGTCGCCCGCAACCGCCGTTCGCCCGCCAGCCGAAACAGCTCCGCATCCGGCATCGTCGACCAGAAGAAATACGAGAGCCGCGAAGCCAGCGCATATTCGTCGACGAACGGGTGCGCCTGCCCTTTTTGCAGCGGCTCGACCGCTTCTTCGCGGAAGATGAAGCGCGGCGACGCCAACACCGCCACCATCGCCTGGGCCACGCCCGCCTCAAACGTATTGTCCTTCTCCGCAAATACACTCTCTGCCAGCGCCACGAGCCGCGTCACCGTGGCCTCGTCCGCGGGACGCCGAAACGCCCGCGTCGCAAACCGCCCCAATATCTCCGCGGCATACGCGCGCCGTCCCGCGAGATCCGCCGGCACCGCCCGCGGAAAAAATCGCGCGTAGTCCTTCGGCGTCACCCAGTGCTCCTTCGCCATCGGGCCGCGCACCACCACGGCATTCAGCCGCAGCCGCAGATTGCGCAACTGTGGACGATCGCCGCCGACCGGCTGAATCTCGCACGTCAGCTCGTGCTCGCCCGCCGCCCAGTCGCGATCAACCGTAAACGAAAAGGGCTTGCCGCCCTCGCGCGCGAATACGCGTTCAAAGACCTGTTCGCCGTCCACTCGAAAAATCAGCCGGCACTGGTTCGCATCGAACTGGTTCTCCACGTAGCGCTCCACCGTGCGCAGATCGAGCACGAGTTGGTATTTCCCGGCGTGCTTCACGGTGTGCTTCGCCGTCACCTGCACCGGTGTGTAGTAAGAAAGCTCCACCGCCGAGCCCGCCACCGCCGGCGCCGGCCGCTTAAAGTCCGTCTTCGCCGCTCCGGCCGTGCCCTGCGCGGCCGCGCTCAACTCCGCCGCCGTCATCTCGGCCGGCTTCGTCGCCGAGGACATTTTTTCCGCGCGCACCACGAACTTCGCGCCGGGCACCGATTCCTCCGCCACCACGGTCGGCCCCGCCGGCAGCGCCGCCGTCACGATCGTCTGCGCCGCATCGAGATACTTCTCGAGCAGCATCGGCGATACCGTCAGCACATCGCCCATATTGTCGAAACCGTGCCCGGAATCGTCGGAGGGAAATTCCTTCTTCGTGTCGAAATCGACGCCGGTGAGGTCGCGGATCGTGTTGCGATACTCCAGCCGGTTGAGCCGCCGCACGGTCGCGCGACCGGGATCGGGCACCGCCGGATCGAGTTCGAAGATCTCGCGCTTGATCCACTGTGTGAGCTTCTCCGCGTGAGCGGGCGGCAGGTGCGCCTCGTCAATCGGCGGCATGATGCCCGCCTGCACGTTCTTCAACGCCCGCAGCCACAGCTTGTGGTCCTTCAGCTCCGCGCCCGTCGAAAAATCATCGAGCGTCACCCCGCCCTTGGACACGCCGTTCCCGTGGCAATCGTAACAAAACTCGTTCAACACCGGCTGAATCTCGCGCTGGAACGTCGCCATCGCGTCCCCCGCCGCACCCGCCGTCGACATCAGCGCACCAGCCGCCATCCACGCAGCGAGCGCTCGCTTCGAGACAAAACGTTTGAGAGTGGGGACAGTCACAAGATGGGAGGATCGGGCAGCGTGCGCCGAACGATTCCTAGGATTCGCCAAACGGCAACACGCGACGACAGACGAATCCGCCTGCACGAGGTTGCACGGAAACCTCGCCTGCCGACCCCGCCCGCTGATTCAGCGTCTGCTCACTTCGCCCCTAATCGCCGTGCCAACTGCGCCGCGTGCAGATCGCGGGGCATCAGCTGCTCAGGTGGCACCACTTCAAACCACCAGCCCGTCGCCGCGGTCATCGGCACACTTTTCGTCGTGAGCCCCACGAAATTCATGCTCGGCGCGCCCCAGCCTTTCGGCGGCGGCTCGATCGGTCGCGCGGCGCGGATATTCCAAAACGTCTCCCAGCCCGCGCTCTGCCGCCCGATACTCGCCCCGCCGCCGCAGCGCCACACGCGCATCCCGCGGCCACAGTCGATGTCGGTGAAAAGATTTTCGTAGGGCGAGTCCTTGTGGTGGTCGAAGCACAGGTCCACCCCGCGCCCACCGGCCAGCACGTTGCCCGACGCGTGCTCGACCGAGAGGTCGTGCACGTAACTCGTCCGAAAATCGAAACGCGTCACATAATTATCTTCGGCGTTCTTGAGTTGGATCGCGTGATGGCCCGTGCACTCGGCTACGCCCGACTCGGGTCGGCCGCGCCCCGGATCGGCGGTAATCACGACGCCGTCGATCGTATTTCCGCAGGCCACGACGTTGATGCCAAAATCGCCGTTGTGAATCGCTACATTGCGCACCCAGCAGTTGTGCACAGCGCGTAGCTCGATCGCGTTGGCGCCGTTCTCTTTGAAATGTCCCTGATATTTTCCGCCGGGAAAAACCAACCCGAGTCCCTCCACGCCCGATTCCGTTACAGTCGGGCGAAAACTGCGGATCTCCGGCTGCCACTCCGCCCGCGTCTCAAAGCGCAACGGCCGGTCAAACGTCACCCGCGTGCCGTCCACCGTGACCACGCGCACCAGCATCTTCGTGTCGAGCTGCTTGCCCCGTCGGATGTCGCCGGGATCGCCGCTGTAGAGATAGGTTTTGAGGCTATGCTCAGCCGTCTCGCGCAGCGTCACCAGCACGGTCTGACCCGCCGCGATGCCCGTCGTGCGGGCCACTTCCACGCTGCGGTCGCCGCGTCGCGCCGTCGCGGTAATCTTCGCCAGCGTCCGCGCCTGGTAGTCGCCCTGCATGGCCACAAACGCCCCGTCGAACGAGTAGCCGCTCGCCGGCGAACCCGTGCTCGTGCGGCCCGCTCGCGGGTGCACCTCGTCCAGCCCGCGCGGAAACCACAAGACGCTCTGGTCCGGCCCGGCGCCGCGCAACACCACGCCGCTCTTCTGAATCTTCACATAGTCCGTGATCACATAGCGCCCCGGCGGCACCCACACCGCACCGCGCGTCGTCGCGGCGATCGCCGCATTAAACGCCTTCGTATCGTCCGTCACGCCGTCGCCCTTCGCTCCGAAATCTTTCACGTTGGTCGCCTGCGCCACCGTGGGAATGGGCACTTCGCCTTCGTGATAACCCGCCCGCGAAAAATCCGGCAGGCGTCCGCCCGCCGCCCATTGCTCGCCCTGCACTCCCCATAGCACCGAGTGCAGCGGCGCCGGCGGCTGCGCGACCACAGCGGCGACCGCGACCAGCGCGGACACAAAAACGCCCCGCAGCGCGAACGCTACGGGGCGGCAGAGTTTCATGCGAAGGAGGCGCGACGTTTACCGCCGCGCATCGCTCAGGCGATGTTGGCGGTCATGTCCGCCATCGACCAGCCCTTGCGGTGGTAGGTCGGATAGAGGAGCGCGTCGGCCTCGGGCAGCGACGTCTTCATGTTCGCCGAATCCCAGGTGAATTTCTTGCCGACGAGGATCGCCACCGTGCCGAGGCACACCGTCTCGGTGAACGGCACCGAGTATTCGAAGTTCGAGCCGGCGCCCTTGGGATCGTTCGCGCGGATCGCGGCGGTCCATTCCTTGTGCGGATTATTTTCCGGCACGCGCGGGATCGTCTTCGGCGGGAAGGAAGGCGTGAGCTCCTTGTGTTTGTCCTCGGGGATAAAGCGCGGGCTGTTGCAGTAGTCGTTGCCGTCATAGACGGTCGCTTTGCTGCCGATGATGAGCTGGCCGCCCTTCGCGAGTTCGCGGTTGGCTTCGAGTTCCTTCGGCTTGGCCGGGCGCTCGCCGCCTTCGGACCACATCAGTTTCACCGGGGGCATCTTGCCGCGAGCCGGGAATTGATACTCGACGACCGCCGATTTCGGGAAGGCCACCGTGCTCTTCTGGTCGATCTTTTTGAGTTCGACGCTCGTGGGCGCGCCGAGATCGAGATTCCAATACGCCGCATCCATGATGTGGCACGCCATGTCGCCGAGGGCGCCGCAACCGTAGTCCTGCAATCCGCGCCAGTTGAACGGATGAATCTTGCTGCTGTAGGTGCGCTCCTGCGCACGGCCGAGGAAGGCGTCGAAGTTCATGCCATCCGGAGCCTTTTCCGCGGCGGGCCATTCCTGCATGCCTTGCGGCCAGACCGGACGATTCGTCCAGATCTGCACTTCGCGCACTTCGCCGAGGAGACCGGCATTGAACCACTCGCGCACGAGGCGGATGCCTTCGCCGGCGTGGCCCTGATTGCCCATCTGCGTGCATACGCCGTTGAGGCGGGCCAACCGGAGGAGTTCCCGCGCCTCGCCCACGGTCTGCGTGAGGGGTTTCTGCACGTAAACGTGTTTGCCCAGCATGATCGCCATGTAGGCCGGCAGGAAATGCATGTGGTCCGGCGTCGCGACACCCACCGCGTCGATCGTGCTGTCCATCTCGAGGAGCATCTTCCGGAAATCCGAGTAAATCTTCGCCTTCGGGAAGGCTTCTTTGAGTTTCTTCAGATTGCCCGCGATGCGCTGGCTCTTCGACTCGAAATCAATATCGCACAACGCCACGACCTCTTCGTCCTTGTGCGCCATGATGTCGCTGAAGCCCTTGCCGCCGCAGCCGATCTGCGCGACGCGGATCTTGGCGCCCGGGGCGATGGGCCGGGGCTTGCGGGGATTCTTGGCGAGGCTTTGGCAGCCCGGGAACGCCAGCATGGCGGCGGCCACGGCCGAGAACGTGAGGAAATCGCGACGATTGAGGTTAGTTTTTGACATGGGGGACGGGAGGTTTGGACCTAAGGGTTGAACCTGAAAACAAGAAGACGGTGCCGAGCCAAAGCGGTTGCGAAAACTTTGTCGCGCGAAAAACACACGCATTTCTTGGCCAAGGCTCACACGCCCCGCCCCACAGGCGGGCCAAGTGTATATATAACACCTGTTCCCCACCGCCGGCGCTGTTCACGCCCGCTCCCCGCTTTCACGAGCCCACCTCGTAAACTTCGACCAGCACCACACCCGCGCCGCCATCCGCCCCGTTCACCTGAATCGTCCACGCCCCCGCCGGCAGCGTCGCGACCAACGCCGCATCGGCCCGCCCCGCCTGCAGCGCAAACGCTCCCGCACTCGCCCCCGCCGCCGTGATCGAGGCCGCGTCCGGCGAGGTTTCCCAGCCGGCGTTGCCCGCCACCGCCACCCCGCCCGCCATCACCACCAGCGCCGGTCGCGCCAGCGTCCCGCTTACGCCAAACGCCGCGAGCCCCGGCCCGACCGCGCGCACGAGCACCGTCCGCGCATTGTCCCCCGCGATCACCAAACCCGGAATCGCCACGCCCGCTCCCGGCGCCACACGCACCCGGGCCGAAAGATTTTTCAACCGTGAGACCGCACCCGCGCTCGCCCCCGCATCCAATTCATACGCCTCCACCAACGCCACCCCCGTGCCGCCGTCGAGCGCAGTGATCGGCGCGGTGTAGGCACCCGGCTCCAGCGTCGCCACCACCGCGCAATCCCCGCTCCGCGGCGCGAGGGCAAACGCCCCGACCCCCGCCGCCGTCGCGGCCACATTCGCGGCCTCCGCCGCCGTCCCGCCGTCCCACCCGCGGTTCGTCGCCACCACGCTACCGTCCGCGCGCCGCAGCGTCAGCTCCGGCCGCGCCAACACCCCGCTCACGCCAAATCCCGCGAGCCCCGGCCCGATCCCGCGCACCAGCACGCGTTTCGCCGCCGCGCCTTCGATGAAAAATCCCGGGATCAGCGTCGCGTCACCCGTGCCCGCCGTGCCGCGCGTCGACAAATTCGTGAGCCGCGCCGTCGCCAACGGCACGCGCACCGTCGTCGGACCCGTCGCACCCGCCCGCAGCGTAAAAACCTGTTCATAGCTTTTCCCGCCATGCTCCACGGTCACGACGTAATCGCCGTGAAACCCGCGCCCGCGCCACGCGCCCGTCGCGTCCGTGATGCCGGTCGCGCGCGTGCGCCACGCGTCGAGCACGAGCGCGCGATACGCCCGCGCATTCGGTTTCTCCGACCAGTCCCGCCGATACATGGCCGCCTGCGGAATCCAGTGCGCCCCTTCCCAAAATCCCCAGTGCTGTAGGCCCACCACGGTCGTGTGGCTGTAGAGCGCGATCAGAAAATCCCGCGTGTAGTCCGCCTGTAGCTCTTCGTCGTCCGTATTGATGTCGAACTCCGTTACGCGCACCGGCAGCCCGAGCGCCGCATAGCGATCCAGCACCGCGAGCACGTTGGTGAGCGGCGAGGGGCTCGCGCTAATGTGCCCTTGCAAACCGAGACCGCCGATCGGGGCGCCTTGGTTTTTCAAATACCGCGCCGTCGTCTCGAAATGCGCCACGTGCCCCGCATCGAGCGCCGCATCGTGATTGCTGTAGTCGTTCAGAAAAAGCGGCGCTGCCGTATGCGCCGCCCGCGCCGCCTTGAACCATTCCGTCTGAATCGACGCGCCAAACAAATCCATCAGATCGTGGTTCGCGTAGGGCTCGTTGAGCACGTCCCACTCCTCCACGAGATCGCGCGTCGCGCCGACGATTTCCTCAATATGAGCGAGCGCCCGCGCCGGGATTTCCCCCTGCCGCGCCGTCCCGCGCAGCGCCTGGATCGACGCCGGCAGATTCCGCCAACCCGGCCACACCAGCACGTGCCCGCGCACATGCAGCCCGTGATGGCGCAGCCACGTGAGTCCCGTCGTCGTCTGCGCTTTGGTATACGCGCTGCCCCACTCGCCCGACCACGCCGGCCACTTCAAATCGTTTTCCGTGCTCGCGGCGTTGAACAGCTCCAAAACCGTTTTCCGATACGCGCGGTTGTCCGCCGAGTCGTTTGCCAGCCGCGCCATCTGCAACGCCGAGCCAAAGTGAAACGCGCTCTTCCGCTGCTCCACCCGCACCGTCGCGCCCGTCACCGGTTTCCCCGCGGCGTCCACCACCGTCACCGCGAAGTCGCCTTTCCTGATCTGCTCGATCCGCGCCAACGCCGCCGTCCGCCACGCCGCGCCTGCCTCGCGTCCGACATACGAGGGCCGCGTCCGCGGCAGCGCGCTCACCGCGACGCTCTTCCCGTAGTAAACAAAATCAAACCCGCCGATCTCCACCGTCTGCCGTTTGAAACCAAATCCAAACGCCACCTCCGCCGCGTTCGCCGCATAGTCCGCTCCAAACGTGAACGGCACAAAAAACTCCTTCCATTCACTCAACAACGTGTGCGTGCCTTCGCTGCTCTTGTCCCACTCCGCCGTCGCTTTCTGCACCACAAGTCGCGCATACGCCGCGCCCGACTCGTCACTCGTCGCCACCGCCCGCGCCACAAACCGCAACAGCCCCACGTCGCCCTTCGCCACCGCGCGGTTCACCGGCGTCTTGAACTCGATCGCCCACGCCGGCGACGCATCCGTGCGCGTCTCGATGCGCCACGCCCGCGTAAACCCCGGGCCCGCCACATCGACCTGCGCCGCGAGTCCGTTGCTGCTCGTGATCCGCCATACCCCGAGCCCCGCGCCGATCAGCGGCTGCCCCGCCGGATAACTCGTCTGCGCTGTCGCCGTCGCCAGCGTGCACAGCCACACGATCAACATCGGCCAAACTCCCCGAAGGCAGCGGAAAATCATGTCGATCACAAAACCCACCGCGCGCGCACACACAAGCCGCACGCATCATCCTGATAACTTCCGGCACACCCGGCCGCGATGCCGGGAATTTCAGTTGAATGCCGCCGCGCCTCGCCGTTCGCTCATCGCCCGTGGTCGCGCTTTACCGATCGCGACCGCGGACCTCCCTCTCACCCTGCCTCGTCACCCTGCTGCCCCGGTTTGGTCCACCACGGACCTCACCGCCTCGTCCGACTGCTGCTCTCCCCATGAACCAAACCCCTGCACTCCCGCGGCTCGGCCGCCTTGTCCGCCGCTGCCTCGCCACCTTCGGCTGCGTGCTCTTCGCCACCGTGCTCGCCGCCCAAGCGCCCGGCACCGGCACCATCGAGGGCCGCGTCTTCGATCCCGCCCGCAACAACTACCTCGAACGCGCCCGCGTCACCCTCGAGGGCACGTCCTTCGAGACGTTCACCGACGAAACCGGCCTTTACCGTTTCGACCGCGTCCCCGCCGGCGTCACGCGTGTCCGCATCTTTTTCACCGGCCTCGCCCCGCAATCCGCCGCCGTCACCGTCACCGCCGGCCAGACCGTCGTCCACGACATCACCCTCGCCGCCGGCCCCGTCGCCCCGAAAAAATCATCCGTCACCGATGACGGCACCGTGAAACTCTCCGAGTTCGTCGTTTCCACCTCGAAGGACATGGACGGCGCCGCCATCGCCATCAACGAACAGCGCTTCTCCCGCAGCATCATCAACGTCGTCGCTGCCGACGAATTCGGCACCATCGTCGACGGCACGCCCGGCGAGGTCCTGAAATTTCTCCCCGGCATCACCATGGATTACAGCGCCGGCGAAGCCCGCACCGTCTCCATGAACGGCGTCCCCGCCGCCAACGTCCCGATCAGCGTCGGCGGTTTCGATCTCGCCAGCGCCGCCGGCAATGGCACCGGCCGCGTCACCAACCTCGACCAGTTCTCCGTCAACAGCATCTCCCGTATCGAGGTCCGCCACGCCCCCACCCCCGAGACCACCGGCTCCGCCCTCGCCGGCTCCGTCAACATGGTCCCGCGCTCCGCCTTCGAGCGCTCCCGCCCCAGCCACACCGCCAGCGTGTTTCTCACGCTGAAAGACGGCGATCGCAGCTTCCACAAGACCGGCGGCCCGCTCAATGAGCCCACCCGCAAGGTCACCCCCGGTTTTAATTTCTCCTCCATCGTGCCCGTCAACAAACGTTTCGGCTTCACCCTCTCCGGCAACCACGTCGATCAATACAGCTACCAGGACATCGCCAACAGCACGTGGCGCGGCAACGGCTTCGCCACCAACGTCGCCGCGACCGCCCTCAACGGCCTCCCCGATACCACGCCCGACAAGCCTTACCTCACCGATTTCTCCGTGCAGGACAGCACCCGCGGCAACCGCGCCGACTCCGCCGGCCTCACGGTCGACTACAAACTCTCCCACCACGATACCCTGTCCCTGTCTTTCCAATACACCTGGATCGGCGTCGTGCACAACAACCGCACCCTCTCCTTCTTCGTCAACCGCGTGCAGCCCGGCGCCTGGGGCCCCACGTTCACCGAGGGCACGCGCTATGTCGTCGGCTCGCCCACCTCCACCGGCACCATCACGCCCGGCGGCTTCGCCAATCCCGGCGGCTTCGGCGAGATCCGTATCAACGGCGCCGCGCAGACGTGGTTCGGCACCACCGTCACCCCCACCTTCGTCTGGCGCCACAACGGCCCGACCTGGAAAATCGACGCCGGCGCCGGCTGGTCCCGCGCCAGCCTCCACACCCGCAACGTCGACAAAGGCTACTTCGGCGCCTCCCAGGCCCGCCGCACCGGCGTCCGCGTCAGCTTCTCCGACATCTTCTACCTCCGCCCGAATACCATCACCGTCACCGACGGTCTCGGCCAGGCCGTCGATCCTTATCAGCTCAGTAACTATTCGCTCGATACGTCCAACAACATCGTCCGCGACTCCTACGACATCCGCCGCAGCGTCAACGCCAACATCCGCCGCGATCTCCAAGTCCGTGGCCTGCCCGTATCCCTGAAAGTCGGCGCCGAGCTCAAGAGTTCCGAGCGCGACCTCCGCGCCCCCACCGAGACGTTCACCTTCGTCGGCCAAGACCGCATCAACAGCTTCGCCGCCGGCGCCCCCGTCAATGGCGATGACAACGCCGGCCTCGTCCTCGACGAGGAGTTTTCCACCCGCGTCGGCGCCTACGGCTTCCCCAAGATCCAATGGATCAGCAACGACGACTACTATAACATCTACAAACGTAACCCCGAGTATTTCACCTCCAACGCCAACACCACCTACCAGGCCGGCATCAACAATTCCAAACACGCCCAGGAGGTCATCTCCTCCCTGTATTTCCGCGGCGACATCGCGTTTTTCAACAACCGCCTCCAGCTCGTCGGTGGCGTCCGCGGCGAGCAGACCGATATCTGGGGCGAAGGTCCGCTCACCTATCCCGCCGGCAACTATCGACGCGATGCCGCCGGCGAAATCGTCTACCGCCGCGATGCCAACGGGAACATCGTCCGCAACGCCGCCGGCGTCGCCCAGCCCGAACTCATCGTCCCCACCACCGACGCCCTCGGCGTTTCCAAACTCACCCGCATCGACCGCGGCCAGCGCACCCGCAAGCAATACCTCCGCCTCTTCCCCAATCTCAACGTCAGCTACAATATCCGCGAAAACTTCATCGCCCGCTTCGCCTACTACCAGTCCGTCGGCCGCCCCGATTTCGGCCAATATATGAACGGCCTCACGCTCCCCGACACCTCCGTCGCCCGCACCGCCAACACCGTGATCTCCGTCAACAATCCCACCATCAAAGCGTGGAGCGCAGAGACGTTTAAGGTGCGTCTCGAATACTATTACGAGGGCATCGGCACCATCAACCTCGGCGCCTACCGCCGCGAGTTTTCGAATTTCTTCGCCAGCACCCGCTTCCTCGTCACCCCCGAATTCCTCGCCCTCTACAGTCTCGATCCCGACGAATACGGCGATTACGAGGTGACCACCAATCACAACCTCACCGAAAAAGTGGAGATGACCGGCTTCGAATTCGACTACAAGCGGTCCCTCACCTTTTTGCCCCACTGGGCCCGCGGCATCCAGGTCTTCGCCAACGCCAGCTCCCAACGCGCTCCCGACGGCATCACGCGCAACTTCAACTTCGTCCGCAGCAGCGGCAGTTGGGGCTTCAGCCTCAACCGCCCCAAGTTCACCTACCGCATGAACTGGAACTACCGCACTCCCCAACGCCGCGGCATCATCGCCGTCGGCCGCAGCATCGAGCCCGACACCTACAATTGGGGCTCCAAGCGCCTCTACCTCGACGTCACCTTCGACTACAATTTGAACCGCCGCTTCACGCTCTTCGCGAGCATGCGCAACATCAACGACCAGACCGAAGACTCAAAAGTCTACGGCCCCAACACCCCCGACTACGCCAAATTCCGCCAACGCCAGGACTTCGGCTCCGCCTGGACCTTCGGCCTCCGCGGCACGCTGTAAGCAAAAAAATCCGGGCCGTTTCCGCGCCGCCCCGTAGCGGAACGCGCAAGCGTTTCGCCCTCCGACCTCCGTCATTCGACATTAGTCATTGGTCATTAGTCATTCCCCCTCGCGCCCCCATGCCCCTCCCCCTCCCCCGCCTCCTCGCCCTCGCCTTCGCCCTCCTCGCCACCACGCTCCTCGCCGCTCCCATGCCGAAGCCCAAGGTCATGCTCCTCACCGGCCAGTCCTCGAAATACCACGACTGGCTCAAGAGCTACCCGCTCGTAAAATCCTACCTTGAGCAAACCGACCTCTTCGCCGTCGACGTCGTCCTCACGCCCACCCAAGGCGCCGACATGTCCGGCTTCCGCCCGAAGTTTTCCGACTACGCCGCCGTCGTCATGATCTACGAGGGCGACGAATGGCCCGCCGCCACCAAGTCCGCGTTCGTCGACTACATGAAAAACGGCGGCGGCCTCGTCTCCATCCACGACACCGACAACGCGTTTCCCTACTGGAAAGAGTGGAACGAGATGATCGGCGTCGGCGGCTGGGGCATCAAAGCCGACGGCTCCATCGGCGCGCGCGACATTACCGCTGGTCCCATGATCCGCTGGCGCGACGGCAAAATCGTCCTCGACGCCACCACGCCCGGCGGCGCCACGCATCCCGCCCGTCACGATTTTCCTGTGACGACCTGCACCCACAATCACCCTATCACGCGCGGCCTCCCCTCCGTCTGGGTGCACGCCCACGACGAGATCTACAGCCGCCTCCGCGGCCCCGCGAAAAACGTCACCGTCCTCACCACCGCGCTCGCCGACAAAGTGAAATTCCCCACCGCCACCGGCGAAAATGAGCCCATGCTCATGACCATCGCCTATGGGAAAGGCCGCGTCTTCCACACCACGCTCGGCCACGTCGGCCCGAAGGACCTCCCGCCCTACCTCTCGCTCACGTGTGCCGGTTTCATCACCACACTCCAACGCGGCACCGAGTGGGCCGCCACCGGGAAAGTCACCCAGCCCGTCCCCGCCGATTTCCCCACCGCCGAAAAAACCTCCGTCCGCACGCCGTAGTTTCTTTTCCCCAGCGCCACCCGAGCCGCAATCCGCGGCTCCCTTTCCTCCCCGCGGAGGCGATCAGGCGCAGCCTCACCCCAAGATTTCGCCCCTTGGCGAAATCCATCAGCGTTCCCTCCTTCCGTCACTCCGTCTCTACCCGTCTTCCGTCAACGCGCCCCCGGCAACTTACCCGCCGCCTCCGCCTCTTCGATCGTCTTCGGCCAATCTGCTTTCAACAACCGCGACAGCGACCGGTCCGCGAGCAGCTTACCCCCCGTCTGGCACCGCGGGCAATAATTCACCTCGTTCTCCGCATACGTGATGCGCTGCACCGCTGTCGCGCATACCGGACACTGCTGGCCAAACTTCCCGTGCACCGCCATCTCCGGCCGAAACGCCGTCACCTTCGCCGGAAATCCCTCGCCCGCCTCTTTCCGCAACAACTCCGTCCAGCGCGCCAACACCTCGCGCGTCGCCCGCCACAACCGCGCGATCTCCTCCGCCTCCATCCGCCCCGTGAGCATCACCGGCGACAAGCGCGCCGCGTGCAAAATCTCGTCCGAGTAAGCGTTCCCCACGCCGCTGAATAGAAACGGATCCGTCAACGCCCGCTTCAGCGTGTGATTCTCGCGCCGCACCGCCTCCGCAAATTCCGCCTGCGTGCAGTTCATCACATCGATCCCGCCGCGATCATGCGCCACAAGCCCCGCCTCGTCCGCCACCACATGAATCGCCGCGCGATGTTTCGTCCCCGCCTCGGTGAGCACAAGCGCCCCGCCACCCGCGAAGAAAAACGTCGCCAGCGCATTCCGCGCCCCCGGCTTCTCTCCCGCCTCACTCCACTGCAACCGCCCCGCAATCATCAGGTGAATCACCACCCATTTCCCGTCCTCGAATCCCAACGCGATCCGCTTCCCCAACCGCCGCAACCGCACCACCCGTTTCCCCTCGACCGACCCGATCGGCGGCACCGCCGTCCGCAGCACAAACACATCTGTCACCCGCACCTTCTCCAACACGCACCCCACGACACGCCGCTCCAGCGCCTCCAAATAGACGGTGATGTCGGGCAGTTCGGGCATCGGAAAAATCGTTCTCGTTCCTCGTTCTCTTTCTTCGTTCTCTGGCTCCGCGCCACCACGACCCAAAACCACGACCTAAGCAACTCGCCAAACGCCCGCGCGTCACACCCCCGGTCCGCCGCCTTCACCATGCGCCCCACGTTCCGCCTCGCCCTCGCCTCGCTCGCCTGCGCCATCGCACTTCTCCTTGCCGCGTGCACCACGCCGCCGGCCGCTTCGACCGCACCCACCGCTCCGCCCCCACCCGCGCCCTCGTCGTCCCGTCCCGCCGAGCACCCCGTCTCTCTCGCCCACGGTCGCTCACCCGAATTGGCCACCGGCCTCCACCGCGCGTTTTGGATTTGGCGAGACGACGACGGCGTGTGGCACCTCCGCACCACCGCCAGCCGCCTCGCTCACCGTTTTCAAGGCGTGATCCGACCCACCCCCGGCACAGAGATCGTCGAATTGCGCCCCATCAGTATCGCCAAAAACGACCGGCTCGCGCTGAACGGCCCCGCGATCACGTTCGATTGGCACACCAAGAATCGTATCGACGGTTTCGACTTCACCCTCCGCGGCGAAGGCTCCCTCGAATTCGACCTCCGCCTCGATGGCGACGACACCTCTCGTTACCTCTATCTCGGCAAAAACAAATCCCGCCCCGACCGCGCCCATTTCCGCCTCAGCCCGTAGCTGTCCAGTTCGCTCGATACAGCCGCGCACAAACACCGCCGGCACATCGCGTCGCCGTTCGACCCGCCTGCGATTTCCGTCCAACTCCCACGCATGTCCGCCGAATCCTACCTCCCGCTCGCCCTCCGCGAATT
Organism: Opitutus sp. GAS368; assembly: GCA_943372705.1. Classification (GTDB taxonomy): domain Bacteria; phylum Verrucomicrobiota; class Verrucomicrobiia; order Opitutales; family Opitutaceae; genus GAS368. The sequence continues at coordinate 18,369 of CALRZR010000028.1, read as the reverse complement.
CGCCCGCCTCCGCCAACTCGCCGACCGCGCCCTCGCCCAACTCCCCGCCGACACCTTTTTCGCCGCGCCTGCCCCCGGCGACAACAGCATCGCCCAAATTCTCAAACACATCGGCGGAAACCTGCTCTCCCGCTGGACCGATTTTCTCACCACCGATGGCGAGAAACCCGGCCGCGACCGCGACACCGAATTCGTCATTCTGCCCGCCGACACCCGCCACCAACTCCTCTCCCGTTGGACCGCCGGCTGGGCCGCCCTCTTCTCCGCGCTGACTCCGCTGCAATCCTCCGACCTCGACCGCATTGTCACGATCCGCGGCGAGCCGCTCACCGTGCTCCAAGCGATCAACCGCCAGCTCATCCACTACGCCTACCACGTCGGCCAGATCGTCTACCTCGCGAAACACTTCGCCGGCCCCGCCTGGCAAAGTCTCAGCATCCCGCCCGGCCAATCCGCCCGCTTCAACCAAGCGCCCGCGAAGTATCTCGAAAAAAACTAACGCCGCCCGGCATCGTTCCGTCCCCAACCCCGCTGGAGAAGCGACGCCCCCGTCGCGCAGCGCCCCGGCCATCGCCCTCGCTTGGGCTTGTGCTGCCCACGCCTCGCGACTCACTAACTGCACCTTCCGATGCAACTCACCAAACACTGGGCCGCCCACCTCGACGACTACGCCATCGACCTCGCTTGGTCCCCCGTAGGGGAACACGTAAGTGTTTCGCCGATGCTCGCCGCCGCCAGCTCCTCCGGCCCCGTCTCCCTCTTCGCCACCGCCGACGGAAAAAAACTCCACGAACTCCCCGGCCACACCGACGGCACGAACTGCCTCGCCTGGCAGCCCGCTTCCGGCTCTGAGCTCTCAGCCCAATCGCGTGGCGAAGCCTTTACGCGACTCAGCTCTCAGCTTTGCTTGGCCACTGGCGGTCAAGACGGCGCCGTCAAATTCTGGGACGCCGTCGCCGGCCAACACACCGCCACCGCTCCCCTCGGCCGCGACTGGGTCGACCACCTCTCTTGGGTCTCCAGTGGAACGGGTCTCCCGACCAGTGATCTGTCGCCAGCACCCGGCTCTCAGCTCTCAGCTCTCAGCTCTCGGCTTCTGTTCGCCGCGTCCGGCCGCAACCTCACCGCCCTTCGCACCGACGCCACCGTCGCCCATACCTTCAAGCCCGCCGCCAAAACCATCACCGCCCTCGCCGCCCCCCGAGCTGGCGGCTGCCTCGCCGCCGCGCACTTCGGCGGCATCCAGCTTTGGGATACCGACGATTTTCTCCTGCAGAAAGAATTCCCCTACGCCAACGGCATCCACGCCCTCGTCTGGTCCCCCGACCAACGCTGGCTCGTCTCCGGCAACCAAGACCCCTCCGTCCACCTCTGGATTCCCGAGAAAGACATCGAGCTCCACATGAGCGGCTACGAGACCAAGGTGAAACACCTCTCCTACGACTACACCTCGCGCTGGCTCGCCACGAGCGGCGGCCGCGATGCCTGCATCTGGGATTGCAGCGGCGAAGGCCCCGAAGGCCGCGAACCCGCGATGCTCCCCCACGAAGCTCCGATCTGCGCCCTCGCCTACCAAAACGCCCACGGCCTCCTCGCCACCGCCGCGCAGGACGGCACCGTGCAACTCTGGAGCCCCGAGCGCCCCAAACCCCTCCGCGCCACGGTGAAAATGCCCGCCGCCGCGACGAAACTCGCCTGGTCCCCCGACGACCGCCACCTCGCCATCGGCTCCGAAAAAGGCGTCATCTACGTCCTGAAATGCGAGGCGTAACCAAACCAAAATACGTGGGATATCAGTCAGCCCAACACCACGCCGCTCGCCTGCGCCCTATGCCCTATTGCCTCACTTTACTGCGATTCGCCTTGGTCGCGTGCATTCTCACCGTAAGCGCGTTCGGCGCAGTGTCCGACACTCCTGCCGACGCCGCGATCCGCGCCGAATACAACGCCATCGCCGCGCTTCGTATCGCCAAGCCGCCCGCCGAAGTTAAGTCCGACGAAGTCGCCCGGTTCGACTGGAGCCGACGTCGTAGTATCGAACTCCACGACCGCGGCCTCGCGTTCTACACCCACAACTCCACGCACCCCTTGCGTTGGGACGTGCTAGTCCTGCTGCCCTACGGCCGGGATTTTCGAGAAAGAGTTTATCGCAGCGGTTTCCGTCAACTCATCCCCGACCCCGACTCACTTGCAACGTGGGAGGCCAAATATTATCCCCTCCTTCGAACCTTGTTGGCCGCGCCCGACGCCAGCCTTGCAGCCCAACGCGAAGCCCGTCGGCTACTTATCGACCACACCAGCCATCTCGGCCTTAGTAAACCCGCCGAGACCGAAGCCTGCCTCACGCTCATCCAAGGCTGGCTCAACGACCATGAGCGCTCAATACCGCCTAACTCGTCCTTCCCCAGTCCGTTTCACTCCTACTGCAATCTGCTCGAATTCGCCGATCCGCTTCGCTGTTTCGCCTACCTCCGCGAACTCGAAGCCCGCCATCAGGGCGACTCTCACCGTGACCGGTCGCTCCGCGAACTCGCCCAAGGCCGGCGCCGGGCGCTCGAAGCTCAGGCCCAACCCCTCGACGAATTGTGGGATCGCTTGCGCGAGCTCGATCCTGTCCACGGTGACTCGCGTCGCTATCGCGGAAAGGTCGTGTTGATTGCACTCGGCCCGGTCACCTACGAGACGCTTACCGAGAGTCTCGAGGACCTCTACGCACAACACCACGCCTCCGGATTGGAGATCATTCAAGTCGCCGCTTTCAACCAAGCCTACGGACTCCCGCCCGAGCCCCAGCAGCGCCGCGACATGGAAAAAATCGTCGCGCTCCGCCGTTGGCCTTGGCCCGTGCTTTGGAACCCCCGCGGCCATCTCTCCGACATCGCCGGCAAATGGGGCTACAACACCGTGCCCGCCTGGATGCTCATCGGCCGCGACGGTCGCCTTGTCGTCGATCGGAATTCCCCGCGCTCGGTTACAATCCCGCGCGAACTGGCCCTGCCTGCACCCGGCCGCCCCTGACCCGGCGGGCGCCCCCCCTCCGCTCATTGCCCTCGGCCGGGCCGTCACCCCACCGCTCACGGCAGCGCCGCCAGCGGCACTTTCCGCACGCGCAACCGCGCCAGCCGGCTCTTGTCCGCGTCTCCGCCCGCGCAATACGCCAGGAGCACCGCGTCTTTCGTGAAGTGGATCGCTGTGTAGCAATACCCCGCCGTCGGTTCGTCCGGTCCGTCGATGATTTTCGCCGCGCTCCACTTCCCCGCCGCACTCGTGCCCGTCGCGATCACCAGCGGCGTGCGATCTCCGCCCGGAGCCTTCATCGCGCGCGTTTCGTAGACCGGCGCCGGATTCCAAATTGCCAGCAGTTTCTTCCCTCCGTCCGCCATGCGCTTCACCGAGAGCGGTGAATTCGGCGACGTAAACCGGGACGGTGTCGCCTGCGTCCACGTCTCGGCCCCATCCGTCGAAAACATTTCGTATTGCCGCCCGAGGTCCGTGCGCGCCCACGCCCACACATGCCCCGGCGCGAGTTCCACCACGCCCGGCTCTTGCAATCCGCTCCGCGTGTGCACCACCGGCAGCGTCACGCTCCCCGCCGACTCCCGCCACGTGCGCCCGTCGTCGTCCGAAAGGAAAAACGTCGTCACACCCCGCCAATCCACGGCCGACGATTCGTTGCGGTCCGCCCGCGCCGGATGCCGCGCCGCCGGGATCACCAGCCGCCCCGACGCGAGCCGCACCACGCGGTCGTTGTTCACCACGTAGTAGCCGCCCGCCGGCATGCAGTTCACCGGCTCGCCCCACGTGCGCCCATCGTCGTTCGAACGCATCAGCCACATCCGCATCTCGTGCCAGCTGAACCGCAGCAGGTAAAACAACCCGAGGTCGCCGTTCCCCAGCCGCAGCAGCGATACGCTCATCACGTTCATCGCCTCGTCCTCGCGCGGGATCGCGACAAACGTATCCGCCGACCACGTCTCGCCGCCGTCCGCCGACACCCGCGCCGCCAGCCGCGCCTTCGCATGATCGCTGCCCGAGGTCCCAAGAAAATGGCTGTAGACGAACAGGATCTTCCCGTCGCCCAACTCCGCAAACGCCCCTTCGCTGTTGCGCGGATTGCCCGCTACCGGCGGCAATTCCAGCACGATTTTCCCGACCGCCGCCATCGGCGCCGCCGCCTTCTTCTCAGCCTTCTCCGCCGCATCCGAGCCACCCGCCACCACCATCACCAGCGCCGCGCACACCAAAGACCAAATCGATTTTATTTTCATGGGTATCTTCGACCCATGACCCATCACCTCCGCGACCCCGAGCCGAAAAATCGCCCGCACTCAAAAATCCAAACCGAACAACACCTTCAGCCGCGTATAGTCCTGCGCGCTGCCGTCCGGATTGTTTTTCCGCACCTCGTGTCGCAGCGACGTGCTCAGCGTCTCGGTCAGCTTTTTGTTCAGCTCGACGCGGTTCTCCCAACCGTCGTCCCGGCTGCGCACCGGATACCACACGCCGCGTTGCGCGAGCGACATCCGCCACGGCAGCGTCCACTCCACCTCTTCAAACGCCGACTGCACACCGCGCGAGCTGTGCTCCGAGCCCGCCTGTCGGTCCCACAAATCGAACAAATTCTGCGACACCCCTGCGCGCAGTTTGCGTCCCGGTCGGCTCAACACGTTGAAGCCCGCCCCGAGTTCCTGCTGCAGCAGCATGTAGTCGTTCGGAAAACCCGCCCGTTGACTCGCCCGGTTCAGTTCCAACGTCGGCCGGTAGTGCGCAAACCGCCGCGGATTGAAATCATGCCGCCCATACCCTCCGACTCTTACCATGTCCGCCGTCGGCACCTGGTTCGTCTCGCTGAAGTCGTAGCGCGCATTGAGCTGCACTTCGTTGCGCTCCCATTTTCGGCCAAAATTCACATCGGCCGAAAAATTTTCCCGGTCCGTGCTGTCCGCCACCACCTCCGTCGAGAGCGCGAGGCGCCCGTGCCACGGCCCGAAAAATTGCCGCACGCGCGCCGTCAGCACCCACGGTGAAAACCGTTCCCACAACCGCACGCGTTCTTCCTCATCGTGCTCCGCCGCGCTCTTTCCCACCGGAGTCGCCGTTGCCACTTTGGCCGGTGCCGCAGTTCCCGCCACCACGGCGCTCGCCGGTGCCGTTGCCGCCGCAGCGGGCGTGTTCGCCACGACTGCCTTCGCCGGCATCGCCGGTTTGTCTGCCACGACGACGACCGCATCGGACGCGGCCACCCGCAGTTCTCCAAAACGGTCCGATTTGAACACGATCACGTTGCCTTCGCGCGACATGACGCGGCCGTGCACGCGGTCGCCATCTTTGTAAACCAGCGTGTCATGTGCCGCAGCCTCCGCCGCCACGGCCCCGCCTCCGCCCAACGCCGCGCCCAGCAGCCACACCGCCAGCAGCTTTGCCGTTCTCGAAAAAAATCCACACGTCATCCGCCTATCGACGCCCGCCCCGTGCCCGTGTTTCAAAAATTTTCCGTCATCCGCACTGCGGCCTCCCGATCTACGCTTCCCACCCCGCCCCCGTTTCGCCCGCGCACCCCCGACCGCCGCGCCCGCATGCTTGACCCCTCCGCGGCACGCCGTGAGCTTCCGCCCGTTCCATGTCCAGCGACGCCGCCATCACGCCTCCGCCGCGCCCGTCCGTCTTCATCAGCTACGCCTCCGAAGACCGCGCTGCCGCACGCACGTTGCGCGACACCCTCGCCGCCACCGGCCTCGAGGTCTGGTATGACGAAAACGAACTCGGCGGCGGCGATGCCTGGGACCAAAAAATCCGCCGCCAAATCCGCGACTGCGATTATTTCCTGCCGATGATTTCGGCCGCCACGGAGGCGCGCAAAGAAGGTTACTTCCGCCGCGAGTGGCGTCTCGCCGCCGAGCGCACGCTCGATATGGCCGACGATGTCATGTTCCTCCTGCCCGTCGTGATCGACGGCACGAGCGAATCCGGCGCGCGCGTCCCGGATAAATTTCTCGCCGTGCAATGGCTCCGCCTCCCCGGCGGCCAATCCACGCCCGCCCTCGAAGCGCTCTGCCGCCGCCTCCTCGCCGGCGAACACACCGCGCCCCCGCGCCCCGTCTCCGCGTCCACCCGCCCCTCTCATCCCTCCGCCGCCCGCTCGACGCCGCCCACCGCGACCCCACCTCCCCCGCCTCCCCCCGCCGACGACCACGCGCATCATGCCCCGCCGCCGATGCCGCCGTTTCCCCACGTGCCGGAGAAATTCGGCCACATCGGCCACACTCTGAAGTTCTTCGCCGAAGTTTTCTGGTGGGCGCTCTCCGCCGGCTGGATGTTGTTCAAACGCGCGCCGAAATGGCTCCGCATCGTCCTCACCGTTTGGTTCGTGCTGCTGCTCTTCTCCCGCTGCGGCCGCGATTCCGTCGAGCTCGACACCAACAAGAAACCCGCCCGCGAAAAAAAGTCCGCGCTCGTCACGCCGACCGGTGAAAAATTCATCCGCGCCGCCTCCGAAAAAGCGAAAACCGACACCGAACTCACACCGGCTGAAATCGCCAAGCTCGGCGCCGAGTTCGCTCGCGGCCTCGCCGACGGTCTCGATCCGAAGAAAGCCGCCGCGCACAAATCGCTCGCCGTCGTCCCCTTTGCACTCGGCGTCGCCGACGCCTCCGCAGCGAAATTCGCCGACACCGTCTTCACCGCCACGTTCGGCCAACTCAGCGTCGTCCGCCCCGGTTCGGCCATCGTCGCCTCCGCCTCCCCGGCCGCCGCCACCGACGCCGCCCTCGTCGCCCACGCCGGCAAACTCTCCGCCGCGCACCTCCTCGCCGCCCGTCTCACCGAGGCCACGCCGCGCGAACTCGAGGTCCGCCTCCTCCGCGCAAAAGACGGTGCCGTCCTCTGGTCCGCCACGTTTCCCCTCGACGCTGCCACCGCCCCCGCCGTTGCCGAGCAAATCGCCACCGCCGTCCTCGCCGCCCTCCCCTCAAAGTAGGGCAGGGTCTCCGACCCGCCCTCTCCGCGCATCGCCCTCACCCGAGGCACGCAGCCAACCCCGCCCGCATCGCCGCCTCATCGAGCCCGATGCCGATGAAAACCAATTCCACGCGTCGGTCGCCCCGCGGCTCCACCCACTTTTCCCGCGCGCTCGCCGGCACCGCCGCCGCCGTGATCACGCCCGCCTCCACGAGCGCCGCCGCCCACGTGCCCACCCACTCCGTGCGCACGCCGCCGCCTGCCACCGACAAAAATCCAATATCCGCCGCCTGATCCTCGAACCAAAAAAATCCCTTCGCGCGCAACAACCCCTCCGGCAGCTCCCGCTCCAGCCACGCCAAAAATTTCTCCCGCACCAACGCCCGCCGCGCCTCAAATACAAAACTCCGGATGCCATACTCGTCCTCGTGCCGCGCCGCCCCCGGCTTCCACACCCCCACTCCCGCCGCGCCGCGCTCCTCCGTTGGGGACGCGACGCCCCCGTCGCGTTTCTCAGCCCCCGCCCGCCCATTCAACACCCGGATCCACCGCGCCGCCCCGAGCGTCGCCTTCTCGTCAAACCGCACTCGCCCCAGCAAAAACTCGCTCGCGACCTGCCCGTGTTCCGCGCGCAAAATCTCCGCCCGCGGATTGAGCCCGCGCAGAATCACCTCCAGCTGCCCGAGCTCCGCTTCGCTCACGACGTCGCACTTGTTCAGAACGATCACATCCGCGCACTCCGCCTGATCGACCATCAGCTCAAACACCGGCTTCACGCCTCCCACTCTTTCTCTTTCCTCTTTCTCTTTCCTCTTTCTCCCCGCCGCCTCCGTCCCTCCGTCTCCTTCGCGTTCCACGTTCTCGTCCCGCGTTCTCATTTCCGCCCCCTCCGTCTCCCCCTCTCCCCCTCTCTCGTTCTCTCCCGCTCGCCCTTCCACCCCCGCCCCGCCACTCCGCGCCCGTTCCGCCAAAAATCCCCGCGCATCCACCACGGTCACGAGCGCACTCAACCGCGCAAAATCGCTCAGGCTCCGCCCAAACCGATTCTTCCGCACAAACAAATCCGCCACGCCCCGCGGGTCCGCAACGCCCGTCGTCTCCACCAAAACGTGGTCATATTTCACCGCCCCCCCGCACAACTCCGCCACGGTCTCGGCCAGTTCATCCTTCACCGAGCAACACACGCACCCGTTTCCCAACTGCACCACGCGCTGAGCCTGCCCTGAGTCTGTCGAACGGGCTCCCGCCCCCTGCACCACCTGTCCGTCGATATTGATCGCCGCCACGTCGTTCACGACCGCCGCCCACCGCCGCCCTTCCTGCGGTGAGCCCGCCGAATCCGCCGCCTGCCCCAGCAAATGCCGCAGCAGCGTCGTCTTCCCCGCTCCGAGGAATCCGCACAACACCGTCACCGGAGGAAGTTCACGAGCATTCACCATCGTCATCCCGCCACGCATAACTCCTCCGCGCCCCAACTCCACGCTCATCGCAAAAAAACCTCTCCCGCTTCGCCGATCAGGCGAATCACTCCGCTCCGAAAAATTAGCGAAAATTAGCGGTTCACCCCTCCGATCCTTCGTCTCGAGCTATTTTTGATTCGCATCACCGCCCCAAAAATCGCGCTTGCCCCGCCCCGCCCGCTCCGCCCACTTTCCGCCGCATCCCGGTTTTTGCGCGTGCGAAAAAAACTCTCCATCACCTGCCTCCTCTTCGCCTGGCTCTGCGCCAACGGCGCGCTGCTGGACGCCGTGCAGGTCTTCGCCTGGGGCAAGATGTTTTCCGAAAACCTGCAAACCATGCGCGTGGCCACCGCGTTCCAGGCCACCTTTGACCCCGCCCGCGCCTGCCATCTGTGCGTCAGTGTCGCTTCCGCGAAAGACACCGCCAAGCAGCAGCTCCCCGGCTCCGTCGAGCGCACGTCTGGCGAGAAGCTGGTCCTCGCGCTGCACGCCGCCACGCGCCCCGTTTTCATTTCCCCTTCCGCCGACTGGCCCGTGACGCTTGCGAGCGTTGCGCCGTCGCGCACCGACCCCGTCCCCGTCCCGCCCCCGCGCGCCTGAGCGGCACGGGCGCTCGCCCGTGACCTCCCCACGTCCGCCACCTTGTACCGGGTTTACCGACCCGTGATCAGCTGAGCGCACGTTTCCCCTCCGCTCCCGTTCGCCCCCGGCCCCGCCGTATCGGCGAACCCACCACGACCGCGCGTCCGCGTGCCCGCCGTCGTGCCACGTTCACCTCCACGCGCTTTCCTCCCATGCATCTCCGTTGCCGACCGCTTCCCTTGGTCCTTGACCCTTGGTCCTTGGTCCTTCTCGCCTCCACCTCCTCCGCGCTGGCCGCTCCGATTTCACCGGCGCCCGCCGCGTCCCCCGACATCGTCCAACTCGAACCCGTCGTCACCACGATCGCCCGCGCCTCCGCGCCGCTCGTCGTCACCGCCGATCCCAAGGCACCCGCGCAACCCGCCCCGGCCCACGACGGCGCCGATGTCCTCAAAAACATCGCGGGCTTCTCCGTCATCCGCAAAGGCGGCACCGATGGCGACCCCGTTCTCCGCGGTCTCGCCGGCTCCCGCCTCGGCATCCAGATCGACGGCGAGTGCATCTACGGCGGCTGCGGCAACCGCATGGATCCGCCCACCGCCTACGTTTTCCCCGCCGCTTACGACCGCATCACCGTCGTCAAAGGCCCGCAGTCCGTCCTCCACGGTCCCGGCAATTCCGCCGGCGTCGTCCTCTTCGAGCGCGACACCCGCCGCCCCACCGCCCGCGAAAATTCTCTCTTCGCCTCCGCCACCGCCGGCAGCTTCGGCCGCGTCGATGCCGCCTTCGATGCCCGCGTAGCCGCGCCCATCGCCCAGGCCCGCGTCTCCGCCACCACGACCCGCGCCGACGACTACACCGACGGCTCCGGCCGCTCCGTCCACTCCGCCTACGATCGCTGGAGCGCCAACGCCTCCGCCGCGTGGACGCCCGATGCGCAGACCGTGCTCGAATTCAACACTGCCCGCAGCGACGGCGAGGCCGCCTACGCCGACCGCGCGATGGATGGCGTGAAGTTTGCCCGCGAAAACTACGGCCTCCGCTTCACCCGCACCGCGCTCACTCCGCTCATCGCCTCCGCCGAAGCGCACTTTTTCCACAACTACGTCGACCACGTGATGGATAACTTCAGCCGACGCACCTTCGCCCCGTCGATGATGATGCCCGGCCGCGCCGTCTCCAATCCCGACCGCCTCACCACCGGCGGTCTCGCCCAACTCGTGCTCACGCCCGCCGCTCCCGCGCGCGTCACCGTCGGCCTCGACACCCAGCGCAACACCCACTCCGTCCGCTCCACGTCGAACGAGCTCACCGCGCCCTTCGCCGCCAACGCCCGCCTGCGCGACGCCGCGTTTCTGCAGACCGGCGCCTTCGCCGAATCCGCCTTCACGCTCTCCCGCGACCAACGCCTTTACGCCGGCGCCCGCCTCGATCACTGGCGCGCCACCGATGAACGCGCCGCCGTCGCGCTCTCCATGATGAGCACCGCTCCCAACCCCGGCGCCCGCCACACGCGCACCAGCGATCTCGCCAGCGGCTTCGCCCGCTACGAACGCGACGTCGCCTCCTCCGCCGCCACCGTCTTCGCCGGCCTCGGCCGCACCCAACGCTTCCCCGACTACTGGGAAATCGTGAAAAACGAGAGCGCCGCCTCCGTCACCGCGTTCGGCGTCCGCCCCGAGACCACCACCCAACTCGACTTCGGCACGCTCTACCGCCGCGGCCCCGTCCGCCTCTCTGTCTCCGCGTTCGTCTCGCAGATCGACGACTACCTCCTCGTCCAAACCAATTTCGCCAAAACCTCCACCACGCCCGCCATGCCCGGCATGGGTATGATGCCCGGCATGGGCGGCATGACGACGACCACCCACACCACCACCATCACCCGCAACGTCGACGCCTCCACGTGGGGCGGCGAAGCCGACCTCGGCCTCCGCCTCGCCGAACACTGGAACCTCGACGCTTCCCTCGCCTACGTGCGCGGCGAAAACGACACCGACGCGCGCCCGCTCGCCCAGCTCCCGCCACTCGAGACGCGTATCGGCATTTCCTACACGCGCCCTGTCTGGTCCGCCGGCGCCCTCCTCCGCCTCGTCTCCGCCCAGGACCGCGTCGCCGTGAATCAGGGCAACATCGTCGGCCAGGACCTCGGCCGCTCCGCCGGCTTCGGCGCCCTCGCCCTCCACGCGAGCTGGCGTCTCACCACCCGCGTCCGCGTCAGTGCCGGCGTCGACAACGTCCTCGACCGCACCTACGCGGAGCACATCAGCCGCGCCGGCAGCCTGATCCCCGGCTTCATCCAGACCACCCGCGTCAACGAACCCGGCCGCTTCTTCTGGCTGAAACTCGACGCCTCCCTCTGAGCCGTCCGCGCCTCAGTCGCCCACCCCGCCGCGTTTTTCGCAAGCTCGACGTCCGGGGTGCCGATCTGCCCTGCTCACCGCGTTCACCCCATGCACCTTCGCCTTCTCTTCCTCGCCCTGGCCACGTCGCTTGCTTTCGCCGCCACCCCGGAGTCCAAGCCCAAGGCGAAACGCGCCGGTAAAACCGCCGCCAAATCCACCGAGGCAGTCGTCTCGGGCCCCACGCCCGCCCCGGCCAACGCCCCGCACGCCGCCCTCCCTCACCCCGGGCCCGCGACCGCGCGGCGCGCGCAGGCCGTCGCTGCACCCGCACCCGGCGAGCGCGTGGTCTTCGTCGGCAACGGCTTCGCCGAACGCGATGTCTACCACAGCCGCTTCGAGACCGAGCTTCACCGCCGTTTCCCCGCCGCCGGCCTCATCGTGCGCAACGTCGCCCGCGCCGGCGACACCCCGGCGTTTCGTCCGCACCCCGGCCGCGTTTCGCAATGGGCCTTTCCCGGCGCCGAAAAATTCCGGCCCGAATTCTCCCAGCACAACGGCAAGGGCTTCTTCCCCATGCCCGACCAGTGGCTTACGTTTCTGCAGGCCGATACCATCGTCGCGTTTTTCGGATACAACGAGTCGTTCGACGGACCCGATCGCGTCGCCAACTACGAGGCGGAGCTCACCGCGTTCGTCACCCACACCCTCGGCCTCGCCTACAATGGCCAGGCCGCCCCGCGCCTCGTGCTCGTCTCCCCCATCGCTTTCGAAAACCTCTCCGCGCAGCGCGATCTCCCCGACGGCGTCCAGGAAAACGCCCGCCTCGCCCTCTACACCGCCGCCATGGAGCGCGTCGCCCGCCAGCACGGCCTCACCTTCGTCGACCTCTTCCATCCGACGCTCGAGCGTTACCGCCGCGGCGGCCGCCCGCTCACCATCAACGGCATGGCCCCCACCGATGCCGGCTACGGTGAACTCGCCGTGCTCCTCGCCGAGGGCCTCTACGGCCCGCCCGCCGCCGTCTCCACCGCCGCTCCCGCGCTGCTCCTCGCCGCCGTCAAAGAGAAGGACTGGCTCTGGTCCAACGACTATTACCTCGTCAACGGCGTCCACACCCACGGCCAGCGCTACGCTCCCTACGGCCCGCAGAATTACCCCGACGAAATCAAGAAGACGCGCGAGCTGACCGCCCTGCGCGACACCCTCATCCACGACATCGCCGCCGGCCGCAAACACGACCTCGTCGTCGACGACTCCGGCACGCACGCGCTCCCGCCCGTCGCAACGAATTTCAAGACCGGCGGCGCCATGGGTCAGGACACCTACGCCGACGGCCGGGACGTCATCAAGAATCTCAAAATCAAAGACGGCTTCAAAGTGGAACTCTTCGCCTCCGAGCGCGAATTCCCCGATCTCCGCAACCCGGTCCAAATGTCGTTCGACAACCGCGGCCGCCTCTGGGTCGCCGTCATGCCCACCTATCCGCACTGGCGTCCCGGCGATCCGCGCCCCGACGACAAGCTGCTCATTTTCGAAGACACCGACCACGACGGCAAAGCCGACAAACAGACCGTCTTCGCCTCCGGCCTGCACCTCCCCATCGGCTTCGAACTCGCCCCCGAAGGCGTCTACGTCTCACAGGAGCCCAACCTCTGCCTTCTCGTCGACGACAACGGAGACGATCGCGCCGACCGCATGGAGATCCTCATGCACGGTTTCGATACCCACGACACCCATCACGCCATCTCCGCCTACAGCGCCGATGCCTCCGGCGCGTTTTATCTGCTCGAAGGCCGCTTCCTCCACTCGCAAGTCGAGACGCCCTACGGCCCGCGCCGCTGCAACGACGGCGGCGTCTGGCGCTTCGATCCGAAGAGCTTCCGCCTAGAACGCTACAGCCAGAGCGATTACAACAACCCCTGGGGCCTCGCCTTCGACCGCTGGGAACAGGCCTTCATCTCCGACGCCTCCAACGGCCTCAACTGGTGGGGCCTCCCCGTCTCCGCCAAAATGCCCTACGGCGTCGAAATCGAGAAATCGCAGACCTTTGTCCCGAAGCGTTCCCGCCCGACGTCCGGCTCCGAATTCGTCTCGTCCCGCCACTTCCCCGACGAGTTGCAGGGCCAGTTCATGATCTGCAACTCCATCGGTTTCCTCGGCATCGGCCTCAGCTCCGTCACCGAAGACAACACCGGCTTCACCGGCAAACTCGCCGGCGATCTCGTCGCCTCCAACGATCCGAACTACCGCCCCGTCGACCTCGAGTTCGCCCCCGACGGCTCCCTCTACTTCGTCGATTGGCACAACGCCCTCGTCGGCCACATGCAGCACAACGCCCGCGACCCGAAGCGCGATCGCGACCACGGCCGCATCTATCGCATCACGTATCCGGCCCGCCCGCTCGTGGTCCCCGCGAAGATCGCCGGCGCCCCGCTCGCGCAGCTCCTCGAAAATCTCAAACTCCCCGAATACCGCACCCGTTACCGCACCCGCCGCGAATTGCGCGGCCGTCCCGCCGCCGAAGTCCTCCCGGCCGTGCGCGCGTGGGCCGCGCAGCTCGATCGCCAGCATCCCGATTACGCACACCACCTCTGCGAAGCCCTCTGGGCGACTTGGGCGCAAAACCGCCCCGACCCCGAACTTCTCCGCCAGTGTCTCGCCGCCGGCCAGCACCAAGCCCGCGCCGCCGCCGTGGATGTCGTCCGTTTCGCCTACGACAAAATCCCCGACGCCGGCCTGCTCCTCCTCCAGGCCGCCCGCGACCCGCACCCGCGCGTGCGCCTCGCCGCCATCGTCGCCGCCTCCTGGGCCGACAACCCCGACGGCGCCCGCATCGTCTTCGAAGCGATGAAGCTCCCGCTCGATCCGTGGATGGGGCCGGTCACGAAACAAATTCTCCAACACACGCTCAAGGACGACGTCGCCGCCCTCCGCGCCTCCGGCCAGATGGACTTCGCCAACAACTCCGCCGCTCTCGCCTACCTCGACGGCAAGTTTGTGTTTCCGAAACCGCCACCGACTGACGAAGCGAAAAGCTACGGCCCGACCCGCAAACTCGAAGGTGAAGACAACCGCGTCTACAACATCGGCAAAGAAGTCTACCTGCGCGACGCCCACTGCGTCACCTGCCATCAGGCCGACGGCAAAGGCCTCGCCAAGATCTACCCGCCGCTCACGCAACGCGAGTGGCTCGCCGACGACGAGCGCCTCATCAAAATCGCGCTCAAAGGCCTCTGGGGCCCCATCGACGTCGCCGGCCAACGCTACGATCCGACCCAAGGCGTGCCGCCCATGATGGGCTTCGGCGAATTGCTCGGCGACAACGAGCTCGCCGCCGTCCTCAGCTACGTGCGCCAGTCCTTTGGCAACGACCTCGATCCCGTGAGCGCCGAAAAAGTCCGCCAAGTCCGCGCCGCCTCCAAAGCCCAAATCAACTTCTTCACCGCCGAGGAACTTCTCAAGTCCCACCCGCTCCCACCGCCGGCTACCCCGGTTCAACCCTAGTCGCATTCATACCGCCCCGAGACCACGCCACCCATCACCAAACGCCGATGAAGATTGGACTTCAGCAGATTCCGCGTAGCCGCTCGTGTTAACGAGCGGTGCCTGCGTCCGCACGCTCACGCCTGCGACGACCCAATCGTCCCAATCTCACGAGCCGGGGCTCTTGCGCTGTGACTCCTGCGTGCCCTCTGGGACTCGCTTGAAGGTAGGAGCCTGCTTGCAGGCGATTTCTCACGAGCTGAATCGCCTGCAAGCAGGCTCCTACCAAAAACCGTCCTTGGGCTCACCTTGAAGCAACTTGGTATGAGCCCCGCAGCTGCAGACGCGACGCCCGCGTCGCGTTGCCCGCCACGCTCCGCCCCCACTTCATCCTTGCTCCGCCCCGTCCGCTCCGCCCACCTTCCGCGCCTCTCGCTTTTTCGCGTGCGAAAAAAATTCTCCATCACCTGCCTCCTCTTCGCCTGGCTCTGCGCCAACGGCGCGCTGCTGGACGCCGTGCAGGTCTTCGCGTGGGGCAAGATGTTCGCCGAAAACGCCCGCGCGCTCCCGCTCGGCGAAGCCCTCGCCGCCACCTTCGATCCCGCGAAGCCCTGCGAAATGTGCCTCGGCGTCGCCGCCGCCAAAGAAACCGCCCGGCAGCAGCTCCCCGGCTCCGTCGAAAAAGCCGGCCAGGAGAAACTCGTCCTCGCCCTGCACGCCGCGACTCGCCCCGTTTTCCTTTCCTCTTCCGCCGACTGGCCCGTGACGCTTGCGAGCGTCCCGCCGTCGCGCACCGACCCCGTCCCCGTCCCGCCTCCGCGCGCCTGAGCGGCACGGGCGCCTGCCCGTGACCTCCCCACGTCCGCCACCGCGTCCCGGGTATACCTACCCGTGAGCAACTGAGCGCACGTTTCCCCTCCGCTCCCGTTCGCCCCCGGCCCCGCCGTATCGGCGAACCCACCACGACCGCGCGTCCGCGTGCCCGCCGTCGTGCCAATTCCCACTTTCACGCGTCCCACTTCCATGTCTCTCCGCCACTCTCTGCATCCCTTGGTCCTTGGCCCTTGGTCCTTGGTCCTTCTCTCCACCACCCTCTCCGCGCAAGCGCCCAAACCCGCCGCCGACGAACCCGTCACCCTCGACCGCTTCGCCGTCGCCGCCGAAAAGGAGAACAATTTCTCCCTCCCGCTCGACGCCATCTCCACCTCCGGCTCGCGCCTCGGTCTCACCAGCCGCGATCTCCCCGCGAGCGTTTCCATCATCACGCAGGAGATGATGCAGCTCCGCGGCCTCCGCACCGCCGTCGAAGCCGTCGAGGCCGCCGTCGGCATGACCGGCGGCACGCAGTTCGGCTCCATCCCCAACTACTCCACGCGCGGTTTCGGCGGCAACAACGTCACGATCATGCGCGACGGCATCCGCCAAAACACCGCCTCCCAATCCTCCCGCACCGTCGACTCCTTCATCCTCGACCGCATCGAAGTCCTCAAAGGCCCCGACGGTCTCATGTTCGGCGAAGGCGCCATTGGTGGCGCGGTGAACTACATCTCGAAATCCCCATCCGCCGATTTCCGCGGCGATGCCATGGCCAGCTACGGCGCCTGGGGCAGCTACCGCATCGGCCTCGGCGTCGGCGGTCCCCTGCTGAAGTCGTCTCTCAACTCTCAACCCTCAACACTCAACTTCAGAGCCGACTACTCCCACAACCAAACCTACGCCTACCAGGAGCGGAATTCCCAGCGCTACGACGCCGTCGCGCTCTCCCTCGCGTGGCGCGCCACCGATAAGCTCACGCTCACCTGGTTCGGCACCTTCCTCGATGACTGGAACGAGAGCTACTACGGCAACCCGGTCATCTTCGATGCCGTCGTCAACACCACCGTCGCCAACGCTGCGCCCGAGGTCCGCCTCTTCGCCAACGCCACCGACCGCATGGTCAACCCCCGCGTCGATCCCGCCGCGCGCCGCACCAACTACAACTTCTACGATAACTACGCGACGACCGAGAACGTCTTCAATCGCGTCCGCGCCGATCTCCGCCTCGCCCCCGACCTCGAGCTGCGCAACGAGACCTACGTCGCCACCCAGCTCCTCAAGTGGAAGAACACCGAGAGCAACACCTGGAACCCCGTCGCCAAAAACATCACGCGTGGCGGCCTCACGCTCATCTACCGTGACGACGTCCTCGTCGGCGACCGCCTCGACCTTACGCTCAAGAAACCGATCGCCGGCCACGCCAACCGACTCGTCGTCGGCGCCGTCTTCGAGCACAACGACCAGATCCGCGGCGGCGCCGCCGGCAACCAGGTCACCGCCATCCCCGCCGTCACCCTCCTGAATCCGAATGTTGGTTACGGCCCCGCCTCGCGTTTCCAGAAGACCTCCCGCATCGGCGTCGAGACGCACGCCTTCCACCTCCAGGATGTCTTCGACGTCACGTCGAACTTCCGCGCCGTCGTCGGCCTGCGCTACGACCACATCTCGCTCCAGCGCGACACGCTCGCCAACAACACCACTGCGACGCCCACGCCGTTCTCGACCTTCAAGAAAGGCTATCGCACCACCACCGGCCGCATCGGCGGTGTGTTCATCCTCACCAAGGAAATCAACGCCTACGCCTCCTTCAGCCGCGCCGCCGAGCCCGTCACGCAGCTCGTCTCGCTCACCGCCACGAGCGCCGACTTCTCCCTCCAAAAGGGCCAGCAATATGAAGCCGGCCTCAAGGGCACGTTTTTCCGCGGCAAGCTCGACGCCACCGTCGCCGTCTTCGATCTCCTGAAAAAAGATCTCCTCACCAGCACGACCGACCCCGTCACCGGCATCCGCACCAATCAACAGATCGGCGCGCAGAAATCCAAGGGCATCGAAGCCGCCCTCGCCGTCTCCCCCGGCGACGGCTGGCGCGTCGAACTCAACGGCGCCTTCACCGATTCCGAATATGCCGACTTCAATGAAAACCTCGGCACCGGCATCATCTCCCGCGCCGGCAAACGCCCGAGCAACGTCCCCGAGTGGGTTGCGAATTTCTTCGTCGCGAAACGCTTCACCAACGGCTTTGCCCTCAGCGGCGGCCCGCGCTACGTGAGCGACCGCTTCGGCAATACCAACAACTCCGTCGTCGCCGACGGTTACGTCGTCCTCGACGCCTCCGCGAGCTACACCTACCGCCGCGCGACGTTCACCCTCCGCGGCCGCAACCTCCTCGACGAGACCTACCAAACCGTCGCCGGCACGACGATGCGCCGCCTCTCCGATCCCCGCACGGCCGAACTCAGCGTCCGCACTTCCTTCTAAAGTAGGGCAGGGTCTCCGACCCGCCCATTCCCCACGTAGCCCGCCTCGTGAGAGGCGGGACCCTCCGCAGCCTCCATCTGTCAGATCCGTGTTATCCGTGGTAAAAATTTCTGCTCCTCGCGCCATGCACCGCCTCTCCGTCTCCCTCTTCGCCGCCGCCCTCCTCCTCACCGCCTCCTGCACGCGCCCCGAGCCCGCTTCCCCCATCTCCCAAACCCAAGACCCCAAACCCCAGACCCCATCCCCCC
>CALRZR010000027.1:0-45169 GCA_943372705.1 Opitutus sp. GAS368 | reverse complement strand
CGAGGGTGTCGTAGAGGCCGGTCTCGGCGGAGCGGGCGAGGTGGTCGAAGTAGGTTTGTTGATACTCGAACCAGTTGCCGTGGAAGAAGCGCGCGCGGTAGTCAGGGACCTGCGGGTGGACGGAGCCGAGCACGTGGTGGAGCGGGAAGCGGGCGTGGAGTTTTTCGAGCCACGGTTCGACGCCGGGATAGTAGTCGCTCTCCAGGCCGAGGCGCACGTCGAGCCGGTCGGCGAATTGTTCGCGGGCGGCGGCGACGAGCTCGACGTAGTGGTCATATTGCTCGGGCGTCATGCGCACGGCGTGCGAGATGCGGTCGGGCAGCGGGCAGTGGCAGGTGAAGATGATGCCCTTCAGTCCGCGCGCGAGGGCCTCGGCGGCGTATTCCACGGGTTCACCGTGCGCGTGTTTGCACAGCGGGGTGTGGCAGTGGGATTCGTAGAGGAGGCGGGTGGGCACGGTGAGGAGGAGAGATTGAAGTAGGGCGGGGTCTCTGACCCGCCCTCGAAACGATCAAGAAATACTCGAAACGAAAAAGGGCGGGTCAGAGACCCTGCCCTACTTTCTCGATGGCTCAGAAGAACGTGTAGTATTTCTGCTCGGCCAGGCGCTGGATGAGGAGCGCGAGCTCCATCGCGTGGTAGTCGCCCCACATCGAGGATTCACCGTTCGGAACTTTTTGGCCCTTGGCGACGTGGTCCCAGCCGTTCGGACGGTGGTAGACGCTGTGGAGGAGAAGGCCCTGGTGTTTTTTGTCGGTCGAGAGATAGGGCTCGTCGAAGAGCGTGTCGGCGATGGTGAGGCCGGCTTGGAAGTAGCGCTTACCGGCGGCGGTGTCGCCTTTCGCGGCGAGGTAGGTGCCGAGGCGGAGGAAGCCTTGCGCGGCGATGGCGGCGGCTGAGCTGTCGACGGGTTCGTGAGCGTTGTAAGGATCAGCGTTTTTCTTGGTGATGTCGCCGAGCTTGTGGCTGTGGAGGGCCATCGAATCCCAGTAGGGCACGCCGTCTTTCGCGGAGTAGCCGTCGATGTAGTAGTCGCTCGTGGCGCGGGCGGTCTCGAGGAAGAGATCCGTGACGGCGCGACGGCCGCCGACGGCGTCGAGGTCGGTGCCTTTGACAGTATCCAGAAACTCGAGCTGCTCGGCGTAGCCGGCGATGATCCAGGCGGCGCCGCGCGTCCAGGTGGTGAACGGCGAGTAGCCTTGCTGCGAGGACGGGCAGCGGAACTGGCCGTCGTTGCGGTTGAAAACGCTCTCGTGCGCGACGCGGCCGCGGACGTCGTAGCTGTCGCGACCAGTGCCGAAGAAGACATTGAAGCGCGCGGTGGTGGCGGCGTGCTCGATGGCGCGGTGGAGGAGATTGGTGGGCTTATCGCCCTCACCCATCAGCGCGTGGCCGAGCTGGTGCGCGACGACGAGGGAGCGCATGGAGCGGATCGTGTCGGCGAAGAGGGACTGCGGGCCGTTGAAGGAGTAGACGTAGCCGCTGGGGGCGACGCCGGGGGCGCCGGCGACGGGCGACCATGGGGCTTTGGCGTTGGTGGTGGCGTAGCGGGCGGCTTGGACGGCGCCGGAAACTTTGAGCGCGATCTCGGTGAAGTTGAGCTCGTCCTGGTTGTGCGGAACTTTGCCCTCGAGTATGAGGCGGCGGAGGTTGCCGTAGGTGGAGACGTTGTTGAAGCCGTGGTCGTGCACGCCGACGTGCGAGACGTGGGAGGCCATGAGTTTCACGGTCTTCTCGCGGGCGAGCTTGAGCGAGGAGGCGTCGCCCGTGGCATCGAAATGCAGGAAGCCCATGCCGAACTGGAAGCCCTGGGTCCACTCGGTCCAGCCGCGCGAGGTGTATTTGCCGGCGACGGTAAAGACCGGCGTGCCGTTGGCGGGATCCCAGGCGGCGTCGATGGCGCGGATCTTCTGGCCGGCGAGTTCAAAGACGCGCGCGGTTTTTTTGGTGAGGCGCTGGGGGGTGAGCGTGGCGTTGATTTTCATGGCGTGGGAAGGTGATGGAAGGCGGAGAAAGAACCACGAAACGCCGGAAACACACGAACGATTTTTGGGACGCGGGCGGACGGTCAATCGGCGCCGGTGGAGTGAGCTCGGGGCGCTGCGGGGCGGTCACGCGGCCGTCAAGCTGCGATGGAGACGGGAAAAATGGGCACTTAAAAAGCGCCCCTCCGGGTGGAGTGGGCGCTCGGGTGGCACGAAGGTGCCGGGCGGGCGGGAAAAATCAGTAGTCGTGCAGAGTGATGAGGCCCCAGAAGAGTGTGGTCTTTTTCCCGGTGGGATTGCCGCCACTCATGATTTTCGACGTGTCCGCGTTGACGGTGGCGGGCGCTACGGGCTCGAAGGAATTGGTGGCCACGGTGACGGCCCCGCCGAGGAGGGTGGTCTCGCGTCCGCCGCTCGCCGTGGTGCGGGTGGCGCAGCCGGAGGTGAACAGGATGGCCGAGGTGAGGGTCGCGAGGAGGAGGAGCTTCGATTTCATGGGGACTAAAAAGTGAGGCGTTGATGGGACGCTGGGGGGCGGCGGAAGTTTCGCAAGATTTGGGTGAAGGCGGGCGGACGGAGCGAGGGGTGAGGCGTGGGGCGGTGGGCTGACGAAAGAAAAAAATTACGAGAACGAGAACGAATTTCCCGGGGGAAATCAGGCCTTTAGGGAGGGCTCGTGGCGGAGGAGCGTGGCCTGCCAGGGGAGGAGGTGGTCGTCGATCTTCTTGGGGGAGCGGGCGATCTGGGCGAGCTGGGAGCGGTTGGCGATGAGGGTGGCCTCGATGCCGAGTTTCTGCGCAACGCGGTCGCGGTCGGTCTTGATGCGCTCCTGGAGCTCAATCTCGGCCTGGCTAAGGGAAACGTGGTTCGGATCGCGGCCGGGGCGACGGGGGAGCGTTTTCGGGTCGCGGGCGAGGCCGGCGCGGACGGCGGTGGCAAGAGAAGGAAAGAGGCGCGCGTGACGTTTACCGAGGTTAACGCGCTCCAGGATGGAGGCCGCGGAATCGCCCTGCTCGGCGGCTTCGGCTATCTGGAGGACGAGCGTGTTGCCGCAGACTTTGAAAGGCGGAGTGTCGATGTTGCGGGCCTGGTCTTCGCGCCAATGCCAAACGGCATGGAGGACACCGAGTCCGGCACCGCGGAGGCGTTCGCTGCGGCCGATGCGCCAATCGGTATCGGTGGCGGGGGCAAAGCCGGTGGAGCCGGCGTCGATCTGTGCGCGGCATTGTTGCTCCAACCAATCGAGGCGGCCGAGTTTCTTGAGGTCGCGTTTGAGGATATCGCGGAGAGCGGGAAGGTGCCAGACGTCGAGGGCGGCGTAGTTGAGGAGCTTCGGCGTGATGGGGCGTTGGGACCAGTTGGCTTTTTGGCCGGATTTGTCGACGGCGACGCCGAAGTGCTCTTCGAGGAGACCGGCGAGGCCGATGCGTTGGCGGCCGAGGAGCTGGGCGGCGAGCATCGTGTCGAAGATGCTTTTCGGGCGGAAGCCGCAGAGATCGTGAAGGAGACGGAGATCGAAATCGCTGCCGTGCATCACGAGGTGTTTCTGCGCGAGCACGTCGAGGAGGGGCTCAACATTCAGGCCGGGTGCGAGGACATCGACGAGGTAGACTTCACCGTCGACGAGGAGCTGAAAGAGGCAGACCCGGGTCTTGTAGTGATACATGTTGTCCGCCTCGGTATCGAGGAAGACCTCCTCCACGCGGGCCAGCGCGGTGAGCAGCGGTTGAAGTGAACCGGGCTGGTCGAGGAGCTGATAAGCGGGCGGACGAGTGGTCACTTTGACGCCGAGCAAACGGCGAACGGGCAGAGGGAGGAAGCGAGAAATCATGCGTCAGGCTGAGCGGGCGGCAGGAGGCCGCTGCGAATTAAGAGGCGTTTTTGTCCCACGCCGAGAGGAAGGCTTCAACCAACAAAGGAAGATCTTCGCTGTAGCCGCCTTCGAGGATGGCGGCGGCGGGACTGGACCGCGGCGCCGACGGGGCGGAGGTGGAAGCGGGTGTCGGAGCCGGAAAGCGCGCTTCGGCGAGCCAACAGCCGAGGGTGGCAAAGTCGTCGCGCTCCAAGGTCATCGAGGTGATGGGATCGCGCGCGTAGGCATCGAAGCCGGCCGAAACGAGAATGAGGTCGGGGCGAAACGCGATGACGGCGTCGAGCGAGGCACGGAGGGCGGCCATGTGTTGCTCGCGCGGCGTGCGCGGGGGGACGGGCCAGTTGCGAATCTGCGGGCCGAGGTCGCGCGTGCCGGTGCCGGGATAGCCGGGGTGTTGATGGACGGAGGCGAAGAAAAAGGCCGCGCGGGCGGCCGGGGCGGAGGTGGCCGACGAGATGAGGTGGTGGAGAATGGCTTCGGTGCCGTTGCCGTGGTGGGCATCGAAATCCCATACGGCAACGCGGCGCGCGGGTGCGCCGGGCAAAGTGGCGGCAGCGGGAAAATCGTAGGCGGCGTGAACGGCGGCGAGGGCGATCTGGTTCAAGTAGCAGAAGCCCATGGCCTGCGTCGCGGTGGCGTGGTGGCCGGGCGGACGCATGAGGGAAAAGACGGGCGTCCGATGCGTGAGGGCGTGACGCGCGGCGGCGAGCGCGGCGGAGACGGAGCGGCGGGCGTGATCGCCGATGTCGTCGAAAAACGGGGTGTCGGCATCGAAGTCGCGGGGTTGTGCGAGGCGGCGGAGGTGGGCCGGAGTATGGACGAGCGTGAGCGCGGCATCGGTGACCAAGGCGGCAGGAGGCGGCAGACGAAATTCCCAATCCGGGTGCGTCGCGCGAAGGTGCGCGGCGGTGCGGACGACGCGGGCAGGCTGCTCGGGGCGCATCGAAGAGCCATAGCCGGCACACTGCGGATCATGGAAGATGAGCATGGAAAGAGTGAAAGGCAGAGTGTCGGTGAAAGGAAAAGGGAAAGTGAGCGGGCAAGGGAGGCAGGCGGCGAACGGGCGGTCACTTGCTTTCGCGGACGCTTTCACCCTCACTTCCGTTTTTTATGAAAGTCGTCGTGTTGTGTTCCGGAGGGATGGATTCAGTCGCTGCGCTGCATTGGGCGCGGGCGGAGCATGACGTGGCGGCGGTGATGAGTTTCGACTATGGGGCGAAGCACAACCACCGGGAGATACCCTTTGCGGCCGAGCACGCGGCACTGGTCGGCGCGCGGCATGAGGTCGTGCGCTTGGATTTTGTGGACCGACTGTTTGCGTCGGATCTCTTGAAAAGCGGCGGCGAAATTCCGGAAGGACACTATGAAGCGGCGAACATGAAGCAGACGGTCGTGCCGTTTCGGAACGCGATCATGCTGTCGATCGCGTGCGGCTTTGCGGAGAGCGTGGGAGCGGAGGGGCTCGTAATCGCAGCGCACGGCGGCGACCACGCGATTTATCCGGATTGCCGCGAGGATTTTATGCGGGCCATGGGCGATGCGATGCGGCTGGGGACGTATGCGGGCGTGCAGTTGCTGCGGCCGTTTATCGCGATGACGAAGGGTGACATCGCAACGGCGGGCGCACGGCTCGGTGTGGATTTCGCGCGCACGTGGTCGTGCTACAAGGGGCAGGAAATCCACTGCGGAAAATGCGGCACGTGTGTGGAACGGCGCGAGGCGTTTGCGCTGGCGGGCGTGACCGATCCCACGGTGTATGCGAGCAACGCGGCGCTGCCGACCAAACCGACATGCTGATCTCCGAGATTTTCTATTCCCTGCAGGGCGAGGGCGAGCTGACGGGAGTGCCGTCGGTGTTTGTGCGCACGAGCGGGTGCAACCTGCGCTGCGCGTGGTGCGACACGCCGTATGCATCGTGGAATCCGGAAGGCACGATGCGCACGGTGCCGCAGATCGTGGCGGCCGTGCAGGCGTATCAGGCGGCCCGGCACATCGTGTTGACGGGCGGCGAGCCGCTGGTGGCGAAAGATATCCACGCGCTGGCGAAAGAACTGAAAAGTCTCGGCTATCACATCACGATCGAGACCGCGGCGACGGTGAAGCCGGAGGGCATCGCGTGCGATCTGGCGTCGCTATCGCCGAAGCTGCTCAACTCGGCGCCGGATGCGCAGGAGCACGGCGCGTGGCGGAAAAAACACGAGGCGACGCGGTGGCAGCCGGACGTCGTGCGGGCGTGGATCGACGCGTATCCATATCAGTTCAAATTTGTCGTGGCGCGTCCCGAAGATGTGGAGGAGCTGGAGCACATGTTGGCGGCCCTGCACCGCGAAATTCCGCGCCACAAAGTGCTCCTCATGCCGGAGGCCACGACGCTGGAGAAAATGCGCGGCCGGGCGGGCTGGCTCGGCGAGCTGTGCAAGGACCGGGGCTACCGCTACGCCCACCGGCTGCATATCGAACTTTACGGCAACAAGCGCGGGACGTGACGGTCGGTTTTCTCTCTGCCGATGAATCTCTCCTCGCCCACCGGGCCCGATCCGCTGCGGAAACTTTCCGAAGAACTGCACGTGCTCGCGGAGCAATTCCGCGAACGAAAAGTGACGCTGGGGGAAGTGATGACGACGCTCGGCACGCGGGCCTCGGGATTGATGATTGTGATATTAGCACTGCCGTTTTGCTCGCCGATCTCGATCCCGGGCCTGTCGGTGCCGTTTGGCGCGGTGATCTTTGTGCTCGGCGCGTGCTACGTGATCGGCCGCCCACCGTGGCTGCCGGGGCGTTTGCTCGCGGTTGAGTTGCCGCCGAAGTTTTTCCGCATGGTGCTGGAAGGCGCGAGCAAGTTCATCGGCTGGATCGAACGCCGGCTGCATCCGCGCTGGGCGTGGGTGACGGGCACGACGGCGCTCATGCGGTTGCACGGATTGCTGGTGTGTGCGGGCGCGGTGTTGCTCCTGCTGCCGCTGGGCGGGATTCCGTTCACCAATATGCTGCCGGCGCTCGTCGTCGTGATCGGCACGCTCGGCATGATGGAACGCGACGGAGCGGCGGTGACGGCCGCCTATGGAATTTTTCTGTCGACGATGGTTTATTTCGCGACGTTTGCGGGTGTGGTGATCGAGTTGTTCGACCGGATCAGGAACTGGATTTCGGGCTGAGGGCGGCGGCGGGACGAGCCGGCACGAGCAGAGAAACCGCGACGGCGCCGGCCAAGAGCGAGCCGATGATGCCGAGCGACCACGTGACGGGGAACTTGCCGCCGAACGCCTCGTTGAGCCAGACCATCTTGAGACCGACAAAGACGAGGATCAGGCCGAGGCCATATTTGAGAAAGCGGAATTTGTGCATCACTCCGGCGAGCATGAAGAACATGGCGCGGAGTCCCAAAATGGCGAATACGTTGGAGGTGAAGACAATCAGCGGCTCCTTCGTGATGGCGAAGATGGCGGGCACGGAGTCGACGGCGAAGACGATGTCGGTGACCTCAAGAAACACCAAGCAGACGAACAGCGGCGTGGCGTGCAAAACGCCGGCGTGACGGACAAAGAAGCTCTGGCCTTCGAGCCGGGGAGTGACCGGGATGACTTTCCGGAGAAGACGGATGATCGGGTTCTTCTCGGGGTCGATGGGCTTTTCGGGTGCGAAGAGAATCTTGATGCCGGTGAGGATGAGAAAAATGCCGAAGATCCAAATGACCCAGTGGAGCTGCATGAGCGCGGCACCGAGGGCGATGAAGATGATGCGAAACACCAGTGCGCCGAGGATCCCGAAGAAGAGGACGCGATGCTGATACTTGGCCGGCACGGCAAAGTAGGAGAACACGACGACGAAGACGAAGACGTTGTCCACCGAGAGGGATTTCTCGACGACGTAGCCGGTGAGAAATTCCAGAGCGGATTGGTTCGCGAGTGCGCCGGCCTGCAGGGCGGTCACGCCGGCGGCGAGAAGCCGGGGGTCCGCGGGGAGTTTCCATTGGGCGTATTGCCAAAAGCCGAAGCAGAAAAGGAGCGCGAGACCGATCCACGCGATGCTCCAGCCGAGCGCCTCCTTGAATTTGACCTCGTGGGCGTCGCGGTGAAACACACCCAGATCGAGGGCGAGCATACCGAGCACAAAGAGTGTGAAGAGGCCGTAGAACCACCAATAGTCGGCAAACGGGAAGAGGATAAGGGAAGCGTCCATGGAAAAGGAGCCGCGAGACAATGCACGCCCGGCAAGGGCACAAGGCGAAGCGGTCTGGAAAACCGCGGGGTTGTTTCCAGCGCAGAACGCGGCCAAAACGGATTCGTCCTTCGGAACCCCATGACGACCTCCTCGACACCTTCTGCTCCCCCACCCCGCCCCGCTCCGGCACTCGGCCAGATTGCGCTCACCGTGGCCGATGTGGCCAAGGCCACGGCGTTCTACCGCGATACGCTGGGATTAAGCTATCTCTTCGGGGCGGGACTGAACCTCGCGTTTCTCGCGGCAGGGAGCGTGCGCATCATGCTGACGACGCCGCAGGGTCACGGCGAGGTCGGGAAGAATTCGGTTTTGTATTTTAAGGTGACGGACATCGTCGCGACCCACGCGGCGATTGTCGCGCGTGGCGCAGTCAATGAGCGCACACCGCAGCTCGCGGCGAGAATGCCGGATCACGAGTTGTGGATCGGATTCGTGCGCGATCCCGACGGAAACTTGGTCGGGCTGATGGAAGAGAAGCGGTGAGCCGCCCAGACGCGCGACGTGAGAGAAAGATGTAACGTGATCCCGACGCAGCGCGTTCAGAGAACAGATCGCGCAAACACTTCCCATGACACCGACACCGGGCCTACCACCTTCTCAACCCGCGCACGACGCTTCTCGAGCGGCCGCTTGCCGAAGCGAAAAGCGGGAAATCAAGCGTCTGACGAATGAATGCAGCACCTCTCAACTGTGAGCTTGCCCCGGCCGACGTTTTGTTTGCTGGCTTGGTAGCCATGAGTGAACCGGGCGCGGAAGGCGTCGCCGAATCCGACGAAAGTTTGGTCGCCGCCGCGCAGGGGGGCGATCACGCGGCGTTTGCACGTCTGGTGCGCCGGCACGAAGGCATGCTCGCGGGGTTGCTATTTCGTTTTGCGGGCCGTTCGGCGGATACGCCGGATTTGGTGCAGGAAACATTTCTCCGGGTTTATCGGCAGTTGCCGCGCTGGCGGCCAGAGGCGCCGTTTGTGCATTGGCTCCGACGGGTGGCGGTCAACGTGGGGCGGGATTTCTGCCGCTCACGGGCGCGGCGGCCGGCGGGTGAACCGCTAGAAGACGAACAATGGACCGACCCGGCAAAAGGACTCGAGCCGGACTCGGCCGCAGCCGAAGTGCGCGAAGTGCTCGCGCAACTGCCGCCGGACGATTGCGTGCTGCTCACGTTGCATTTTCTCGACGGCATGACGTTTGAGGCGATCGGAGATCACCTGGGATGGTCGACGGTGGCCACGCGTGTCCGGGCTTTTCGTGCGCGTCAAAAACTGAAAAAACTCCTCATCCGCCATGGCTACACACCCTGATTCCCATTCTGAACATTCCCGCGGTGCGGACCGCTCGTGGGCGGCGGTCGTGGCGGCGGCGCGAAAGGCGCGTCCGCCGCGCGTCGATACGGCGGCGGCGGTGATGGCGGCAATTGCCGAGGAAGCAACGGCTACGCACGAAGTGGTGCCGGTCGAGGACGGCTGGACCGAGTTTGCGCGGATCTTTGCGACGCCGCGTCTGGTGTTTTCCGGTGCCGCGAGTTTGTGCGCGGCCGGACCGCTCGCGCTCTGGGTGGTGACTTCGGGACTGTCGCGACTCGATGTTTTTGGGAAATTTCTTGTCTACGGAGGGCTGCCGGGCTGGCTGATAGCGATGGTCACATGAAACTCTCCGCACGCACGCGCTCGCTGTTGGCCGCCGGACTCATCCTCATCGTGGGGTTTGCCGGGGGCACCGTGTTTGGACTTTGGGTGAGCACTCGGTTTCTCACGCAATTTGTGAACGCCTCAGTGGAGGCGCCGGGATTATCGGACTATCTGATCGACAAGCTGGCGGCGGACCTAGCATGGCAACTCGAACTTACGCCCACGGAGCGAGCCGCGGTGACATCGGAAATGCGTGCGACGACGGGGCAAACCAAGCGGCTGCGAGCGGAGAACACGTTGCGACTGCGGGCTATTTTCACCGACGCGACCAATCGAATGGCGGCAAGGATGAGTCCGGAAAAAGCCCTGAAATTTCGCGAGCTAACCGCGCGGCGGTTTCAGTTGCTCGGGCTCGATGAACTGAACGAACCCGCCACAAAGGCTCTTCCGCCCCCGGTGCCTTAAACCGCGCGACGGAACCGACAGCGGCGGGCGAAAATTGCCAGGAACGCGGCAGCGCCAGCGAGGAAAGCGGTGGTCGCAGGTTCCGGGATGGCGGACGGCGTGACGTATCCAAAATTGTTGATCTGTGCGGGTAAAAGACCGTCGGCTGTTTCGAAAAATATGCGCGAGAGCTGATCCGTTGTGAGTGATGTGGAGCCAGTGCCGAATCGCAGCACGTCGCGGCTGGAGGTGTAATTGGTCACGCGAAGTTGCGCGGAGGTGTTCCACGTGAGCAGCGAACTGTCGGCAAACGAGAGCGAGGTCGGGAGCGAGGCGGACGAGTGAAACTGCAGGACAGACGAGTCGGTGAGCGTGAGCGGGCCGAGCGTCTCGGCGGCGACACCGACGAGGTTGGAATTGAAGCCAAAGGTGCCGCCGCCAAGTTCGACCGGCGGCGGGGTCGAAAAAATGACAAGCGTGTCGTCGAGCAGCAGCAGCGAGCCGCTCGTGACCCGAAGGGCGCCGGTGAACGAGTTTGTGCCGGAAAGCGTGAGCGCACCCGAGCCCGCCTGCGTAAGGCCACCGGTGCCGGAAAGAGTCCCGCCGAAATCGGTGGATTGGGAGGACGTGTTGAGCAGGCGTCCGGTGCCGAGCGAAATCGCAGCGGAGCCGTTTAGGCCGTTGCCGGCGACCGTGAGTTGTCCGTTTTCCAAATGGACGGAGCCGGCGCCGGCCAGTCCGCCGATGGTTTCGGTGCTGCCCCCGACCCGAAACGTAGCGCCGGGACTGAGGGTGACCATTGAGGAATCGGGAACCGCAGAGCCGCCGGAAATCGCCAGCGTGCCGGCGAGAATACGGGTGTCGCCGGTGTAGCTGTTTGCACCGGATAGCGTAAGCGTGCCTTCGCCGGCCTTCGTGAGATTTACGGCGACGGACGTCGTGACGGGACCGACCGTCACGGTGGTGTCGACGACCGGGCTTTCGAATATGAGGTTGCCGCGCGTGAAAGCCACGAGGTCGCGGATGGTGGTGTTGGTCGTGGTAAGCTGCCCGCCGGAGATCGCCGCGGTGCCGGAGCCGGTGGTGAGAATGCCGCCGCTGCTGAGGCGCAGGATGTTTCCCGAGGCCCCGAGGTTGAGCACGAAGTCTCCACCAGAAGTATCGAGGGCGAGCGAATTGCGGGTAATCGCCGCGGTCGGCGCAGTGGCGGGCGCTGCCGTGAGGCGAACGTTGTCGGTGGTGGCGCCAGTGGTGAGACTCGACGTGTAGGCCGAGTAGGCGACGACGTTGGCGGAACCATCGAGGGTGGCCCAGTGGTTGCCGATGACAGCGTAGCCGCCGAGTATGCCGTTGGTGGTGCCGGCGGAGGCAAAATGCACGGTGCCATCGCCGGCGAATTCCAAAGCGGCACCAGCGCCAAGCCGCGTGAGCGAGGAAAAGTTCAACGTGGCAGCCTGTCCTGATGTGCGGCTGACCTCGATACGCGATTGACCGGCACTCACGGTGAGGGGGCCCGCGGTCTCGGTGGTGGGCGCGGCGCCGTTGCCGAGGAGAACGAGCGCGCCACCAGCGAGCAGTGTGGCGCGGGTATCGCCTAGGCGGTCTGTGAGGAGTGTGGCGGTGTTGTCGAGCGCGAGCGTGGCGCCGGCGTTGACGGTGACGGCGGAATTGAGGAGAGAGCCGTTACCGGCAAGCGTGAGGCGACCGCCCGCAACAACGGTGGCGCCGCTCTGCGTATTCGCTCCAGTGAGAGTTTGGTTCGCAGAGCCAAGTTTGTAGAGAAAGAGTGAGGCGGCCGTCGTCGGATTGTCGGTGAGTTGGCCGGCAAATGTGGTGTCGGAAGAACCAGCGAGCGTGAGAGTAAGTGCGCCGGAGCCGCCGGGGCGGACGATACCACCGGTCGTGCCGCCGCCGGAAAGATCGGCGAATGTGGCGGTCAAAGTGGATTCATCGAAAGAGAGGATGGCGTCGATCACATCCGCGAGTGCGATGTGCGTGGTCGGGTTGTAGAAAATTGTGCCGCCCAGCGCGAGTTCGCCGGAGGAAACCGCGATATTTGAAAAGCCGGCGACGGCGGTCGTAAGATCCAGTCGGGCGGAGCCGGTCTTGGTGAGTGTAGTGCTGCCGGTGCCGACGAGTGCGGAAACCGCGATGCTGGCGGGCGCCGCGGCGTGGAGGGAGAAGGTTGAAGAGGTGACAGTGAGCCCGGAGGCGGTCTCCGAGGCACCGACGACGGAGTAGCCCGAAGTGTTGAAGGCGATGCCCGTGACGTTGACCGCCGTGCTGACAGTGACGGCGCCACCGCTGCCGGAAAATGTAGCGGTGCCACCCATAAGGGGCCACGAAGTCTGGGCGGAGCCGTTCAGCCAAACGGGATTGGCGGTATCAATATTCCATGCACCGGAACCGTCGGGTGTCGTGGGGCTCCAGACGAATTGGGCGAGTGCGACCGATGACCAAAATGCGGCGGACAATCCAAAAAGGCGGCGACAGGTGTAGCCGATGCTCGCGGTGGCAGGGCGCGGCAACAGGGGGAGGGAAGCGGTGAACATGCGCGCCCTAAACGACGGGGCGCACGGAAACGTTACGTGGTTTTTGGCGGCCGATCTACAGGCACAAAAAACCCCAAGCGCAATCGGACGCTTGGGGCGATGTAAGGCGGTCGGACCGATAGTCTACTTGGTTCGCTGCCAATCGAACTTATGCTGATCGATCCAGCGATAGTGATCGGCATAGTGGAGCCCGGCGGAAGAGGTTTCGTCGAGGATCACCGTGGCACGCGGATGAAGTTGCAGCGCGGAGCCCGGGCAGATCGCCGAAAGCGGTCCTTCGACCATGTGCTCCACGGCACGGACCTTGGCTGGACCGAAAGCCAGGAGCAGGCAACGGCGGGCGTCGAGAATCGTGCCGATGCCCATGGTGATGGCGTGTTTCGGCATGGACTCGAAGGAGCCGAAGACGGCGCTGTTATCGCGGAGCGTTTGTTCGGAGAGAATCTTGATCCAGGTGCGCGAACGGAGGGAGCCGGTGGGCTCGTTGAAACCGATGTGACCGTTGCGGCCTAGGCCGAGGAGCTGGATGTCGATCCCGCCGGCGTCGACGATGCGTTGTTCGTAGCTGCGGCATTCGGCGTGCAGGTCCTTGGCGACACCATCCGGCACGTGGGTGCGTTTTTGGTCGATGTTGATGTGACGGAAGAGATTTTCCCGCATGAAATAGCGGTAGGATTGGTCGTGATCTCCGCCTAGGCCGACGTATTCGTCCAAGTTGAAGGTCGTAATGCGGCTGAAATCGAGGCCCTCCTCGCGGTGCATGCGAATGAGCTCTTGGTAGAGACGCAGGGGGGTGCGCCCGGTGGCGAGGCCGAGGACGGCGTCGGGCTTTTCGCGAACGACGCTGGCGATTATTTTGGCGCCGAGGATGCAGCCGATTTCGGCACTGTCGCGGATGATGACTTCCATGGGGGGAGATGGTAAATGTGGAGTTACTTCGGAACGATATCGGGAGGCGAGGCTTGAGCCCGCGGACAACGGAGGCAATGAAAGGTGATGGCTTTTTTTTACCCGAGACCGACGCAAACGAACGCCTTTTTTCGACGCTGGCTGGTGTGGTTATGTCTGACAGCCGCAGCAAGTGCGGTGAGCGCCGCGAACGGCACGGCAGAGATTGTGGAGGTGAAAAAAATTTGGGACGCAGGCGGACACAATGCGTTTACCGACTTGGTGCGTTGGCAGGACCGCTGGTGGTGCACGTTTCGGGAGGCCGAGGGCCACGTCGGCGGCGACGGAGTAATCCGTGTGATCACTTCCAGCGATGGAGCAAATTGGAGCTCGGCGGCAGCGCTGGCGGAGAAGGATGTCGATTTGCGCGATCCAAAGCTCTCGGTGATGCCGGACGGTCGCCTGATGTTGCTGTGCGGTGGCTCGATCTATCTCGGCACGAAGGAACTGAAGGGGCGACGACCGCGGGTAAGTTTTTCAAAAGATGGCAAGACGTGGAGCGCGCTGGAAA
Organism: Opitutus sp. GAS368; assembly: GCA_943372705.1. GTDB lineage: Bacteria > Verrucomicrobiota > Verrucomicrobiia > Opitutales > Opitutaceae > GAS368. Next base: position 31,010 of record CALRZR010000027.1, on the reverse strand, counting down.
AAATTCTCAACGAGGGCGACTGGCTGTGGCGGGTGACGTGGCAAGCAGGGACAGCTTACGGCGTTTCGTATCGTTCAAAAAAGACCGCCGCGGGCAGCGGCGAGGAAATTTTTTTGTGCAAGAGCAGCGACGGAGTCGCGTGGAGCGTGGTCGGGAAAATGGAAGTGCCGGACCGGCCGAATGAGACGACGCTGCGGTTTTTGCCGGATGGTCGGATGATCGCAATGGTGCGCCGCGAAGCGGGGAGCAAGCTGGGGTGGTTCGGCGAGGCGCGGGCGCCGTTTACGCAGTGGACATGGCACGAGAGCAATCTGCGCTGGGGCGGTCCGGATTTTGTCGTATTGCCCGACGGGCGCTGGATCGCGGGGACGCGCATCTATGCAAAGGCCCAAGGCGGTCCGGCGGAAAAGACCGGGACGATCATCGCGGACGTGGAGAATTTTCAGCTAACACCGTCGGTCACGTTACCGAGCGGAGGCGATACGAGCTACTCCGCGTTCGTCTGGCACCAGGGAATCTTGTGGACGAGCTACTACTCGAGTCACGAAGGGAAGACCTCGATCTACCTCGCGAAAGTGCGATTGTCCGAAAAATCGAAATCAGCGCCGGGCGGGCGGTGAGGCGATTTTTTGAGACGGGCAGGCGCACGTTCCGCCGCAGCCGGGGTGCTTTTTCTTAGCGAAGGCGCGGCGCACGAGCCACGTCGCGGCAAGGGCGACAAAAGCAAGAGCGAGGAGCGTTTGCAGTTCGGCGGTCACGAGAGATTAGACCTCAAAAGCCCAGGGCGGTGCCGGTTTGGAAGACGATCAAGCTGAGAATCCAAGCCGTGCCGGTCATATAGCCGATTTGGAACAGGGGCCATTTCCAGCCGTTGGTTTCGCGCTTCACGACTGCGATGGTGCTGATGCACTGCATCGCGAAAACGTAGAAGATCATCAGCGTAAAACAGACGAGCGGCGTAAACAGAGGGCGTCCGTCGGGCCATTTGGCCGCGAGCATGGCCTGGCGCAAGGGTGTCGTGTCGTCGTCCTTGGCTTCGGCGTTGAAGACGACACCCATCGTCGAAACAAAAACTTCGCGGGCGGCAAACGAGGTGATGAGGCCGATTCCGATCTGCCAATCAAAGCCGAGAGGCTTGATCGCAGGTTCGATGAGTTGACCGGCACGGCCCGCGAAACTCTGGGCGAGTTGCTGTTGCTCGCTCGTGCCGTCGGGAGCTTTAGGATACGCGGTAAGGAACCACAGGACGATACTGATTCCGAGGATCACGGTGCCGGCGCGACGGAGGAAAAGCCAGGCGCGCTCAAGCATGTGGAGAGCGACGTCTTTGACGCGCGGGAGGCGATAGGGCGGCAGCTCCATGATCATGAGCGGCGGGGCACCTTTGAGGAGCGTGCGTTTGAACAGCCACGCGAAGCCAAAAGCACCGAGGGTGCCGAGCGCATACATCAGAATCATGATCGCAACTTTGGTGGCGAGCGGCACACGGTCACCGGGGACCAGAGCCGCAATCATCAGGAGGTAGACCGGGAGGCGGGCCGAGCAGCTCATGAGCGGTGAAACGAGAATCGTCACAAGGCGGTCTTTCTGATCCTCGATCGTGCGTGTGGCCATGATACCGGGAATGGCGCACGCGTAGGAGCTGAGCAGCGGAATGAAACTCTTCCCGTTGAGCCCGACACGACTCATCAGGCGGTCCATAATAAATGCTGCGCGCGCCATGTAGCCGGTGCTTTCCAAGAGCCCGATGAAGAAAAAGAGGATAAGAATCTGCGGAAGAAAAATGATAACTCCCCCCACTCCGCCGATCGCTCCGGAGGTGATGAGTTCGCGCAAATCGCCCGCGGGCATCGCACTTTTCACCCAATCCGCGAGTGCAGCCATCTGCTCGTCGATGAGGTTCATCGGATATTCGGCGAGCGTGAAGATGCTGAGAAAAAGCGCCGTCATTACGGAGCCGAGGACCAACCAGCCCCAAACAGGATGTGTCACGACGACGTCGATTTTATCTGAAAGCGTCGGGCCCGAGTCCGTTGTTTGAACGACAACCTCGGCGGCGATTCGGCCGATCGCATCGTAGCGAGAGTTTACGAGCGTCCCGGCCCAATCGGTCCCCTCACCTTCCCAGCGCTTTTGCCAGACGCGGAGAATGTCCTCCGTGCGCGCATGCAACGGGGTGGAACCGGCCACGCGCACGCTATCTTGATCGGTAAGCAGGAGGAGCGCTTCCGCACGCGCGACGAGCGGGCCTTTCCGGTCGTTGGCAGTAAGTGAAGCTTGAAGTTCGGCGACGGCCGGAGCGATCGCGGCAGGGATATCCCACGAATGGCGCGCCAGCGGGAGATCGGATCGGCTCATCGCCACTTTGAGCTCGATGAGCCCCTTTCCGTTGACGGCCTCACAGGCGATGACAGGGATACCGAGCGCTTGTTCGAGATTGGAAATACTGACGGTGACGCCGGCTGCGGCGGCGAGATCCATCATATTTACGACAAGAATTACGGGGCGGCCGAGATCGAGAATCTGATGAACGAGGTAGAGGTTTCGCTCGAGATTGGTCGCGTCGACGATGCACAGAATTCGGTCGGGTTGCGCGGTATCAGCGCGTCGACCGAGGAGGACATCGCGGGTGACGGCTTCGTCGGGCGAGCGCGCAGCGAGCGAATAGGCGCCGGGCAAGTCGATAAGCGTGATGGGTTGCCCATGTTGCGAGTAGGCCGTGCCGACCTTCTTTTCGACGGTGACGCCGGGATAGTTCCCGACCTTTTGCTTTAAACCGGTGAGCGCATTGAACAACGTGCTCTTTCCGCAATTCGGATTACCGACCAAGGCATAAACTGGCGTGCGAGCCGAAGACGGATTGCCAGCACCAGAGGAAATATGAGACGGAAGAGCCATGGGGTGGCGCCGAACTAACTGACCGCAATGGGCTCGACGAGGACGTGTTCGGCCTCGGATTTCCGGAGGGTGAGATTGTAGCCGCGGAGCTTGATTTCGAGAGGATCACCCATGGGAGCGGTGCGGATAAGTGTCACGCGGGTGCCCGCAAGAAGTCCCATTTCGCGCAGACGAATGAAGGCAGTGCCTGTCTTGGGAAACTCTCGGACAGTGGCGGAGGCACCGACGGCAAGTTCGGAAAGCTTGATCGAAGCAGCCATAGGAGGCTCAGCGGAGACTCAGCTGTTCGACCAAGATGTTTTTGGCTGCGTCGTGGCTGAGCGCGATGCGGTTGCCGTTTACCGAGCAGAGGATGGTTCCGCTCCCGGAAACTTTGGTCACGCGGGACGACTCTCCGAAGCCCATTTCACGCACGCGTTGGCAAAATTGGGCGTCGCCGGTGAGCTGGCAAACCCGCCCCATCGTGCCGGCGGTGAGCTGGCAAAGCGGGAGAAGGGTTTTGGCGGTCGTCGGCGTCATGAACGAGGTTGGCCGTGGAATGAGACTCGGTTTCATTCGCTGAGCAAGGAAAACGTCGCCAAACCAGCACTGATTCTCGCTAAGGGATTTCTTTATGCCGTTGGTTCGCGAGATTTCGGGCATTGGCATGATGCAGGCGTGAGCCTGCGGGCGCAGTCGCCGTCTATTTACACGAGCGGCTGCCCCGAGTCTGACGAAATACAATATTCATCAGCGGTTGATTTTCATCGTGCAGCTTTCAGCAAGGATTTTGGGGAGTTTTCGTATGCGGACATGAAAAAGGCGCGTCCTTTGTTGACGCGCCTGAGAATGTTAGGCGGGTGTCGCAGGGTCAGCGACGTTGGCGTTTTACAGCGAGCTGGACACCACTGTAGCGGACGAGATTCTGGAGATACTCGTATTGCTTGGGATCGATATCCTTCGCAACCCGGAGCTCTTCCTCGGCTCGCTTGAGTGCAGCTTCGACGGCATTCTCGTCGATTTTTTCCTCGGTGATCGCGTGTTCGGCGAGCACATGCACGTGGTCGCCTTCGACTTCGGCAAAGCCCCCGCTGATAGCGAGAAAACTGGTCTGGCCATTTTTCGTAACGCGGAGTTCGCCATGCTCGACCTGCGTGAGCAGCGGAATGTGACCGGGGAGAATTCCGACCTCACCGGACGTCGTAGGAATAACGACGGTGTCGACGGTGTCGGAATAAACCCGGGCCTCGGGCGTGACGATTTCGAGCGTGAGGGCCATGACAGATTATTTCTTCGCGGCGGCGGCAATGACCTCGTCGATGCCACCCTTCATATAGAAGTCACCTTCGGCGATATGATCGAGTTCACCGTCGAGGATCATCTTGAAGCCGCGCACGGTTTCTTTGACGGGGACGTATTTGCCGGGCGTGCCAGTGAACACTTCGGCGACCGCGAATGGCTGCGAAAGGAGGCGCTGAATCTTGCGCGCGCGGTAAACGGTCTGCTTGTCCTCCGGAGAAAGTTCATCGAGACCGAGGATCGCGATGATGTCCTGGAGATCTTTATAGCGCTGGAGGACGCGCTGCACTTCGCGGGCAACTTTGTAGTGCTCTTCGCCGACGATGTCGGCTTGGAGCGCCTTGGAGACAGACGCGAGCGGATCGACGGCGGGATAGATGCCGAGTTCAGCGATCGAGCGCTCCAACACGATGGTGGAGTCCAAGTGGGCGAAGGTGTTCGCCGGAGCCGGGTCGGTGAGATCGTCAGCGGGCACGTAGACGGCCTGCACGGAGGTAATGGAGCCCTTCTTCGTGGAGGTGATGCGCTCTTGGAGCTGGCCCATTTCGTTGGAGAGCGTGGGCTGGTAACCCACCGCGGACGGGGAGCGGCCGAGGAGAGCAGACACTTCGGAACCTGCTTGCGAGAAGCGGAAGATGTTATCGATGAAAAGGAGCACGTCCTGATTCTTTTCGTCGCGGAAGTATTCGGTCATCGCGAGAGCCGAGAGGGCAACGCGCATACGAGCGCCCGGGGGCTCGTTCATCTGGCCGAACACCAGCGCGACCTTGGACTTGCTGAGGTCCTTTTGGTCGATAACGCCGGCTTCGGACATTTCGTGGTAAAGATCGTTACCTTCACGGGAGCGCTCACCGACACCCGCGAACACGGACATACCGCCGTGGGCTTTCGCGATGTTGTTGATGAGTTCGAGAATGACGACGGTTTTGCCGACGCCGGCGCCACCGAAGGCTCCGGCTTTACCGCCCTTGATGAAGGGGCAAATTAGGTCGATGACCTTGATGCCGGTTTCGAGAATTTCGGCCTTCGTATTCTGCTCGGTCAGCGTGGGCGCCGGGCGGTGAATCGGATACTTCTTGTCGAACTTCACGGCACCTTTGCCGTCAACGGGATTGCCGGTGACGTCGAAGATGCGGCCGAGCACACCGTTGCCAACCGGAACGGAAATGGGTGCACCGGTATCCAACACTGGCATACCACGCACAAGACCTTCCGAGGAGGACATCGCGATCGCGCGGGCGACGCCGCCGCCAAGGTGCTGCTGGATTTCAAGCGTCAGCGTTTCCTTTTTGCCGCTGACCGTGAAGTCGATCGTGAGCGCCTGGTAGATGGGCGGGATGGCGTTTTCCGCGAACTGGACGTCAACGACGGGGCCGATGACTTGGACGATTTTGCCGATGTTGCTCATTTGAGAAAGGGACGAGGGAAAAGTGGGGTGTTGGTTAATTAGGCGGCGAACTGCGCGGCGGCGATTTCGAGAATTTCCTGAGTGATGCCGGCCTGACGCGCCTTGTTATACTCAAGCGTGAGTTCGCCGAGCAGCTTGGTCGCGTTGTCTTTGGCGGTCTTCATCGCCACCATCCGCGCACTGTGTTCCGATGCCTTGGCGTCGATCGCGTGCTGGAAAATCTCGCGGTTGATATAAAGCGGCAGAAGCGTGTCGAGAACGCTGGCCGCGTCGGGCTCGAACAACATCTGATTTTCGGCCGCCTTGGCGGTCGGGGCTGCCGACATACCCGCGTCGGACCGGAGGTCGGAAATGACGTCGTGCAGGCTGGTCAACGGAAGGAGCGGCAATACCGTCGGCACTTGGACAAGCGTGTTGCGGAAACGCGGCCAGATAATTTCGACCGTGTCGACCACGCCATCGAGGAACTGCTTCACCATGAATTCGGCGACAACTTTGATGTCGGAAAATGTGGTGCGATCATTGGCCGGGAAATCGGCGAGCAGTTCGCGACGAGTGCGGGCGATGAACTGGGAACCCTTGCGGCCGATGACCGCGTATTTCGCCGGTGTTTTGATATCGGATACAACCTTGAGGACGTTCGAATTGAGCGGTCCGCAAAGGCCTTTGTCGGAGGTGATGAGAATGATTCCGCGGGTGCGGACCTCGCGTTTGGTGAGCAGCGGATGTTGCGATTCCTCGACGCGATCGGCGATGGCCGCGAGCATTTTTGCCATGAGCTCGGCGTAGGGACGACCGGCGAGCGCAGCCTGCTGCGCTTTCTTCATCTTCGACGCAGCCACCAGTTCCATCGCCTTGGTGATCTGGCGGGTGTTTTTGACCGACTTGATGCGGCGGCGAATATCGCGTGTTGAGGCCACGAGGAAGGAAGATGGTTAGCTCGAAACAGACAATCGATTAGGCGGCGAAAGTGGGTTTCCACTCGTCGCAGGCGGCCTGCAGTTTGGCCTCAAGGTCTTTGTCGAGCGCAGCCTTGGTGCGGATTTCGGTGAGGAGAGCGTCCTTGCGGGTGGCGAAGAACTCTTTCAGCGACGCGGAGGCGGCGACGACCTTCTTGGCGTCGATCGGATCGAAGAAGTTCTTTTGCATCGCAAACAAGACGGCAACCTGCAGCTCGATCGGCGCCGGGCTGAGAGCGGGCTGTTTGAAAAGTTCGACGATGCGGGCGCCGCGCTCGAGCTGAGCTTTGGTCTTGGCATCGAGATCGGAGCCGAACTGCGCGAAAGCCGCGAGTTCACGGAATTGGGCGAGTTCGCCCTTGAGTTTACCACCGACTTGCTTCGTTGCCTTGATCTGGGCGGAAGAACCTACGCGGGAAACGGAGAGACCGACCGAAACAGCGGGACGGATACCTTGGTTGAAGAGGTCGGTTTCGAGGAAGATCTGACCGTCGGTGATCGAAATGACGTTCGTCGGAATGTAGGCGGACACGTCACCAGCCTGCGTTTCGATGATCGGGAGAGCGGTGAGGGATCCCTTGCCGTCGAGACGGGCGGCGCGCTCCAGCAAGCGGGAGTGGAGGTAGAAAACGTCGCCGGGATACGCTTCGCGGCCAGAGGGGCGCTTCAAAATGAGCGAGATCTGACGGTAGGCGACGGCGTGCTTGGAGAGATCGTCGTAAACGATCAGGGCATCCATCCCATTTTCCATGAACCATTCACCCATGGCGGCACCGGAGAACGGAGCGAGGTATTGGTTGGCGGGATTGTCGGCGGCAGGCGCAGCGACGATGATCGTGTATTCGAGGGCACCGGCCGCTTCGAGTGCCGAGATGGTGCGGACGATGTTGGAGTTCTTCTGACCAACCGCGACGTAAATGGAATAAACGGGGCGGAACTTCGGATCTTTGGAAGCTAGGCCGACCTTGTTGATCTTCGCCTGGTTGATAATCGTATCGATGCAGATCGTCGTTTTACCCGTTCCGCGGTCACCGATAATAAGTTCGCGCTGGCCACGACCGATCGGGATCATGGAATCGATCGCCATGATACCGGTAAAAAGCGGCTGGTTAACCGACTTGCGCGCCATGATGCCAGGTGCAATTTTTTCGACGGGATAAGCTTCGGTGGCAGCAATGGGGCCTTTGCCGTCGACGGGATTGCCAAGGGCATCGACGGCGCGGCCGAGGAGCGCTTTGCCGACGGGGACGGAGAGGAGCTTGCCGGTGGTCTGGACCTCGTCGCCTTCTTTGAGTTGGGAGACGTCGCCGAGAACGACGCAACCAACTTCGTCTTCTTCAAGATTGAGCGCAATGCCGATGGCGCCACCGGGGAACTGCACCATCTCGTTATACATGACGTCGGAGAGGCCGTCGATTTTGGCGACGCCGTCGGCAACGGTGCGAATCTTGCCGGTATTCTTTTTGACAGCCTTGCTGGAGAGCTTGGCGATCTGTTGTTCAATTTGGTCGAGGACGGTGCTCATCGGAAAGGAGGAAGGGGTTGGCGCGGGGCGCGTTCGTATTGAAAATTATTAGACGGCGGCGGCGAGTGCGCCAAGTTGTCCGGCAACGGAAGATTCGTAAGTATCGTCGCCGACGCGGACACGAAGACCGGCGATCAGCGCGGGATTCGGTTTGGCGACCCACGTGACGGGGCGGGCGTATTTCTTGGTGAGGGCGGCGGCGATGGCGTCGAGTGCGTTAGCGTTCACAAAGCCGGCATGTTCAACCACGGCCTGGCCACGGGCAAACTCAGCCGCGACGAGGCGCTGGTAAGCTTTGAGCACTGCGAGCGTGTTCGCCGGGCGATGTTTCTCGATATACTCAAGAACGCCCGCGACGCGATCGGCCGAAAGAGCGCCATCCACGACACTCAGTTTGAAAAACTGGCGGGCGAGCAGTTGAATTTGTTTTTTGCCGGAGGCCATGACGCGGGTGCGAAGTGTGATACGGGCTTAGACGCTCGTGAGTTCGCGGGACGCGGCGTCGTTGTAGGCAGCGCGATCAGTCTCTGAGAGTTTCTTGGCCAGGACGCGTTCGGTCGTGGTTACAACGAGGCGGGCGATTTCCGTGCGAGCATCAGCGAGCATTTTCTTGTGCTCGAGCTCGATTGCTTGCTGGGCCTTAGAGATCGTCTCAGCGGCACGAGTGGTCGCTTCGGCTTGTTGTTTGTCCGCGAAATCTTTGGCGGACTTGCGGGCATCGTCGATGATGCGGGAGGCTTCGGTTTGAGATTTCTTGATGAGGGCCGCGCTTTCCTGCTGAGCCGCGGCGAGCTTCGCCTGCATTTCTTCGGCGTATTTGAGGCCGGCACCGATCTTTACGGCGCGCTCTTCCATGGCCGCGATGGTGGGCTTGATGCCGAACTTATAGAGGACGACTAGGACAATAAGGAAACTGATCAGCTGAAACAGAATATATTTCGGTTCGACGCCGAAATGCTCAAACGTCTGGCGAAGTCCTTCGACGGGGCCCGAGGGAGCGGCGTGTTCTGCGGCAGCGGCGGCGAGAAAGAGAGGCAGCGTCATGACAAAGGAATCAGATGAGAAATGGCGACGCGGACGAGCCGCGCCGCCGGGAGAAAAAATCGGACAAATTACTTACCGAGGAACAGCGCGAGGATACCGAGACCTTCGGCCAGCGCCATACCGATGATGGCTTGGACGAGAACTTTGCCAGAGGCAGCGGGATTGCGGCCGACAGCTTCAGCGGCCTTTTGACCGATGAGACCGACGCCGATGGCGGCGCCAAGGAGACCGAACGCGGAGGCGATACTGCCTGTGATTTCAGCGAGGATTGTCATGTTGGTGGATGTGTTGTTTTGTTGGATTTCCGTCGTGCGCACACATGGCACGCTCCCGACGGGAGAGGGTTTATGCGTTAGCTATTAATGGTGAGACTCCGCAGCGTGGTTGTCTGCGTGTTTTTCATCGTGCGCATGATCATCGCCATGATTGCAGATCAAACCTATGTAAACTGAGGTTAGAAGGGTGAACACGAGGGCCTGAATCAGACCAACCATTAGCTCCATGAAATAAAATACGAAAAAGAATCCTGTCCCGTGGAGGAGATTTTCACCGCCGAAAACGTTGCCGAATAGACGGACCGAAAGGGTGAAAGGCCGAAGAAAAATCGAGAAAACCTCAATGCAACCAACAACCAAGAATACCAAGGACAAGGCGGGATAGAGCCAAGCAGGGGTTTCGCTCTTTTCGGCTTTGTTACCGAAAAGATCCCAGAGGATGAGTTTCGGACCGGCGAGCTTGAACACAATTATTAGCCATGCGCCAAAGGAGATGAGGGCTAACGCAATAGTGCCGTTGAAATCAGAATTGTGAGGGCGGATAAGGGGCTGAGTGATGTGAAAATGTCCGTCAACATCGTGGCCCCAACCCATTGTGCCAACACCGGGAATCAAGCCCATCCAGTTGTGGAAAAGGATGAAAATGAAAAATGTGACGAGCAACGGGAACGCCAACGGAAACGCTTTCTTACCCACGATGGGTTCAAAAAGATCGCGCAGCGCCTCGATCAAAGATTCGACAACGGCCTGTCCCTTGGTCGGCAGTATTTTCGGCTTACCCACTAGGGCTAAAACGAGAGTAACTAGCAGCGCGGACACTATCCAGCCCGTGAACATGCTATTTGTTATGCCGCCAAGATGATCTAGTTTGGCAGCGCTGGGCGCGACACCTTCGGCACGCGCAGCTAAGGCTAGAGCGAGAGATACTAGAAAAGTGGCGAGTTTGTTGCCTCGTGACATGCGGCGTGGAACAGATGTGGCAGGAAAGAAAGGGAGCAGCAAAGTCGACCGGTTGGCCGGCCGTCAACCTCTGAAATTGGTAAGAATCTCGGACCACTCACAAATTAGAATGCCCGCGGCGACAAAGGAGATTTCGCGATGCTTCTACAGTCCGCTGGAGCGAGCCTTGGATCGAAGACCAGCGGTAAGTGAGTGGTAGCTCGGTGCTCGGCTTTGAAAAACGGTTTCGTGCTCAAAAGGCCAGCGCTCCTGATCAGGCGGAAGCTCCTGCCAAGCCGGGTGGGATGCGAATACAGCCTTGGTGTCCTCGTAGTAGGGCGTGAAGTCGGTTCGAAAGTGTAGGCGACTCCCCTCCCCTGCCCTCGTGGCAGCTGCCGAGAGGAAATCTGGCTGCATAATGCGGTGTTTATGATGTCGAAGTTTTGGCCACGGATCGGGGAACAGCACAAAAAGCCGCGCAAAGGTCGCGTGGCTAGGGAGAGTTTCGAGGAACAGACGCGCTTCGGCATGAATAAAATGGAGATTGGCGAGTCTGGCCCGGTCGCGTTTGCGCAGGGCACGGCCGATTCGCTCGCTGACAATATCCACTCCGATACAAACCTCTGCTGGATGAGCTTGGGCGTAGGCGGTGAGAAAATGACCATGTCCGCAGCCAATTTCCCAGGTGATACTCTTTCCCACCGGTATGATTAGCTCCTGCAGTCGCCTTAGTTCGGCGCGACGGCTCTCCATCATGGCAAGAAACTGAGCGGTGCGTTCGGGATTTTCCACGGTTTGCCTCTATTTGTTCGACGGTATCGGAAAAAAAGGGGGGGCTACTCCCCTGCCCTCGTTGCTTCGATAAAAACCATTAAAATACTTATATCAGAAGGGTTTACGCCACTTATTCGGCTGGCTTGGCCAAGTGTCATGGGCCGTATTTCATTAAGTTTCAAAGCTCCTTCTTTCCGTAGACCCCGCACCGTGGAATAGTCGATTTGTAAGGGCAGACGAATTCGATCGATATCAGCGAACTTGGCAACTTGGCGCTGTTCCCGGGCCAAGTAACCTTGATAGGCAACGCGATAGAGAACTTCGTCGCGAATCGAGGATGGGAGTTTGGTAAATTCTTCAGGGAGTGCAGCTTCGCCTTTCTCACGACGCACGGCTTCAGCCCAAGTGCCACCACGGGTTTTCCCCGACTCCAGTAAATCCACCCAACGCGCCGTCTCGGCGCACTTTTGGTCGATGCGCTTGATACGACCGGGCGAAAGTAGTCCGTGTGTTCGCGCGTGGTGAATCAGACGCCCTTCGGCACTGCCATGATTAAACAGGAGCCGGTGTTCCGCCCGGCTGGTGAACATACGATATGGCTCGTTGGTTCCCTTGGTGACAAGATCGTCGATCAAAACGCCAATGTAGGCTTCGTGGCGCTTCAAAATCAAGGGCTCCCCTCCCCTCACCTTATTCACCGCGTTGACGCCGGCCACAAGACCCTGTGCAGCGGCCTCTTCATAGCCAGAGGTCCCATTGATTTGGCCGGCAAAAAAAAGATTTTCAACCTTCTTGGATTCCAGGGAGGCGAACAGTTGGGTGGGCGGCGCGAAGTCATACTCCACCGCATAAGCAGGCCTTAACAAATGGGCCTTTTCCAAACCCGGGATACTGCGCACCATCCTAAGCTGAACTTCAAAGGGCAGGCTGGTGGAAAGGCCATTAACGTAAAATTCGTCGGTGGCTCGCCCTTCGGGCTCTAGGAAAAGCAAGTGCCGAGGCTTGTCGGCAAATCGAACAAATTTATCCTCAATACTCGGGCAATACCGTGGGCCGACACCTTCAATCTCGCCGCTATACATAGCCGAAAGGTGGAGATTTTCCCGCACCAGCTGCGCAGTCTCGGCCGTCGTGTAGGTCATCCAGCACGAAACTTGTTCGGACCCCGGCAACCATCCCAATCGGCGTTCCCCGGTTTGTTCCACGTGGAACAAATCTTGAGGATCGCGCGTATCGTGGAACGCGAAGAAGGTCGGAGACGCGTCACCTTTTTGCTCCTCCATTTTGGCGAAATCAAGGCTGCGGCCAAGCAAACGCGGCGGCGTGCCGGTTTTCAGCCGCCGCAACTCAATGCCGGCTTCGATGAAGCTTGCGGAAAGGGTTTTGGCGCTAAAGTCCCCGAGACGCCCGCCTTCATTCTTGTTTTGGCCGATATGCATCAGGCCGCGTAGAAACGTGCCGGTAGTCACAACGGTTGTCCTGCTTCGAAACTCGATGTCAAGGTTCGTCCGGCAACCCACCACTTTCCCATGCTCGAAGACGAGCCCCGTGACCGTTGCCTGAAAGATCTCTAAGTTGGGCTGGAGCTCCAGCGTGTGCTTTAGGCGAAATTGGTAAGCCTTCTTGTCGCATTGGGCGCGCGGGGACTGAACCGCAGGTCCCTTGGACTCGTTCAGAAGCCTAAACTGTATACCAGTAACATCGGTATTGATCGCCATCTCACCCCCGAGAGCGTCGATCTCTCGCACCATTTGCCCTTTGGCGAGGCCACCGATGGCCGGGTTACAGCTCATCTGGGCAATCGTATCAATATTACCGGAGAGGAGCAGTGTTTTCGCCCCCATACGGGATGCGGCCAAGGCGGCCTCCACACCGGCGTGTCCTGCGCCGCAGACGATCACATCGTAAATGATTCCAGTTTGAAACATGACCATGAAAAGGGGAGGGGGCGTTCGGCCGTGAAAGTTTGCTAACGCATGATCTCTACTTGCCGATACAGAACGTCGCAAAAAGCGCGTCGAGCATGCGCTCGTTGTCTACCTTGCCTGAAATTATTCCATAGGCTTCCAGCACGCCACGAAGATCACTCGCCAAAAGTTCAACCGGTTCATCGCCCTCAGCCTTCTTCAAAGCGGCGGCCAAACACTCCTTCGCTTGCCCAAGGGCTCCGGCGTGCCGGGCATTAATGGCGATAACCTCAGTTCCGGAATCCTGCTGGAAGGAATCCGCGCAGTGTATTATCGCCGCAGTAAGCGTCTCAAAACCATCACCCGTGAGTGCTGAAACATGGAATCGAGGGATTTTTTCATCCAGCGAAACAACGATCTTTGAATTACCTAAGTCGTTTTTATTAAAGATAATTATAGAATTGGAAAGGCCAATTCTTGTCTCAACCTCCGGCGGCAACGGCGGCGCTTCCGTTTGGGTCGAATCAAAAACCAACAGGAATAAATCCGCTTCCGCCGCGCGCTCCAACGTCTTGTCCATACCCAATTTTTCGAGTGGAGCAGGGGAGGGGTTCAGCCCCGCCGTGTCGATGATCCGAAAACAGTGCGGGCCAATAATGAGCCTCTCTTCGATAAAATCACGGGTTGTGCCCGGTTCCGCACTTACGAGTGCCCGGTCTGAACCCACCAATCGATTGAGCAAACTGCTCTTCCCCACGTTGGGCGCACCCACAATCACGGTTTTGATCCCATCGCGCAGCAGCGAACCGTAGTGACTGGTCGCCAGTAACCGATCGGTCTCCTTGCCTAGCAGCATCAGCTCCGCGGAGACAATTTCCCGGTCTTCGGGCGGCAAATCCTCATCAGGGAAGTCGATATAAGCCTCCACACGGGCCAAAACCTGCAATAAACGGCCTATAAGCGCGTTCATCTGGCGTCCCAGAGCGCCCCTCAACTGCTGATTTGCGGCTGTGAGTGCCCTTTCGCTCCGCGCATGAATCAAATCCATCACCGCCTCCGCTTGGCTAAGATCCATCTGACCATTGAGGAATGCGCGTTGGGTAAACTCGCCAGGTTCAGCCGGACGGCATCCTCGTGCACACAGATCCTCCAATATCTTCTGCGCAATGAAGGGATTGCCATGACACGAAACCTCCAACGAGTCCTCGCCAGTGTAGGAGCGTGGTCCTTGGAAAAAAGTGAACAACACATCGTCGATCAATGTGCCGGAGCGGTCGCGGTAATCCGCATGCGTCGCCATACGCGGCAATGGAGCGGTTGCGAAAATCTCCAGCATCAGCCGCGCTGTATCCGGGCCACTGGCACGCACGACGGCGATCGCCGCTGTGCCGATCGGTGTGGCCAAAGCGGCGATGGTATCGGTAGAGCGAGGCATACAATAAGCCGGCCACGCTTCGCGGGGGGACGCGCCAAGTCAAATACGCGCAAGCACCGGTATTCGGGTCCTCGATTTTTGTTCGGCCGCACCTGCCAAGGTCCGATCCCTCAGCGAGCCGACACGCTCAGCGGCGTTACGCGCGTGCCATCGACAACTTTGTCTCCGGGATAGACCACCACCTGCGCACCTTCGCCCACACCGTCGATCACCTCGGTTTCCACTCCGTTGCCTCGTCCAATCTTTGCCGGACGCAGCTTGGATCGACCCGCTTCAATTACAAAGACCTGCCATACGCCGCCGCGTTGAAACAACGCACCCGCCGGAGCCCGTAAAGCAGCACCATTTTCCCAAACCACAATGCGCGCCTCCACACGAAAATTGTCGCCGAGTGTTGGGCGCTTCTCGAGCGGGTCTGTAAAATCAGCGATCACGTAAACCCGTTGTTCTTCAACACCTAGCGCTGAAATTTTGGTAAACGCGGAAGGTTCGACATGCCGAACTCTCGCAGCCAACGGTTCAGCACCGCCCCACTGTTCCAACATCACCCGTGCACCGGGCCTGATCGCGACACCATCGCGCGAAAGCACCTCTATTCTGACTTCGAGATCCGTGGGATCGCCCACCTCCACGAGCGGCAGACCGCCCGGAACCACCCGTGCACTCTCCTGCATCACGCGAAGGATCCGTCCACTCACCGGGGACGTGATGACCAACGGCTCCGAACCGACCACGCCGCCACTCGCTCCCCGAGACAAAATTGCCTGAGCCTGTTGCAACTCAAACTCCGCCACCTTCAGGGCAAACTCCGCCGCTCGCTCTTCCTGCTGGGTCGTGCTCGCCCGCATTTGGGCCGCGTCAAATTCCTGTGCCGACAACACTTTCTGCGCAAAAAGCTGTTTCAGCCGGACCAAGTCAGCGCCAAACATTTTCGCCGCAGCCATCGCCCGATCCTTTTGAGCCCGCGCGGCATCGCGCGCCGCTTCCGCCGCACGCATCCGCGCTTCGGCCTGCGCTTGGCTCCTCGCATCCAGAAAATCCGCTCCGCTGGTCTCCAAAACCGCGACTACCGTTTTCCCCGCTTCTACCACCGCGCCGGCCTTCCAATCGATTCTTCGTAATTGCCCCGCGACCGGCGCCGAAATCACGTAGCGGTTCTTCACACGCGTCATACCCTCCTCGTCAATCGTCACCACAAGCGGCCCCCGCGTGATCGTCCCCGCCTCGACCGGGACCGCCCGGGGCCAAAGACCCACTACAATCAGCCCCACTAACAAAACGAGGCCGATCCACGGCAAGCGACGTCGCCACGCGGGAGCGCCGGGTTTTTTCGCGGCAGAGGAGGGGAGGGGAGCTGCATTCATGGAAAGGGAGAATCTCAATCGAGTGCCTTCAGCGCACTCACCAGATTGATCTCGGCAAGTTTGCGCGCCGCAAAGAGAGCCGACAACGCCGAAGCCGAAGCCACGACCAATACCGCAAACGCGTAGTTTGACGCCGTGAGCACCAGCGGCAACCGCACGGTCTCCGTATTGACCGACGACAAAATTCCCCGCGCAAAACCCGAACCGATGATCAACCCGATCGGCAGCGCCACAACCGTCAGCAAAACCAATTCCCCCACCAACACAGCGCCCACTTCGCCCCGGGTAAAACCGAGCACGCGCAATGTCGCGAGTTCCCGGGCACGCTCAGACAACGAAATGCGCGCGCTGTTATAGATGATTCCAAACGCCACGATCGTCGCGAACATCATATACATCTTTTGCAAAAGCCCGATGCTCTCGCCGGTCGTTTTACGGAAACCGTCGCGGATCGAATTCTTGATCGTGCACCCCGCGATCCGCGGCGTGTTCTTCACCGCCTCGAGAAAATCGCCCCAACGGTCGGATCGGACGACGATATGTGCTCCGCTGATACGATCGCCTTCCAACAGCAAGCGGTTGAGCGCACGCAACTCCATGTAGGCGGCCGTGCCGGCAAAATCCTCCGCCAATCCGATTACGGGAATCGCCAGTTCGCGCTCCCGGCCCTCCAGAACTTTGGCCATGATTTCGTCGCCTGGTCGCACCCGAAGAATTTCCGCCAACTTCGCGGAGATGACGATTCCGCGTGCCGGCAGGACGAATTGCCGCGGTTCCGCATCGATCACGCGGCTCAGCGTGCCCCGCTCTGGGAGCCCCTGCAACGTCATGCGTCGAGATACCGGGCCAAAGCGCAGCTCAACCGGCACAAATCGAAATGGCTCGGCCAACTCCACGCCAGGCAGGTGGCGAAAATCCGCAATCGCGCGCGCCGGCCCGGGCTCGACGAGTGAGAGCGTCACGGTTTGGCGCTGCACGATGTCCCACTGGAAATCGATCACGTAGGCGATGCCGTCGCGAAACGAGTTCGGCACGATGAGAATTCCCGTGGCGAGCGCGAGCGCCAGACAGGTGAGGGCGCTGCGAATCGGGCGACGTTCGATGTTGCGCAACGCCATGCGAAACGAAGCGCTGAACCAACGCGCACCACCAAGACGCTCGACGAGCGCGGGACGAAAACTCGCCGGCGCTTCCGGTCTCATCGCTTCGGCCGGCGGCAGGCGCACAGCGCGTCTCACCGCCCCGGCCACACCGGCGAAAGCCGCGAGCGCACTCACGATGCTCGCCGCAACGAGCACCCGCGCATCCAGCACAAAATCCAGCTGGGGAAACCGGAAAAACAAATGATACATCTCGACGAGCCGATGCCCGAGCGCAATGCCCCCCACGGCACCAAAGCCCGTTCCAACGACCACGATGGCGAGCGAGAATTTGAAATAGTGAGCGCCCACCTGCCGGTTGCTGAAGCCGCACGCCTTGAGCATCGCGATCTGCTCCCGCTGTAGAGCAATCTGCCGGCTCATCACCGAATTCGTCATGAACGCCGCGACACTCAAAAACACCAACGGAAATGCCACCGAGAGTCCCTGCAAAACGCGGATCTCGTCGTCGACACGCCGATGCGAGGGATGATTCACCCGACCATACGCGCCCCGGGCTCCATAGGGCGCGAGCACGCGATTGACCGCGGCGATCACTTCGCCCTCGGAAGCTCCCGGCGCGAGGGAAATCGCGACGTTGTTAAAGGCGCCATAGAGCTGAAATGCCGTGGCGAGTTCTTTGTAGGGCATCCAAAAGACGCCATAGGTTTTGTTGTCCGGCAGCGCGGCTCCGGGTGGAGCCTCAAATACAAATTCCGGGGAGAGCATGATGCCCGAGAGGCGAAACGTCTGCTTCGTGCCGTTGAGAATCGCCGAGATCGTGCCGCCCGGCTTGAGCCCGTGGGCGTCCGCGAACGCTTCGCCCACAGCCAGTTCACCCCGCGTCGTGCGCCCAAGCGGCAGGCGACCCGCACGCACATAGGGAAGGTTTAGCACGGGCTCACCGCGCTCTGGAAGCGAGTTGATCAGGCCAACCGCCGGCTCGGGCAGACCGGGCACATCGAGCGTAACCTGAATCGCGATACCGGTCTGCACGGCGGCGACGCCGGGAATCGCGGCGAGCTGCTCGCGCACGGCGTTCGGGGCGCGTTTCAACCGCGCGAATACTTGGGCGAACCGGTTTTCGCTGTAGTAGGCGTCGCGCGTCGAATCGAGCGAGAGGATCAACGACCGCGTCATGATCATCATCGCCAGTCCGCAGGCCATGACGAGGGCGACAGCGAGCGCCTGTGACTTCAGCGCGCGGAGATCGCGGAGGAGTTTGCGGTCGAGCAGGCTCATCGCGGGCAGGGCCGGGACGCCTTCACCACGCAAGCTCGCGCACAGTGCCGCGACGGGCATTGGTGCGGGCGCTGATGATCCGGCCGTCGGACAACGTGAACACACGGTCCGCCATATCGGCGAGAATCGCGTTGTGTGTGATGATCACCGCGAGCGTGCCGAGGTCGCGGTTGATGCGTTCGATGGCTTCGAGCACAGTGATGCCAGTGTGCACGTCGAGCGCGCCGGTCGGCTCGTCGCAGAGCAGCACTTCGGGGCGCTTCGCGATCGCCCGCGCGATGGCCACACGTTGTTGCTCACCACCGGAGAGCTGTGCGGGGAAGTGGTCCATGCGCGGGGCGAGCCCCACGAGTTCGAGCGCTTCTTCGGGTCTCATCGGATCCCGGCAAATTTCGGTGATCAGCGCGACATTTTCGCGCGCAGTGAGACTGGGAATGAGATTGTAGGCCTGAAAAACAAAACCGACCGCGTCGCGGCGAAACTGGGTTAGACCCGCCTCGTCCGCGGCGCCGAGGTTCCACCCGCGGTAGAGCAAAGTGCCGCTCGACGGTGAATCGAGACCGCCGAGCTGGTTGAGCAGAGTGGATTTTCCGCTGCCGGACGCGCCGAGCAGCACGATGAGTTCGCCGCGGAAAAAATCGAAATCCACGCCGCGCAAAGCCGTCACCGCGGCCGTCCCCTCACCGTAAACCCGGGCAAGATCGCGCACCCGAAACACCGGCTCACCACCCGTGCCGGCGACGGGAGGAGAGGCGAGGGGAGGGGAGGTGGCAACCGACATAAGGAAGAGGCGTGGAGGAAACTGGGTCGCGGCGCGCCGGGCAACGTGCAAAACACAAAACGCCGGTCGCGACGAACGGCCGGAGCCAAAGTTCTTACGGTTCGTCGTTTCCAAGAAACCAAAACGCCCCGGCGGATTTGCCGGGGCGTTTTGTAATATCGAAACTGGCGATGGCCTCGCGCCTAAAATCAGGCGCTCTCGGCCACCGGTTCGCCGGGTTTGACGATCGCTTTGTCCTGAATCGCCTTTGCGATTTTCTCGGCGAGTTCCGGTTTTTCTTTGAGCGCGGCTTTCGCGGCGTCGCGGCCTTGGCCGACGAGCGCGCCTTCGTAGGCGATCCATGCGCCCTTCTTTTCGAGAATCTTGTGCTCGATGCCGAGATCGATGAGCGAGCCCGTCGACGAGATGCCTTCGTCATACATGATATCGAATTCCACCTCGGTGAACGGGGGCGCGATCTTGTTCTTCACGACTTTGATCTTCGTGCGGTTGCCGATGACTTTGCCCTCGGGCGTTTTGATCTGGTCCTTGCGGCGAATGTCGATGCGGACGGAGGCGAAGAATTTCAGGGCGCGACCGCCGGAAGTCGTTTCGGGGCTGCCGAACATCACGCCGATCTTTTCGCGAATCTGGTTGGTGAAGATACACACGCAGTTCGTCTTGCTGACGACGGCCGTCAGACGGCGCATCGCCTGGGACATGAGGCGGGCTTGGCTGCCCATCGTCATATCGCCCATCTGGCCGTCGAGTTCGGCCTTGGTGATGAGGGCGGCAACGGAGTCGAGGACGATGACGTCGATCGAATTGGAGCGGATGAGCGTCTCCATGATATTGAGCGCGTCTTCGCCGGAGTCGGGCTGGGAAACAAGGAGATCGTCGAGCTTCACGCCGACGACTTTGGCGTATTTCGGATCGAGCGCGTGCTCGACGTCGATGAAGGCGGCGAGGCCGCCCTTTTTTTGCGCTTCGGCGATCACGCTGAGACAGAACGTCGTCTTACCGGAGGATTCCGGGCCGTAGATTTCGATGATGCGGCCCTTCGGCAAACCACCGACGCCGAGGGCGAGGTCGATAGCGAGCGAACCGGTCGAGAGCGTCTCGACCTTCATCTTTTGGTTGCTGCCGAGGCGCATGATCGAGCCCTCGCCGAACTGCTTCGTGATGGAGGAGACGGCGAGTTCGATGTTTTTGTCGCGCGCGACGGTCGCAGTGGCGACAGCGGCGGTGGGAGCGGTTTTGGCGGGAGCGGCTTTGGACATGAGGAGCGTGAGTTAAGCGTTGAGGACGTTGGGTTGAAGGAAAATGAGGGACACGGGGGAGTGTATAGATGAACACGTCAACCACCGTTGCCCCGGGAGGCAAGCTCGGGATGGAGGAAAAGTGCGCCCGCCGAAATGGCGAATTCCCGCGACACATTCGCGCCGCCGCGTTGTTTGAGGCTTGAGCCTGCGGGCGCGGACGTTGGTTTCAAAGCGTCTGTTTTGTTTCCCTTCACCCCTGTAAATCATCCCATGAGAATCGGCCTTAATTCCTTCCTCTACGCGTCACCGTTTACGACCGAGAGCACCAAGCTCTTCGCCAAATTCAAAAAGTGGGGCTTCGACACCGTTGAAATTCCCGTCGAAGACCCGAGCCACATCGATCCTGCCAAAGTCCGCGCCGCCGCCGAGAAGGCCGGCATCGCCATTGGCAGCATCTGTGCATGCATGGGCCCGGGCCGTGACCTGCGCGGTTCCGACGCCGACCAGAAAGCCGGCATGGATTACTGCCTCACCCTGATCGACCAAGCTGCCGCGCTGGGCTGCCCGCGCGTGATCGGTCCGGTCTACTCCGTGGTCGGCAAGGCTGACGCCGTCGAACCCGCTCAGCAAAAAATCGAGTGGGCGCTCGTCGTGAAGAACCTGAAGGTCCTCGCCAAGCATGCCGAGGCCAAGGGCATCACCATCTGCATCGAGCCGCTCAACCGTTTCGAGACTGACTTCCTCAATACCTGCGATCAGGGCCTCAAGCTCATCAAAGCCGTCGGTTCCAAGGCCGTGATGCTGCACCTCGACACGTTCCACATGAACATCGAGGAAAAGAACCAGGCCGCCTCGATCCGCAAAGCCGGCAAACTCCTCGGCCACTTCCACGCCTGCGGCAGCGACCGCGGCACCCCCGGCGGCGACCACATCGCCTGGCCGGAGATCGTGAAGGCGCTCAAGGCCATCGGCTATCAGGGTGACGTCGTCATCGAGTCGTTCACCACCGACGTAAAGGTGATCGCCCGCGCCGCCGCCATCTGGCGCAAGATCGAGCCGAAGCGCGACAATATCGCGGTCGACGGTCTGAAGTTCCTCCGCAAAGCGCTGAAATAATCCGCGCAACGCAGCACCCAAAAACACCACGGCCGCGATGAAACTGCTCTCCGTCCTCACTCTCATCGCGGCCGCTGTTCTGCCGCTCGGCGCATTTGCCGCCGACAAGAAGATCGTGCTCATCGCGGGCAAACCGAGCCATCCGCCCGGCGCCCACGAGCATCGGGCCGGTTGCCTGTTATTTCAAAAATGTCTCGCGGGGTTCCCGGGCGTCAAAGTCGTCGTCTACGACGGTGGTTGGCCGACGAAATCCGTCGCCGGTCAAACCGTCGATGACGACGCTGCGCTCGACGACGCCGATGCCATCGTGATCTACAGCGACGGCGGCGTGAAACATCCCGCGTTGATCGGCGAGCGCCTCGCGGTGATCGACCGCCAGGTGCGACGCGGCGCGGGCTTCGGCGCCATCCACTACGCCGTCGAACCAACCAAGGAAAAAGGGCAGGCTGAGTGGCTCAACTGGATCGGCGGCGCCTTCGAGATCAACTGGTCCGTGAATCCGCACTGGGACGGAAATTTTCAAAAACTGCCCGTGCACGCCGTTACGCGGGGCGTGCAGCCGTTCACTACGCGCGACGAGTGGTATTTCAACATGCGCTTTCGCCCCGGCATGCAGGGCATCACGCCCATCCTTTCCGACGTGCCGCCGGCCGACACCATGAGCCGGCCCGACGGCGCCCACTCGGGAAACCCCGCCGTGCGCGAGCAAGTCGCCCAACGTGTTCCGCAGCATGTCATGTGGGTTGCAGAAAACGCCAACGGCAGCCGCGGCTTCGGCTTTACCGGCGGACATTTTCACGCGACCTGGCAGGCCAAACCGGACCAGCGCAAACTCGTCCTCAACGCCATTCTATGGCTCGCGAAAGTCGACGTGCCGAAGGACGGCGTGCAATCGACGGTCAGCGACGCCGACATCGCGGCGAACCTCGATCCAAAGCCGGCGCCAACTCAGAAAAAGAAGAAATAAGCGGAGCGCGGACCGCCCGCGCCCGCGCTTTTTCCAACCGCCCGCCTCGCCGCTAAACGAGCCACTTTTTGCGCTCGGGCAGATGGATAAATCGGTCGGCCTCGGGGCAGCCGCGGGCTTTCAGGTTCGCACTGTCCCAATCGATCGGCTGGCCGGCCCGCAGCGCCACGATGCCCGTCATACCGAATTCGGCGGCGCGGGCGGCGTAGTTGAAATCCTGAAACGTCTTCGGACCGCCGCGGCACGCATCGAGAAATTCCTTCATGTGGGCGCCGCCCATCCGCGGGTAAACGGTTGCCACCGATTTCGCGGCTTCGTGCTCCATCACGCCGCGGCACTTGGGATTCGCGTCGTCTTTGAGACGCATCACGCCGCCGACACCCCACGCATCCGAACGCAGGATACCTTTCGAACCGACAAACAGCACACCGTTCGTCGGCAGTTTCCCGTAGGTCGCGAGCAGATCTTTGGTCAGTTCCGGGGGCGGCGCGGCCTCGGCGCCGTCGTGCCACCACACGCTGACCGCCGGGAAATTTTCCCGCGCGGCAAAGTCCCAGCGGAAGCGCGTCGCGGATGGATAACTGTCCTTCACCGGCTCGCCGCAGAACGACTCGATGCGGATGGGCGGACCGAGCTTGAGCGCGCGGAGCGGGAGGTTGTGCGCGTGCGCGCCCATGTCGGCGAGGTGGCCGTCGCCAAATTCAAACCAGCGGCCCCATTGCAAACAGCCGCCGAGATAGTGCTCTTTGAAGGGCAACATCCGCGACGGCCCGCACCAGAAATCCCAGTTCAGTCCGGCGGGAATCGCATCCGCCTGCGCCGCCACCATTTCACTGGTCGGGAAAAACCGGTTCATCCAGCAATGCACTTCGCGAATTTCGCCGAGCACGCCGGCTTGGATGATTTCCATGCTGCGGCGGAAGGTGTCGGTCGAGCCGCCTTGCGTGCCGATCTGGGTGACGACTTTGCAGCCGGGCATCATCATCGCGATCTGCCGCGCCTCGCCTGCGCTGTGGGCGAGGGGCTTTTCGCAAAACACGTGTTTGCCGTTTTGCATCGCAAGCTTCGTCATCGCGAGGTGCCAGTTTTGGCCGGCGGAAACGATCACGGCGTCGAGCGTCTTTTCTTTTTCGAGGAGCTTGCGGTAGTCCTCGTAGATATTCGCCCGCGCCAGTCCGGCCACGACATCGGCCGATTTGGAGCCCTTTTTCCCGCCGACATCACCGCTGCGCCGCAAGTCGATCTGGCTGCGATGCACATCGCAGAGCGCGACGATATTGTCGCCCTCCTGCAGAATCGACGGGATGAGCTGGCGGCTGCGATTCCCACAACCGATGACGGCGACGTTGAGTTTGCGATTCGCCGCACCGTAAACGCGCGAAGTAAGGATTTGCGGCAGGGCGAGCGCGCCGAGACCGGCGGCGGAGGTTTGAAGAAACGAACGACGGGAGAACGGCACGGGGGTTTTCATGGGGTGGATAGTTTCGCAGTGGAATGAAGCGAAATATGCTCGGCTCGAAAAGGACAGAGAACCCTCTCCGCTCAATCAGAAGAACGCATAACGACAGGCATCACGGCGCCATCGCCTCTTTCTTCACGGCGTAGAGATCCGTCATCGTCGCGATATAGAGAGTCCCGTTCGCCGCCGTTGTCGTGGCGCTGATTCCACGGGGAAGTTTCATTTCGCTCAACAGGCGTTTTTCCCGGCCGGTCGCAAAAACGTAGTAGGCGCCGCTGCGCGTGCCGAGATAGACTTTGCCGTCGGCCACGAGTGGCGAGGCCCAGACCTCGCCGTTGATCTCGTGGGTCCACACCGCCTGGCCGGTCGACGCGTCCACGCAGTGAAACCGTCGCCCGCAATCCGCGAGATAAATCAGGCCCTCGTGGAGCACCGGCGTGCCGAAGACGTGTTTCTGCAACGCGTAGCTCCAGATCTGGCCGTCGCGCGTGATGTCGCCGGTCTTGGTGGCATCGATACACTTCAGCCACGCCTCGCGTTTGCCCCAAAACAGATCGCCGCCGCCCGCGACGTAGAGCCGACCGTCGTGAAACATCGGCATGCCGTAAATATTGCTTGGACCCTCGGCGCGATTGGTCGTGAAGCGATGCACCTCCGTCTTCGGGCCCGCCGGATCGAAATCGAACTCCCACACTTTCTTCAAATGAGCGACGGGTGTTTTGCCGCCGACGGCCGCGCTAGATTCGGCGATGGGCTCGAACGCGTAGACCACGCCGTTGCCGCCGGCGAAGAACACGAGCGGCCTCCCGTTGACCTGGGCCAACGACGGCGAGGACCACGTGCAGTGAAAAATATTCGGTGCGATGTGCTCGTCGTCGCGCGCGAGGTAGCGGCCCGTGCGTTTGTCGAGGACGACGAGACTCGGCGCATCCGGCGTGCGGATTTTCCGGTGCGTGTTGTCCACGCCCGTGCCGGTGTTGAGGTAGAGGTGGTTGCCGTGGATGAGAATCGAGCTGTGCGCGCCGTCGTGCGACCAGATGCCGGCCTCCTTGGTGAGATCGAAGCTCCAGAGAATATCCGCATCGAGCGGACCCGGCTCGGGCAGCGGCGCGGCGGGCGCATTTTCTCCGCGCGGCGTGTAGTGCGCGCGCTCGTCGCGAAACGGGCCGTCGTTGCCGTTGGCGAGGCCGTGGGCATCGAGGCACATCACCTCGCCGCGGCTGCTCACAACATAAACGCGGTCGCCCTCAACCGTGACAGGCGACGAGATGCCGCTCTTGGGCCAATCGTGGTATTTATCCTCCTCGCGCTTGGGCACCACGAGTTGCCAGAGGAGGCGCCCGTCCTTCTCGTCGAAACACATTAACACGCCGCGGTCGCCCTGGTGTTTCGGATCACGCGGCTCCCCGTTGTTGGTGCCGATGTAGACGCGCCCGCCGGCGACGATCGGCGTCGAATGCGTCTCGGTGCCAATCTTCGCGGTCCAGCGGATATTTTTCCCCGCAGCCGGATCAAACGAATCGGGCAACCCGCGCTCCTCCGAAACCAAACTCCGCGTCCACCGCTGCCCCCACTGCGGCTGATCGGCCGCTCCGATCGCCGCAACCACGACGAACGCGATGGCCGGTAGGACTAAATTATTCCGGCAACGGCGCAGTAGGCGAGAGGTGCTCATAATGTGGGGAGAGAATCGTTAGTCGGTTCAGTGACCGGCCGCCGCCGCGTCGGGCTTGAACGCCGTCGCAAACCACACGGCCAGCACGATCAGGCCGAAGCTCACCGCATAGTTCCACTGGAGTTTTTCTTTCAGCACGAGCCACGCGAAGACCACGAACACCGCGAGTGTGATGCACTCCTGGATGATCTTGAGCTGATAGCCGCTGAACTCGCCGCTGAGGTAGCCGCCGCGATTGGCCGGCACCATCAGGCAATACTCAAAAAACGCGATGCCCCACGAAACGAGGATCACCGTGAGCAGGGATTTGCCCTCGAGGAATTTGAATTTCAGGTGCCCATACCAGGCAAAGGTCATGAAAATGTTCGAAGCGGTGAGGAGCAGGATGGTTTTCATGCAGAAATCGGCTGGGGAAACGGGTCGCGGCCGCATTGCCGAGGCGGGCCGCACGCACGTGGGCGGCTTCGATATCGGAAGGCTCAGAGTTGATAGTAGCTGCGGAACCACTCGACGAAGTTTCGCAGCCCGTCCTCGAGCGGGACTTTCGGCGCGAAACCGATCGCCGCCTGGATGCGCGTGAGGTCGGCACAGGTCTCAAACATGTCGCCGGTCTGCGGCGGGAGCAGCTCGATCTCGGCAGTTTTGCCGAGCAGTTGTTCGAGCATCTTCACAAAGAGCAGCGTTTCCACCGGCCGATGGTGCCCGAGGTTGAACGTGCGGACCGGCGGGGTGGGGCGCTCGGCCGGCGGATAGAGCAACACCTTCACGACGCCGTCCACGATGTCGTCGATGTAAGTGAAGTCGCGGAGGTTTTTCCCTTGGTTGAAGAGTTTCAGCGGCCTCCCCTCGCAGATCGCGCGCGCGAAGAGCGTCGGCGCCATGTCCGGCCGCCCCCACGGGCCGTAAACCGTGAAAAAGCGGAGGCCGGTGATGTTTAGGCCGTGCACGTGCGCGTAGCTGTGCGCGATGACCTCGTTGGCCTTCTTCGTCGCGCCGTAGAACGAAACGGGCTGGTCGGTGTTGTCGTCCTCGCGAAACGGTGCCTTGGCCCCCGCGCCGTAAACGCTGCTGCTGGAGGCAAACACGAGGTGCTTCGGCGGCGTGCGGCGGCAAGCTTCCAGCACGCTCGCAAACCCGTCGAGGTTGCTGTGCGTGTAGGCCGCGGGCTTCTCGATGCTGTAGCGCACCCCCGGCTGCGCCCCGAGGTGGACGACGTAGGCCGGTTTGAAATGCGCCACGAGCGCCGAGAATTTCTCCGCGTCGGCAAAATCCGCCTGCACAAAACGAAACTCCTCCGACGTCGTGTTCGCCGCGAGTTGGTCGAGCCGTGCGCGCTTCAGAGCAGGATCGTAGTAGTCGCCGATCACATCCACGCCGAGCACTTCGCAGCGTTTGCTCTCGGCGAGGCGGCGCGCGACATGGTAACCGATGAACCCGGCGGCGCCGGTCACGAGGACTTTCATCCTGCGCGTGATACGCGAGCGTGCGGGATGCGGCTAGCGGAAACTTTTTTCCTGTGTGCCGCGGCTCGTGCGAACAGCTCTATGACAAGAAACCGCAAAAATTTCCGAAACGCGTGCTTGATTGCCGGAAAACGCGCCCCTTACCTTGCGCCACTTCTGTCCCCATCCACGTTCACCGAATGAAGATCAAAGCCTATCTCAAGCCCTCCTGTGGGTGGTCCAACGGTGTCCGCGCCATCATGCGCAAGCACAACCTCCCGTTTGAGGACATCGATATCATCAACAACCGCGCGAATTACGCGGAAATGGTGCAAAAATCCGGCCAGCCCCTCTCGCCCTGCGTCGAAATCGACGGCGTGATGCTCGCCGATGTCTCCGGCGAGGAAGTCGAAAATTACCTGCTCAGCAACGACCTCGTGAAACCCACCGACGCCTCGGTCGGCGTGCCCACCAATGCGGGCTGCTCCGATGAGGAACACGCCAAAATGGCCACTAAAACGATCCGTTTCTTTTGAACCACGCTGAGAGCTCACCGCACATAACGCACACCGGGCCGCTCTCGCACAGGACGAGACGGCCTTTTTTATGCGCATTCGGCACAAGGCCCGCTACCACGCCAACACCACCGCCACCTTCCCCCTTTTTCCAAGCCCGTGAATAACGACACCACCACCACCCCTGCCTCCCTCGACGCCTCCCAAGCTCCCGCGACGCGCGCCCCGGGCAAACAGGGCCTCTACGATCCCGCGTTCGAGCACGATGCCTGCGGCGTCGGCTTCGTCGTCGATATGAAGGGCCGGAAATCGCACAAGATCGTCGCCGATGCCCTCCAGGTTCTCACCAACCTCGACCACCGTGGCGCCGCCGGCAGCGAACCCAATACCGGCGACGGCGCCGGCATCCTCATGCAGATGCCGCACAAGTTTTTCGCCGAAGTCGCCAAGACCGCGCGCATCACCCTCCCGGAAGCCGGCCAATACGGCGCCGGTCTCGTCTATCTCCCGCGCAACCGCACCGTCCGCCGCAAGGTCGAAGAAGTCTTCGAGCAGGTCGTGCAGTCCGAAGGCCAAATCTTCCTCGGCTGGCGCACCGTGCCGACCGACAACAAGACCCTCGGCAACACCGCCATCTCCTGCGAGCCGTTCATGCGCCAGGTCTTCATCGGGCGCGGTCCGGACATCACCAACGACCTCGATTTCGAGCGGAAGCTCTACGTGATCCGCAAGCGCGCCTACAACGACATCCGCACCTCCACCATCGCCGGCGCCGAGACGTGGTATGTCGCGAGCCTCTCGATGAAGACGCTCGTCTACAAAGGCATGCTGCTCACCGAGCAGGTCGGCCAATATTTCCCCGACCTCGCGCATCCCGCGATGGAGTCGGCCCTCGCCATCGTCCACTCGCGTTTCTCGACGAACACGTTCCCCAGCTGGGAGCGCGCGCATCCTTACCGCTACATCGCGCACAACGGCGAAATCAACACGCTCCGCGGTAACATCAACTGGATGCACGCCCGTCAGGCGCTCTTCGAGAGCCCGGCCTTCGGCGATGACATCAAGAAGATCCTCCCGATCATCAATCCGAACGGCTCCGACTCGTCGATGTTCGACAACACCCTCGAGCTTCTCGTCCTCGCCGGCCGCCCCTTGGCGCACGCGGTGATGATGATGATTCCCGAGCCCTGGTCTAACCATGAGACCATGGACGATGACCGCCGCGCGTTTTACCAATACCACTCCTGCCTGATGGAGCCGTGGGACGGTCCCGCCGCCATCGCGTTCACCGACGGCATCCAGATCGGCGGCGTGCTCGACCGCAACGGCCTGCGCCCCTCGCGTTACTACGTCACCAAAGACGGTTTCGTGGTCGTCGCGTCCGAGGCTGGCGTGCTGCCGATTCCCGCCGAGGAAATCGCCGAAAAGGGCCGCGTCCAACCGGGCAAGATGTTCCTCGTGGACACCGCCCAGGGCCGCATCATCTCGGACGAAGAGATCAAAAAGGAAATCTGCACGGCGCGTCCGTATCGCCAGTGGCTCAACGAGCACCTCGTGCACCTCAGCGACCTCCCCGACGCGCCCAAGGTCGAGCAGCCCGACCACGCCACGCTTCTCCAGCGGCAGATCGCCTTCGGTTACACCAACGAAGACGAGCGCATCATCCTCACCCCGATGGCCAAGGATGGCGTGGAAGCCACCGGCTCCATGGGCAACGACGCCGCGCTCGCGGTGCTCTCCAACAAACCGCGCCTCCTCTACGATTACTTCAAGCAGCTCTTCGCGCAGGTCACCAACCCGCCGATCGACTGTATCCGCGAAGAAATCATCACCTCCGCCGAAACCCGTCTCGGTTCCGAAGGCAATCTCCTCAACCCGCAGCCGACCGCCTGTCGCCGCGTGGAGTTGAAGTATCCGATCCTCACCAACGAGGAGTTCGCCAAGATCCGTCGCACCGATTTGCCCGGCCTAAAGACCGCCGTGCTCCCGATCCTCTTCCGCGTCGCTCGCGGTGAGAAGGGCCTCGCGAAGTCGATGGAAGAACTCTGCATGATGGCCCGCCGCCAAATCGAAGAAGACGAGGCCAACGTCCTCATCCTCTCCGACCGCGGTGTGACGAAGGAATTCGCCCCCATCCCGGCGCTCCTCGCCGTGGCCGGCCTGCATCACTATCTCATCCGTGAAGGCCTCCGCACGCGCGTCTCGCTCGTGATCGAGACCGGCGACGCGCGCGAAGTGCACCACTTCTCGCTGCTCATCGGTTACGGCGCGTCCGCGATCAATCCCTACGTCGCCTTCGAGACGATCGACGGCATGATCAAGGCCGAGTTGCTCACCGGCATCGACCACAAGAAGGCCTGCTTGAACCTCGTGAAGGCCGCCTCCAAGGGCGTCGTCAAAGTCATGTCCAAGATGGGCATCTCCGCGATCCAGTCTTACCGCGGCGCACAAGTCTTCGAAGCCCTCGGTCTCAACCAATCCGTCGTCGATCATTACTTCACCTGGACGCCCTCACGCGTCGGCGGCATCGGCCTCGATGTCGTCGCGCAGGAAGTCCTCGCCCGCCATCGCGCCGCGTATCCGGACCGCACTGCCAACGCCGCCGTGCTGCCCTCCGGCGGCCAATACCAGTGGCGCAACGACGGCGAAGCCCACCTCTTCACGCCCGAGTCCATCCACCGCCTGCAAAAGGCTGTGCGCACCTCGAGCTACGCCGCTTTCAAAGACTATTCGAAGATCGTCAACGATCAGGGCGCCAAGCACTGCACGCTCCGCAGCCTACTCGAGTTCAAGGGCGGCTCCACCCCGATTCCGATCGAGGAAGTCGAGTCCATCGAGGCGATCATGAAGCGCTTCAAGACGGGCGCCATGTCCTACGGCTCCATCTCCAGCGAAGCCCACGAGACGCTCGCCATCGCGATGAACCGCATCGGCGGCAAATCCAACACCGGCGAAGGCGGCGAAGATCCTGCGCGCTTTGTGCCGATGGCCAATGGCGACTCGAAGAACTCCGCCATTAAGCAGGTCGCCTCCGGCCGCTTTGGCGTCACGAGCGAATACCTCACCAACGCCCGCGAAATCCAGATCAAGATGGCGCAGGGCGCGAAGCCCGGCGAAGGCGGCCAGCTCCCCGGCACGAAGGTTTATCCGTGGGTTGCCAAGACCCGCGGCACCACCGCCGGCGTCGGCCTCATCTCGCCCCCGCCGCACCACGACATCTACTCCATCGAAGATCTCGCGGAGCTCATCCACGACCTCAAGAACTCCAACCGCCACGCTCGCGTCAGTGTGAAGCTCGTCTCCGAAGTCGGCGTCGGCACCATCGCCGCCGGCGTCGCCAAGGCGCACGCGGACGTTGTCTTGATTTCCGGATACGACGGTGGCACCGGCGCTTCGCCGCAGACCTCCATCACGCACGCCGGTCTCCCGTGGGAACTCGGTCTCGCCGAAACGCACCAGACCCTCGTGTTGAACAACCTCCGCTCGCGCATCGCCGTCGAGACGGATGGCCAGCTCAAGACCGGCCGCGATGTCATCATGGCCGCTCTCCTCGGCGCCGAGGAGTTCGGTTTCGCGACCGCTCCGCTCGTCGCCACCGGCTGCATCATGATGCGCGTCTGCCATCTC
>CALRZR010000026.1:0-45220 GCA_943372705.1 Opitutus sp. GAS368 | reverse complement strand
CCGGCATCGTCGTCGGCATGGCCTGCGGCACGCAGAAATTCACCACCGCCATTCTCGGCGGCGGCATGCTCGTCGCCATCATGCTCTACGCGTGGCTCACCGCCTTCGGCCGCCGCCACCACTACGATTTTATTCTCAACCTCCACTGGGCGCGTCCCGCTGCCGAGCTGCCGTCGCTCCGCCAACTCCTCGAACGTCACGCCCGCAAAACCCGCTGCGCCCAACAACGCCTCGCCGCCGACGGCAGCGCCGCTGAACTCTCCTATCATCTCCTACTCCGCGATCCCGACCGCGCCGACGAACTTCTCGCCGAGCTCGGCGCGCTCCCGGGTGCCGTCGATATCCACGGCGTCCGCGCCGATGCCGAGTCCGAAGCATGAACGCCCTCCCCCGCATCCCGACGCCCCCGCGCCGCCGCTTGGTCGCGTTCTTCACGGAAAAATTTCCCTTCGTCGTCTTCGCCCTCGGCACGCTCGGCGTCGTCCTGCTCTGGAACCGCTCCACGTCACCGACGCTCGTCGCCGAAGCCGAGTCCGTCGCCACCGAGGTCCGCTCGGCCCATGCCGGCACGCTCCTCTCGCTCGACGTCACGCTCCTCCAACCCGTCACCGCTGGCCAGCCCATCGCGCACCTCCAGCTCACCGACCCGAAAATCGTCGCCGCCTCCCTCGCGGTCCTCCGCGCCGAGATCGCGCTCCTGCGCGCCAACCTTGAACCCGTGCTCCCCGCCCAACGCTTCGCCCTCGATGCCAGCCGTCTCCAGCTCGATTGGATGCGCGAGCGCGTGACCCTCGCTTCGCTCCGCGTGCAACTCCAGCAAGCCGAAGCCGAACTCGCCCGCTTCGCCCCGCTGCACGATCGGCAGATCATCTCCGTCGAACACTTCGAAAACGTCCGCCTCCGCCGCGAAAACCTCACCGCCCAGCTCGCCGAGCAGACCGCCCTCGTCGATACCCTCGCGCCCGCCGCCCACGAATTTTCTGCGCGCCGCGCCGACTCCACGCCGCGCCCACCTGCCGAAACCCTCGCCGCCGCCCTCCACGTGCAGGATGAAAAACTCCGCCTGACCGAGGCCCAACTCGGCCCCACCGTGCTCACCGCTCCGATTGACGGTATCGTGTCGCTCGTCCACCGCCGCGCCGGCGAAACCGTCAACACCGGCGAACCCATCGTCACCGTCGCCGCCACGCGCGTCGCGCGCCTCGTCGGCTTCATCCGCCAACCGCTCGCCCTCGAACCGCGCCCCGGCATGTCCGTCGAAGTCCGCACGCGCACTTCCGCGCGCACGATCGCCGCCACGCAAATTCTCGAAGTCGGCCGCGTGCTCGAGCCCGTCCCACCGACGATCCTCGCCCTCCTCAACCGCGGCACCACGCCCGAACTCGGCCTGCGCATCCACCTCGCCCTCCCCTCCACCCTCCCCCTCCGCCCCGGCGAACAAGTCGACGTGACGATCCGCGACTAACGCAGCGACACGCAAGAAACGTGGCCCGCCGGTTTGGTAGGGCCCGACCTCCGGGCGGGCCGATGCGAGGTCCACATCATTCTGGCCCGCCCGGAGGTCGGACCCTACCATCGAACGAAATTTCTGGGTCGCAGCACGAGAACCTACCTCGATCCCGACCCGTAGCGGCGAGCACCAGCGAGCCGACCGCCTTCGCGTCCTCGACTCCCGTGGCCACCCTCCTACCCGCTTACTTCTTCGCCGCCGCGCCAATCCCGAAAATCTTCGCCGCGACCTTGTCCTTCAACGCCGCCGGATTCGCGCGCACCGCCGCCTCACCCTTCGCGAGATAACCGAAACTCGTGTCGATCACCTGCGTGAGCACGTAATTTTCCAAATCGCCCGCGTTCGGCACGCCAAGCATCGCCGCAAACGGACCCGCCTTGCCCGCGAGTTCCTTGATCTTCGCCGCCGAACCGTTCGCCGCGATGGATTCCTTCACGAGCGGCATCAGCTTCGTGCGCAACACCGGCTCCGCCACCCCGCGCAACAGCTTCGTCGCCGAGTCCGGCGCACCGCTCGCGAGCCCGCTCACATCCGTCACCGCGAGCGTCTTGAGCGAGTCCTTCAACACCGCCGCCGCCTGCGGCGAGACACTCGACGCCGCCTGATTCAGCGTCGCCTTAAAACTGTCGAGCGCGCCCGACTGGTTCGCCTTCACGAGCGCAGTCTGCAGCTTCGCCATCGACGCCGGCCCGTTGAGTTGAAACGCCCCCGGCTTCGCGAGTTCGGTCGTCGCAAAATCCACCGCCGTGCCCAGCCCGCTCTTCACTCCATTGAGCAACTGCGGCTCAGTGAGCCCCGTCGATTTCAACAACGCCGCGAGCCCCTGCACCTTCTCCGCCATCCCCGCCATCGCCGCCGGCTTGGCCGTTTCCGCCGCCGACAAATTCGTGGCCACGACGACCGAAAAAAGCAGAGACCAAGCGCGCAAAGTGAATTTCATGCCCGCCACCCAGCCCCAACGCCCATCCGACCGCAAGTCTACACCAGGAAATCAATCCGAGGTGGAGCGCGTTGACCCCAACGCGCTGGTTTTTCGGATGAGGGGGCGCAGTTAGACCATTGTGGTGCACGGCGGCCTAAGTCAAAGGTGCCGAGCCGACCAACGACCGTGGCGCGAGCGGGCACAGCGGCTAAATGAAAACTCAGTTCGCCAGCCGATGTTTCCAATATTCCGGGTCGCGTTTCAGCGGCATGACAGCGACGACCCAGACGTAATCCGGCTTCACCACATAGAGCACGGCGTAGGGGAAGCCCCCGGCAAGCACCCGACGCACCGGTGGATCGATGACGCGGTGGCGGTGCGGGTGCGCACACGCGGCGCGCAGCAGCCCCGCGACCTCTTCGTAAAAGCGGTCGCCCAGTTCGTGGCTGATCCCGGCATAGTGGCGCACTCCGTCGAGGAACTCGGCGTCGGCCTCGGGATGGAGGAGGTGATTCACCGGCCGAGGATGGCACGCGCCTTCGCCAGCGTTTCCTCCAACGGCACGCCCTGCACCGTGCCGTTCTCCAATTCGGCGAGGCGGCGTTGGGCCTCGCCCCGCCAGGCGGCATTGATGACGGGATCGAGTCCGCCGTGCCGGGCCAGCATGAGGCGGTCAACCAAGTCGGCCACCACGTCGTCGGGCCACTGCTGCGCTTCTTCCACGATCTGATCGAGTGTGAGTGCCATAGCGGCCAATGTGCAAAACGAGCGGCGGGTTTCAACTCTCGCCTTTGCGCGGGTGGCGTTTGGTGCGGGCTTTCGGGCCACCCGCCCCCTTTCCGCTGGTCGCCGCGCCCGCCGCCACTACGTTCGCCGGCCTTGAACTCCGCTGCTTCCACACCGCACGACCGTCTCTTCGAGGGCGGGGCTTTTCATCCGGCGCTTTCCGGCGGACGCGGCTCGGGCGTCATCCATCTTTCGGGCGCCGAGGTGCGTTTCGAATCCGAGGCCGGTGAGGTCGTGCTGCCACTCGCCGGTCTCCAGATCGCTCTCGGTGGTGCGAGCGACCGGCTCATTTTTCTCACACACCCGTCGCTGCCGCAGACCACCGTGCACACCGCCGATCACGCACTTCTCGATCATCCCGTGATCCTCGGCACGTCCGCGCTGGCCGCGCAACGCGCGCAGATCCGCTCGAAAAAACGCACCACCGCCGCCGTCCTGTTCTCGGTCGCCGGCGCCCTCGTGCTCGCCGTCGTCGCGCTGGTGATGTCCCGCGCGTGGTTCGTGAAAATGGCCGCGGCTGCCGTGCCGGTGTCGTTCGAGGTTTCCGCCGGTGACAAACTTTTCGAGCAGATGATGGTCACGAAGAAGGTCGTCAAAAACCCCGAGGTCGACGCGCAGTTGAAGCAGATCACCGACCCGCTGCTCGCCGGGATTTCGGATAAGCGGTATCCGTTCACGTTTCACGTCATCGAGGACCCGACGCTCAACGCGTTTGCGATGCCGGGCGGCCACGTCGTGCTGCACAGCGGTCTCTTGCTCGCCGCCGACGGCGCCGAAGAAATCGCCGGCGTGCTCGCGCACGAGATCGCGCACGTCACCGGCCGCCACAGCATCCGCAACATCATCGCCTCCGCCGGTCTCTACCTCGCGCTCTCCGCCGTCGTGGGCGATGCCAGCGGCCTCCTCGGCGTGCTCGCCGACAACAGCGCGTTCCTCCTCGACCGAAAATTCACGCGCGATTTCGAACGCGAGGCCGATCAGGTCGGCTGGGATTACCTCGTGCGCGCCGGCATCGACCCCGCCGGCATGGTTTCGTTTTTCGAAAAGATGGAGCGCGAGGAAAAGCGGCAGTTGGAAAAACTCCCGGTTGGCGGCAGTGTCGCCAAAGCCCTCCAAATCGTCAGCACCCATCCCGCGACGCGCGAGCGCATCGCGCACCTCGAAGAAAAACTCCGCGCACGCGGCCCGGCCGTGGCCTCCGGGAAATTGTCTTTGAACTACACTGCTTTCAAAGCCACGGTCCGCGCTTCGTTGCACACGCCCGAACCGACCGACACCCAGCCATGATCACCCGCCTCGAAGGCCAACCGGCATTTGCCCACCTCCACGTGGATCTGGAGCCCGGCGAGAGCATCGTCGCCGAGCCCGATTCCATGGCCAGCATGTCGGCCGACCTTGATCTCGCCGTCCGTTTCAACGGCGGCTTCTTCTCCGGTCTCTGCAAAAAATACCTCGGGGACGAATCGCTCTTCATCAACGAATTCGTCAACCGCACGAGCGGCCCGCGCCGCGTCACGCTCGTGCAGGCGACGCCCGGCGACATCGGCCGCGCCGACCTCACCGGCAACAGTCTCTGCCTCCAGCCCGGCGCCTATCTGGCCTCGACGCCCGGCGTGCAGCTCGGCCTCAAGTGGGCCGGCTTCGCCTCGCTCATCGGCGGCGAAGGCCTCTTCAAGCTCGTCGTCTCCGGCACCGGCACCGTCTGGTATGGCGCCTACGGCTCGCTCGCCGAACGCGCGGTCGATGGTGAGTTCATCGTCGATACGAGTCACCTCGTGGCCTACGACCCGCAGTTGAAACTCAAGGTCCAGCTCGCCGGTGGCCTCTTCGGCAGCTTTTTCGGCGGCGAGGGCCTCGTGACGCGCGTCGTCGGCCGCGGAAAGATCGTCATCCAAACCCGCAGCCTCGACGGCCTGAAAAACTGGCTCAACCCCCGGCTCTGATCGCACCGCATGAAAACTGAAATCATGTGCCGGCCCGGCAACGCCGCCACCCGCGTCACCCTCACCCCGGGCGAGACCATCACCACCGAAGGCGGCGCGATGATCGCCATGAGCGGCGATCTGCAAATCGAGACGACCACCCACGCGCGCGGCGGCGCGGGCGGGCTGCTCCAAGCGGCGAAACGTCTCCTCGGCGGCGAATCGTTTTTCCTCAACCACTACACCGCCGGCCCAAACGGCGGCGAACTGTGGCTCGCGCAGACGCTCCCCGGCGACATGATGGACTTCGTCCTCGAGGGGCAGACGCTCATCGTGCAAGCCGGCTCCTTCGTCGCCTCTTCGCCCGGCATCACCATGGATGTCGGTTGGCAGGGTTTTAAGAATTTCATCTCCGGTGAGAGCCTATTTTGGCTGCGCATCTCCGGCCGCGGCCCCGTGGTGCTAAGCTCCTACGGCGCGATCTATCCCGTGCAGATCGACGGCGAGTATATCGTGGATACGGGCCACATCGTCGCGTTTGAGGAGACGTTGAACTTCACGCTCACCAAAGCCGGCCAGAGCTGGCTCGGCTCCTTCCTCGGCGGCGAAGGCTTCGTCTGCAAATTCCGAGGACGCGGCACCGTGTGGTGCCAGTCCCACAACGCCCCCAGTTTCGGTCACATCATCGGGCCGAACCTCAAAGCCACCTGATCCCCCCGCGGCCATGAACCAAACGACCACGGACTACGACTACCGCGTCAGCGCGCGTCCTGATTTCAGTTTTCTCACGGTGGCGCTGAAAGCCAACCAGACGATCAAGGTCGAGGCCTCGGCCATGGCCACGATGGACACCAACCTGCGCATGAAAACCATGATGCGCGGCGGTCTCGGCCGGCTCCTCACGGGCGAATCGATTTTCGTCAACGAGTTCACCGCTCAGGCCGGCCCCGGCGAGATCGGCATCGCGCCCGGCGCCCCTGGCGATCTCGACCACGTCTACCTCGAGAACAACACGATCTACCTCCAAAACTCCGCCTTCGTCGCCTCGGGCACCGAGGTAACGCTCGAGAGCAAATGGCAGGGTTTCACGAGAGGATTTTTCTCGGGCGAAAATCTCTTTCTCGTCCGCTGCTCGGGCCGCGGGGATCTCTGGTTCAACACCTACGGCGGCATGATCGCCGTCGATGTCGACGGTGAGTATATCGTCGATACGGGCCACATCGTGGCGTTCACCGAGGGGCTCGAATACCAGGTCGGCCGCATCGGCGGCTACAAATCGCTCTTCTTCTCCGGCGAAGGCCTGATCTGCCGTTTCCGCGGCCGTGGCCGCCTCTGGATTCAGACCCGCAAACTCGGCGCCTTCGCAAGCTGGGTGCGCCCCTTCCGTCCTCATAAGAGCTGAGCCGGGGCCGGCGTGGACGGACTTCAATCCGCCTCCGCGCGGCTACTCGGGGCGTGCAATTTCAACGTGTGGCGGCAGCGTGGCGGCTCCTCGGTGCCGCCATTTTTTAGCTCGTCGTTTCCATGACCACTGCCTCACCCCGTCCCCTGCGTCGTCCGGTTTTCGTGTCATGGCGCCTCCTCGCCGCGGGGCTCGCGCTGTCCTCCGCGCTCACCGCGCACGCGCAGCTCAACATCACCCGCCAACCCGAGGCCCTCGTCGTGTCGAGCGGTCAGACGGCCACGTTCAGCGTGGGCGTCACCGCCTCCCCCACCCCCACTTACCAATGGCGCCGCTACGGCTACCCGATTCCGGGCGCGACCCTCGCGACACTCGCGCTTTCCTCGGTCAGCCAGTTTGAAAACGACTACTACGACGTCGTGATTTCGAGCGGCGGCACGACGGCCGTTTCCCAATCCGCGCGCCTGCTCGTGACACCCCGCGCTTATCCCGGAGCGGTCTCGGTGGACCTCAGCCGCAGCCTGCGCCTCGACGGTCCGGAAAACGTGGGCGCCCTCGGCCCCGCCTTCGCCCAAGCGGCGCTGCCCGACGGACGCTTCTACCTCGCGGGCACGTTCTCCTCGATCGACGGCCAGAACCGCCGCGACGTTGCGCGCTTCAACGCCAACGGCTCGCTCGACACCACCTTTGTCCCGCCCGCTTTCGACGTCGCGCCCACCGCGCTCGCCGTGCAGGCCGACGGAAAACTTATCCTGATCGGCACGTTCAAAACCGTGGGCGGCGCCGAGTCGTCCGGCATCGTGCGGCTCAATTCCGACGGCTCGCGCGACACCACTTTTCTTGTCGGCAGCGGTTTCTCCGCCGGCGGAATCGGCGGAAAAGTCACCGTCATGCCGGATGGCAACATCTACATCTCGGATACGTTTATCCGCTCCTATCAGGGGAGCTCTTTCCTCGGCTACATCATCCGTCTGAAACCCGACGGCACACTCGATCCCACGTTCACCTCGCCGGCGTTCACCTTGGGCGCGGGCGGCATCAACCCGAACGGATTCGTGTTCGGTCCGTCCGGCGAGATCTACGTGTATGGCGGTTTCGACGCCGTGGGTGGCGTCGCGCGCAACCGCCTCGCGCGGCTCCGCTCCAACGGCCAGATCGACCCCGACTTCAATCCCGGCACCGGGCCCAACAATTGGGTCTACGCGATCACGGTGCTCCGCAGCGGCCAGCTCGTGATCGGCGGTGATTTTACCGCTTACAACGGCACCGCCGTGGGCCACATCGCCCGGCTCAACCTGAACGGCACGCTCGACACCACCTTCGCCACCGGCAGCGGTTTTAGTCAACAGGTCGGCTTCGTTGCCGAGTTGCCCGGCAATGCCCTCTTCGTCGGCTCCGCGTATAATTCCTACAAAGGCGTCGTGGTCGCCGCAGGTGTGCGCCTCACCGCCAACGGCACACTGGACACGACGTTTGTTTACCCGCTGTCGGGCCGGCCCGATTCGCTGTCGCTGCTCGCGGGCAACCGCCTGTTGCTCAGCGGCTCGTTGCTCAGCGATCTCCGGCCGGGCGTGCGCGTGCTCGAAGCCACCGGCGGCGTCGCCACGTCCGTCACAGTGCCGGGCATCCGCTACCCCGCGCGCGCCCGCCTGCTCGCCCCGCTCCCCGGCGGAAAAGTGTTTGTCGCCGGCAATTTCACCTACGCCAACGGAACCCCGGCGCCCTATGTCATGCGCCTCAACGCCGACCTCACCCGCGACCCCACCTTCCCCGCCGGACCGGGGCCCGGGAGCCAAGTGACGGGCGGATTCGTGCAGCCCGACGGCAAGATCCTCCTCTTCACCTACAACGGCACGGTGCGGCTGAATGCCGACGGCTCGAACGATGCCTCCATCGTCAGCCAATCCCTTGGCGGGTTCTGGTATGGCGTCTCGTCGGTCGTCCTGCGCGACGGCCGCGTCCTCGTGCCCACTGATGCGCCCTCGTGGGGCAACGGCACCGCCGTGACCAACGGCATGGTCATCCTTGAGCCCAACGGCACGCGCGTGACGAGCCATCCCTTCCTGCCGGGTCCGAACACCGGCGCCCGCATCACCGGCCTGCAACGCCTGCCCGGCGGCCAGATCCTCGTCGTCGGCACCTTCACCTCGTGGAGCGGCGTCCCTCGCGCCAACGCCGTTCGCCTCAACGCCGACGGCTCCGTCGACAATACGTTCGTGCCCGATGGCTCGCTCGCCTTCACGTCGTTCTCCTATCCGCTGTCGCGCACCGGCTGGTCCATCCAACGCGACGGCAAACTCATCCTTGCGATGGAGGGCGGAGCGGGCGGCACTTTTGTGCGCCTCGGTCTGAACGGCGCCCGCGACGCGACCTTCACCTCCGGGCTTCCCCGCCTCTCCTCTGCCGGAAGTTTTTTTGTGCAACCCGACGACCGCATCGTGATCGTCGCCCAGGGCGAGGCCCGCGCCTCCGACGGGAATCTCGATACGCTCTTTTTCCGCCTGCAGGCCAACGGCGCGCTCGACACCACCTTCGCCGTCCGCGGTTCCCGGTATTGGGGCGCCGCCATGGTGGCCGACAACGGCGAACTGCTCAGCAGCGACGACACCGGCTACCTCCACCGCTACGCCTCCCTGCCCGCCCCCACGATCACCGCACCGCCGACCGCGCAGTCCATCGTGGCCGGCACCAACATCCTCCTCCGCGTGACCGCCACCGGCGACGAACCGCTCTCGTATCAGTGGCTCAAAGACGGCGTGCCCCTCGCCGGCGCCACGCTCCCCACCCTCGCACTCGACAATGCCACGACCGCCGTCGCCGGAAACTACGCCGTGACCGTCACCAACGCCGGCGGCTCCGTCACCTCGTCCACGGCCGCCGTCAGCGTCACCGCTCGCCCCGCGGCTGGCGTCACCTTCGGCACCATCGGCGGGAGTGCCGGGACCTTTGCCCTGCTCGTGCGGGCCGACGGCACTGGCGCCTTTCTCGGCTACTTGCGCGAGGCCCGCGTAGTCTGGGTGGCCCGCCATTTCACCGTAGGACCCGACCGCCGTTTTCGTTTCCTGGCAGTCCCTGGCAACAACTCCGCCGCCAGTGAAGTCGAAGGCGCGATCGCAGCCGATGGTTCGGTCTCGGCGACGCTGTCCGGTCGCCCACTCGCGGCTCCGCCCGCGACCACCTCCGGCGCGACCATCGCGTTCGTCGGCTTCTACGAAACCGGCGAGACCAACGGCGCGAACCTCGGCTACACGATCATCGGCGCCAACAGCCAGGCCTACACCGTCGCAATCGGCACCGGGCTGGCCGAGGCCGGCAGCGTGACAGTCGACGCCTCCGGCAATCTCAACGGCACCACCGAAACCGGCGCCCTCGTCACCGGCGGCATCCAGGCCGCCACGGGCCTCGCCACCACGACGTTTGTGCGCAGCGCCCGTCCGCCGCTCGCCCTCGCCGGTGCGGACAACGAAAAACGCAACGACGTCGAGAAACTCGTGAACCTCTCGACCCGCAGCACGATCGGCCCCGGCGGTTCGTTTACCGCCGGATTCGTCGTCGGTGGCACGCGCGCCAAACCCGTGTTAATCCGCGGCATCGGTCCCACGCTCGGCGCCTTTCAAGTCCCCGGCGCCCTCCCGGCCGCGCAACTCGAAGTATTTCGCGGCGCGACCTCCATCGCCGTCGGCCGTGATTGGGGCCTCTCCGCGGATACGGCCCGTCTCACCGCCACGGCCGTGCGCGTCGGTGCCTTTGCCCTGCCCGCCACCAGCCGCGACGCCGCCCTGTATCTCGTCCTCGAGCCCGGCAACTACTCCGCCAAAGTCACCGGGCAGGACGGCGCCACCGGCGCAGCCCTCATCGAAATCTACGATGCAACCGAGGGCCCCATTCCGCGGCGCGAACGCATCGTCAACGTCTCCACGCTCGCCGTCGCCGGCTCCGGGGCCGAGGCGCTCACCGCCGGCTTTTTCGTCGCGGGCCTCGTCCCCAAACGTCTCCTGCTCCGCGGAGCCGGCCCCGCGCTCGCCCAATTCGGCGTCGGCAGCGTGCTGACGCGTCCACAGGTGGCCGTCTATTCGGGCACGACCGTGCTCGTGCAGAACGCCGGCTGGAGCACCAGCCCCGATGCGGCGGCGATCGCGGCAGCGGCGGCCCAAGTCCAGGCGTTCGCCTTCCCCGCCGACAGCGCCGATGCCGCGGTCGTGGTCAACCTCGCTCCCGGTTCCTATTCCGTGCAGGTCTCCGGCCTCGGCGGCACCTCCGGCACCGCGCTCGTCGAAGTCTACGAACTGCCGTAGCCGTTCGGCCTCACAGCTTCGTCCGAAACACCGGCACCGGCCGCGGCGCCGTCGCGAGCGCGCCCGGTTCGTCGAAATTCGCCCAACCGGAGTTGCCGATGAAAAACAACGCCCCGCTCGTCGCCACGCAGCCGAGCGCCGGCGCCGCCATCGTGAAGTGCGCCGCTTCGACCACCGTCACACTCGCGACCGCTTCGCCGCCCGCCGCGAGCGCGATGCGCAGCACGCGGTTCGGCCGCAGACCGTTTTGCAACGCGAGGAGATCGCCGTTCGGCGCGCGCACGAGTCCGTCGATGCCGATCAACGTCGTGTTTGCCGGCGCTTCGAGCCGTTGCACGGTGTTCGCATCCAGATTGAGCCGCAGCAGACCGTTCGCGTGATCCGCGAGCCACAGCGCGCTGCCGTCGGGCGCCACCGCCGCGCCTTGCAGCGACATAAATTCCGCGCTCTCGGCCACGAGCTCCAACGCCGCCGCGCCCGACGCGAGTCGCCACAACATCGGGGCTCCGCTGTCGGGCAGATACACCGTGCCGTCGCGCGCGAGCGCGAGATCGCCCAACACGTGCACGTGCCGGTCGCGTCGCCCGAGCGGAATCACGCGGCGCACGGCACCCGTGTTGAGATCGATCTCCGCGAGTCCTGTCGCGCCTTCATCCTTCGCCACATAGCCCGCCATCGCCGGCAGCGCCGCCGTGGCCGCCCAGAGCACGCCGCTCTCCTCGTCGACCGCCAGACCGAGCACACCCCACAGCTCGTCGCCCTCCGGGGTGAAACGCCGCACCGCCCGCTCGCCGCTCGGCCCACTGCCCGCCCGCACCCACACGCAGCGATGGTGCACATCACCGAAGAAAAACTCCCCGGTCTTTTCGCGCCACGCGATCCCCTCGAGCACGCCGGTCATCTCCGCCACGGTAAACGCGATCTCGCCCGCACCCTGCGGATTTCGGTTGGCCGCGAGTTTCTTCACGACCGCGTCGAACTCCTTCCGGCCGCGCAGCGCCGCAAACTCCTCTGATTTTTCCACCGGCGAGTGCACTCCCATCGCCGCCAACCGCCCGAGCGTCGCCAGTGCGTCGTCCGCGCGATCGTTGGCGAGTTGCGCCGCCGCAAGATTCACGAGCATCCGCGGAAAATCCCCGCGCAACTCCACCGCCGCCTCCATTTTTGCGAGGTAACCCGCCTTGTCGTCAGCCTCGGCCGCCGTCACCGCCTCACGCGCGAGCGCCATCGCCCGCGCCGCCTCGGGCCGTTCCGCACCGCCCCCCAGATTCGCCACCAACCCGAGCCCCACGCCACACGCTCGGAGAAAACTTGGTCGGAAAAAATGCACCACGCCGCCATCGCAGCGGAATTTTCCCCGCGCGCAAGCCGCCGTTGCCCAGCGGTGACGCTGTTGGCCGTTTCCGCCCGGTCACTCGCCGTTCGAATCTTTGCCGTGCCCCTCTCACGTCCAGCCGCGTCGAATATTCCCGCTTCGGGAAACCGTAAAAGGTCACGACCTATCGTGCCTTGGCTACGCCAAATCCCAAAGCCAGCCCCAATCCCGGCTCACTTTGGCTACAACGCCTTCTTACTCCTATTGGGTGGGCCTTCTCCACTTTGGTAAGAGCGCTGTCGCTTGCGGATGTCCTAGCTTCGCGGCCGCACGCAGCCACTTCTCCGCTGCGATCGGATCGACGGCATAGGCGTCAAAGTGCAGGAATAATCTCCAAGCGGCGGCCGGGTCACCCTTGGTTGCATCTCCAACCGCATCGCTGAGCTCCCGCTGGCTCAATCCAAGCGACTCATTCAAATGGCGGGGATGATTCTCTGATGCGCAACCGCCCACCAAGAAGGCCAGAAGGATCGCCGTCATTCCTGGCCGAATGCCAAATAATGCCAAGACCGTGACAGGCACCAGCGACTGCTCCTCGACCGAAGTTCCTGACGTGGGCGTTGGCTTTGTCGCCTGTGTGTCCGGCATAGGAGTGAACTGACGGGGTGAAACTCCTCGATGCA
This sequence comes from Opitutus sp. GAS368, assembly GCA_943372705.1. GTDB lineage: Bacteria > Verrucomicrobiota > Verrucomicrobiia > Opitutales > Opitutaceae > GAS368. The sequence goes on along the minus strand of CALRZR010000026.1, from coordinate 32,385 downwards.
CGATACCAAAACGGAATGGGAGGCACTAGACGAAGGCAACTGCGGCGCCGCGAGAACCCGTGGTGAGAAGCCCTCGTCAAACCGCCGAGCCTAAGAATAGGAAAAGGTCATGATGCTGCCGAGCGCCCATCTGAATTCAGCCACGCCGCACGCTCGGAGAAAACTCAGTTGGAAAAAAGCTCCACGCCGCCATCGCAGCGGAATTTTCCACGCGCGCAAGCCGCCTCCGCGCTCGACGCCGTCTCCCGCGCGGGTTCTCCTCACGGCCACCCTTCCCCATGAGCACTCCGAACACCCGTCGTGATTTCCTCCGCACTGTCGCCGGCACCACCGCCGGTCTCGCCCTCGCCGGCTCCTTGCGCGCCGCCGCGCCCGCCAAAGGCAACGGCGCCGTTGGTCTGCGCGCTCCCGCGATGGACCGCGTGCGCGTTGGCATCATCGGTCTCGGTGCGCGCGGTGGCGGCCACTTGGGCACGCTCCTGACGCTCGACGGCGTGGACATCGTCGCCCTCTGCGACAACCACGCGCCCACCCTCGCCAAGGCGTTTGCCCGCGTCGAAAAAGCCAAACGCCCGGCGCCCGCCTCCTACGGCAAAGGCGACGACGACTGGAAGCGCATGCTCGAGCGCAAAGACCTCGACGTCGTCTTCGTTGTCACGCCGTGGGAGCTCCACGCGCCGATGGGCGTCGCCGCGATGCTCGCCGGCAAACACGTTTTCATCGAGGTCCCGATCGCGCTCACCGTCGAAGAGTGCTGGCAGCTCGTCGACACCGCCGAGAAGACGCAGCGCCACTGCATGATGTTGGAAAACACCTGCTACGGCCGCGAAGAACTCCTCTGCCTCAATCTCTGCCGCGCCGGCGTGCTCGGCGAACTCCTCCACGCCGAGGGCGCCTACATCCACGAGTTGCGTTCGCAGATGAACAGCGTCGAGCACGGCACCGGCTCGTGGCGCACGCCGCACTACGCGAAGCGCAACGGCAACCTCTACCCAACCCACGGCATCGGTCCCGTCGCGCAATACCTCGGCATCAACCGCGGCGACCGTTTCGACTACATGTCCTCGGTCTCGTCGCCCGCGCGGGGTCGCGCGCTCTACGCGAAGGCCAAATATCCCGCCAACCACCGCTGGAATACTGAGCTCACGAACTGGGTCGGCGGCGACATGAACACCTCGATCATCAAGACCGTGCGCGGCCGCTCGCTCATGATGCAATGGGACGAGACCACGCCGCGCCCCTACTCGCGCCTCAACCTCATCCAAGGCACGAAGGGCACCTTCGCCAGCTACCCGAGCCGCCTCGTGATCGAGGGCGAGACGAAGAGCACCCACAACTGGACCGAGGGCGAAGCGCTCGAGGCGCTCTTCAAGAAATACGAGCACCCGCTCTGGAAGAAAATGGGCGACCTCGCGAAGGCCAACGGCGGCCACGGCGGCATGGATTTCATCATGCTCTGGCGCGTGATCACCTGCCTGCGCCAGGGCGAACCGCTCGACCAAGACGTCTACGACGGCACCAGTTGGTCCGTGCTGAGCCCCCTCAGCGAGTGGTCGGTCGCGCACCGCAGCCAGTCGATCGACGTCCCCGATTTCACGCGCGGCCGCTGGGAAAAGACCGCGCCGCTCGGTATCGTGACGTAACGAGTAGGGCGGACTTCAGTCCGCCTTTGGTTCGCAGACTCAACGCGCCGAAAAGGGCGGACTGAAGTCCGCCCTACCCTCCCCCTCACCCCGCAAACGTCGTCAGCAACTCGGCGTAGATCTTCGCGCTCGCGAGCAGCTCCTTCACTTTCGCGCGCTCGTCGACGGCGTGGTAATCCTCACCGCCCGGGCCGTAGCCGATCGTCGGGATTTTCAGATGGTGGGAGAAAAAGTGCATGTCGTTGAAGCCGGTCGAGACGTTGAAGACCGCCGGCTGTTTGCGCACGCGCGTCACGCAGCCCGCCATCGCCGTGAAGAACGGATGCGTGGGCTCCGAGAAACAGGAAAAATTCTCGGAGATCTTCGTGACCGTGATTTGGCACTGCGGGATCTTCCGCGCCGCCGCGGCGAGGAACGCGCGCAACTCGCGCTCGGCTTCGGCCTGGTCTTCCACGGCGAGCACGCGACGGTCGATCGTGAAGCGCGCGAGCGCGGGCACGGTGTTGATTTTGCCACCGGGGCCGGCCGAAAATTCGCCGCCGAGATTGATCGTCGGCCGCATCGCCTTCCCCTCGGGCGTGATAAAGGTGCGCTTCGCCAGCCGGCGCGAATAGTCGCCGAGCGCGAGCACGAGCGCGGACATTTTTTCGAGGGCGTTGATGCCGCACTCGGGCGTGGAGCCGTGCGCGGCGCGGCCGTGGACGGTGACTTCGAGCCAGAGCGTGCCATTGTGGCCGCAGCAGACTTGGTTGAGCTCGCCGCCTTCCATCACGATGGCGTAGTCGGGCTTGATCGGCGCGTGCTCGACGAGCCAACCGGCGCCGAGCACGGAATCGGTTTCCTCGTCGGCGGTAAACGAGACCTCGACGTTCATCCGCGGCGCCGTGCCCGTGGCGCGCAAGGCTTGGAGCGCGAGGAGCAGGCTCGCGATGGAGCCTTTCATGTCGGAGGTGCCGCGGCCGTAAATCCAACCGGCGTCGACCTTGCCGCTGAACGGGCTGCCGTGCCGCCACGTGCCGGAGACGGGCACGACGTCGTAGTGGGCGTTGAAATGAATCGTCTTCTTCGCGCCGGGGGCGGCGAGTTTCGCGAGGACGTTGAAGCGCGGAAACGCGTGCTGCTCCGGCGGGAGCGTTTTCTTCAGGAGCGCCCGCGGCACCGGGAAACGCCGCGCGCGCAGGCCGAGCGCGGTGAGGTCGCGGGTGAGTTCGGCCGTAATCGCGTCGTAATTTTCGCCGGGCGGATTGACCGTGGAAATGCCCACCAGCCGTTGGAGGCGCGCGAGGAGGTCGGCAGAGTGGGCGTCGATGTAGGCCGGGAGAGTCACAGCTCCCACGGTGCCGGCGGAACCGCCGGAACACACGGAAAATTCTTCGCTTCGCTCCCGGCGCCAAAGCGTATTGCGTGGCGCGCATGAACGACGAAGCCCGGCAAATCATCGCCCGTCTGGGATTGGAGCCCCTCCCGCACGAGGGCGGCTGGTTCCGCCGGACGTGGCAATCGCCCGAGACGGTCGCGCCCGACCGCGCCGCCTGGGCCGCGATCTACTTTTTGGTCACGCCCGAGGGCTTCTCGGCGCTGCACCGGCTTGAGACCGACGAGATCTGGCACTTTCACGCCGGTGACACGCTGGAGCACGTGATGCTCGATCCGGCGACGGGCGCCGTGACTGTGACCCCACTGGGCAACCGCGTGTTGGCGGGCGAATCGCCGCAGGTCGTCGTGTCGCGCGGCGTGTGGCAGGGCGCCCGGCTCGCGGCGGGCGGCGCGCACGGCTGGGCGTTGCTCACGTGCACGATGGCGCCGCAATGGGTGGAGGCGGAATTTTCACTCGGCCAGCGCGACGAGTTGACGCAGTGTTTTCCGGCGGCGCGCGAGCAAATCGCGGCGCTGACGAGATGATTTTTGACAGGGCCGCGCTCGCGGCGCAGGTTCCCCGCAAATGTCCTTGGCCGACCTCAGAAAAGACTACTCCCTCGCCGGACTCGCCGAAAAGGATCTGGCGCGCGATCCGTTCCGGCAGTTCGAAAAATGGTTTCAAGAGGCGGAAGCGGCCAAGATTCCCGAGCCCAACGCGATGACGCTCGCGACCGCCACCAAAGAGGGCCGCCCCTCCGCGCGCACCGTTTTGCTCAAGGGCCTCGATGGGCGCGGTTTCGTTTTCTACTCCAACTACGAAAGCCGCAAAGGCCGCGAGTTGGAGGCCAACGCCGCCGTCACCCTCGTGTTTCCCTGGATCGCGATCGAGCGGCAGGTAATCGTCGAAGGCACCGTGACCAAGGTCGCGCGCGAGGAGAGCGAAGCGTATTTTCATTCGCGTCCGCGAGCGAGCCAGCTCGGCGCTTGGGTGGCGCAGCAGAGCTCGATCATCTCGGGCCGTGCGCTGCTGGAGGACAACATGAAGGCGCTGGAAAAAAAATATGCGGGCGCGGAAGTGCCGATGCCGCCGAATTGGGGCGGATGGCGCGTGGCGCCGGAGACGGTGGAATTTTGGCAGGGCCGTCGCAGCCGCCTCCACGACCGGCTGCGTTTCCGTCGCGGCAAAGACGGCGGTTGGTCTGTTGAACGATTGGCCCCATGAAACCGGCGGCCCCGAACGTCGCCCGGCGGATGGTCGGTCGCGGACGCATCGCGCCGCCGGCCCCGGTGGAGCTGCTGGCGGCGGCGTTGCGGGCGCAGAGCGAGGGCGTGTTTATCGCCGGGCGGAAGTGCGGCGTGCACGGGCTCAAGATCGTGTTTGCGAACGACAGTTTCTGCACGATGACCGGTTACAGCACCGCCGCGCTCGTCGGGCGCGCGCATGGTTTTTTGCATTTGGAGCGCGTCGATATTGAGCGCCTGCGGCACTGGCTGCCCAAAGCCCACCCGGGCCAGCCGCTCGTCGGCGAAGGGTATCTGCGGCGCGCCGACGGCAGTTCGGTCAGCGCGGCATGGAGTTTCGATCCGTTGTGCGACGAGCACGGCCGGGTGACGCACATCGTCGCCACGTATCGCGACCAGACGGAGAAACGCCGCATGCAGGAAGCGCTTGTGCACGCGCAACGGCTCGATGCCGTGGGCCGGCTCGCCGGCGGCGTCGCCCACGATTTCAACAACCTGCTCTCCGTCATCAACGGCTACTGCGAAATGCTCGCGGTCCACGTCGCCGATCAGCCGCAGGCGCTCGCGGAGGTCACCGAGATCCATCAGGCCGGCCGCAAAGCCGCGGCGCTCACCCAACAGCTCCTCACCTTCAGCCGCCGCCAGCCGCTCAACGCGAGTGTAGTCAACCTCAACGCCCTCATCGCCGCCAACGCCGAAATCATGCGCCGGCTCGTGGGCGAAGCCGGCCGGCTCGAGCTGGATCTCGGCGACGGCGTGGCCAACGTGCGCACCGATCCCGCGCAATTTCAACAGGTGCTCCTCAACCTCGTGTTGAACGCCCGCGATGCCTTGCGCGACCGCGGCCGCATCACCGTCCGCACGACGAACCGCGAACTCGGCGCCACGACGCCCCGCCGCGCCGCCGAGGCACCGCCGGGCCACTACGTCGCCATCACCTTGAGCGACAACGGCACCGGCATGGATGCGGAAACGCAGAAGCACCTCTTCGAACCGTTTTTCACCACGAAGCCCGAGGGAAAAGGCACCGGCCTCGGCCTCGCGCTCGTCTACGGCGTCGTGCAGCAGAGCGGCGGATTCATCACCGCCCACAGCGAAGTGCTCGTGGGCTCGACGTTCGAAATCCTGCTGCCCGCGGTCGCCGGAGAACCCGCCGCCGCGACACCGCAGCCGGCTCCCGTTCCGCGGCTGCCCGCCACCCGCGGTTCCGAGACGGTGCTGTTGATCGAGGAGGATATGATTGTGCGCAAGATGGTCGCCGGGATTCTCGCGGCCGACGGCTATCGCGTGACCGAGGCGGCGACCGTGCGCGACGCCCAGGCCGAACTCCGGGTGCGTGAGCAACCCGTGCAACTCCTGATCGCCAACCTCGTGGGCGACGGCGCCAAATTCGCCCGCCAACTCCACCGGCGCTATCCCGCCCTGCGCGTGCTCTGCACCGGCTGCGCCGAGGAAAAAATCCGCGCGCCGTGGCTGGCGCCGGAGCACCTGCAACGTATCCACAAACCTTACGCCTTGAGCGAACTCCTCAAAGCGGCCCGAAAACTCCTCGATGCCTGAGCGGTCCTCCCCGGGCGCGGCGCCCTCTCTATTTTCGCGATGAACATTTTTCTCACGGGAGCTTCCGGCTTGGTCGGATCGGCTTTTGCCCGCGCGGCCGAACGGCGCGGACACCGCGTCACGGGCGTCGTCGGCACCTACATCGGCGAATTGCCCGGCCTCGCCAAAAAAAGCGCCGTCGACCTGACCGACGAAGCCGCGACGTGCGCGGCCGTGCTCGACGCGTTTCCCGACGCCATCGTGAACTGCGCCGCGGTCTCCGTGCCGGAGCAATGCGACCTCGATCCCGCGCGAGCGCAGCTTCTCAACGTCGGCCTGCCCACGACCCTCGCACGGCTCGCGCATCACGTGAGCGCCCGGCTGGTGCACATCTCCTCCGAACAGGTCTTCGACGGCAACCGCACGACCCCCTACGCGGCCGGCGATACGGCCACACCGATCAATCTCTACGCCCGGCAAAAACTCGAGAGCGAGCAGGCAGTGCGTGCGGCGGCGCCGGAGTTTGCGATCACCTTGCGCGTGCCGCTGCTGATGGGCGACAGCCCGGGCGGGAAACGCAGCCTCCACGAGCGGATGCTGGCCGACTGGGCCGCCGGCAAAACCCCGCGGCTCTACACCGATGAGTTTCGCCAGCCGTGCACCGCGGAAAATCTCGCCGAAGTGATGGTCGAACTCTGCGAACGGCGCGATCCCGTGGGCGTGCAACACTGGGCCGGCTCGGAACTGCTCTCGCGTTACGCGCTCGGCGTAAAAATCCGTGAGCGTTTCAAACTCAGCGAGGCGCAGGCGCCGCTCACGGCCGTGACGCGCGCCGATACGCCGGAGGTCGCGAAGAAACGCCAACCGTGCCTCGCGTTGGATATTTCTCCGCTCGCCGGACGACTGAAGACGCGGGCGCAGACCGTGGCGGAACAGATCGAGGGCCTGAAGCTGCCGCCGCCGGTGCGCGCGTGGTATCTCGGCCTGAAGGATTGAGGCGCGCCCGCCCGCACCGGAGACCGATCCTATGAATTTGGAAATCCTCCCCTCCCGCATCAGCGGCGCCGCGGAAAACATGGCCACGGATTTTTTGCTGCTGCAGCGCTACCCGCGCGCCGTGCCGCGCTTCCGGCACTACGGGTGGCGCGGACCGGCGTTTACGTTCGGTTACTCGCAGAAGATCGTATTCGTGCGCGAGGCGCTCGCCACGATGGAGCCGCCATTCGAATTGTGCCGACGCGCAACCGGCGGCGGCATCGTCGACCATCGTGACGACTGGACCTTCGCACTCGTGATTCCGCGCGGCCATCCGCTCGAGGAGCTGCGCGCGACGCAGAGCTACCGCGAAGTGCACGAGGCGCTGACGGCGGCGTTGCGCGCGCAGGGTATCGCGGCGGTGACGAAGCCGTGCGTCGATGAACCGGCGGCCGACGGCGCCGCGGCCGGCCCCGCGGGCGTATGTTTTCAGCGCGCGGAAATTTACGACGTGGTGCACGAGCGCACCGGTGAAAAAATCGCGGGCGCCGCGCAGAAGCGCAACAAACACGGCCTCCTCTTTCAGGGCTCGCTGTGGCGTCCGGCCGCGGCCGCCGGCGGTGCGGTCGTGGACTGGGATCGCTTTGAAATGGAGTTCGTCGCGCAGCTCGCGGTCACACTCGGCGGCGAGGCGCAGCCCACGCCGTGGCCGGATTTCCACGAGGATGAACTGAGCGGACTCGTCGACCAATACTCGGCCACCGAGTGGACCGAGTATCGGTGAACCGCGCGGAGCTTATTTTTTCGCTTCCGGCGCGGGTGCGGCCGGCGGCGGCGTGACGGACTTCGCGGCGGGGCGATGCTTGCTCCAGAAATAGTGCGGGCGATTCTGGGCGTCGGCGTGATCGGTCGCATCGTTGCGGATCCACAGCGCGGCCGCGGCGAGCGCAACGAGGACCAACAAGGTGATGAGCTGGCGGCGTTGTTTCGCGGCTTCCTTGTCCTCGTAGGGATCTTCGAGCGAGCGGATGGAACCGTCCGGGAGAATGGCGCGCGAGGTGAGCGCGGTGCCGAAGGGAATATTGATCTTCACGCGGCCGTTGATGGCCCAGCCGTTGGCGTCGAGGATGGGACCGAGCGTGCGCTGGCGGAGTTTGAGGAACGCGATGATCACGGCGGGCAGCGAGATCGCGAGCATCACGCCGATGACGATGAGCGGGAATTGCCACCAATGAAATTCCGCGAGCTTCGCACCGATCGTGGCGAGCGCACCGCTGATCGCACCCACCGCGACGCCCAACGCGGCGACCACGCCGACGTCGAGTTTCTTCGGGGGCGGCGGCGGCACGGGCGCGGCGCCCTGCACGGCTTTCGCCGCAGCGGCATCGGCGGCGGCCGTGACGGCTTTGTCGGCGACTTTGCCGAGGCGGTCGTTGGCGGCGGAGTCGGCGGCGGCGGCGCGCTTGGCGGCCATTTCGTCGATCATGCGAACAAATTTTTTATAGGGAGACCAGAAAGCCTGACGGAGGCTGATCGGGTTATCGACAATGCTGGTAATCACGGCGTCCCAGTCGCGGCCTTTGCGGTCGTAGAACACACCGTGACGGCCGGCGAAGAGGTAGTCGCTGTCACCTTGGCTGAAGCAGCACGCGACCGTCATTGCGGGGCTGCCGGGGCGCGTGCAGTTCACGTAGGCGATGTAGGTCTTGCTCATCGCGGCGAGCGGGTGCGGGCCGTCGACCTTGATGCAGAGTTCGCAGGAACGGCTGTCGAGGTAGAGCGTGCCGGCCTGGAAGGCAGCCCAGCGGTCGCGTGAGTAGAAGTCCGCGAAGTTGACGAAATTGTGGAGCAGCGCCCGGAGGTCGCGCGTGTAGCGGAGGAGTTTTTCGAGGTTGGCGATCGCGGCCACTTCGGGCGCGAGCGCGGCATCTTGGGCGACCAGCGCGGTGAGCGCCGCCTGGCCCTTGGTGGCGAGAATGGCGTTTACGCGGGCGAGACCGAGCGGCTCGACGGCGGCGCCCGCTTTCGCGGCGGCCCAGGCTTCGTGCGCGGCGAGCTTGGCGTTGAGCGCCTCCCATTCGGACGAGGTAAGCGACGTTTTGCCCGCGCCGAAATGCGGGGTGACGGCGGCGGCGAGCAGCGTGCCAGCCGCGGCGGACCACGCGGGATTCACGCCCTCGGTGAGCGGGAGCGCGCGGCCGGCTTCGACGCGCGCCAGCGGGAAGTGGGCGATCTCGGCGAGATTGGCGGCAAAATCCTTCGCGGAGAGCACGGCAAACTCGGCTTCGGCGCGATTCACGGCGGCGAGCGCCCGCGCATCGAAGGCAGCGAGGCGGCAGCGGGAAAAATAATCGTCGGCCTTGGCGCGGATCGACTTCACAGCGGCGAGCGCGGCGGCCGTGCCGGCGCCAAACGGCAAAACCGCCGGCGCGGTGCCGGCCGCACTCCACGCGGAAAACGCGGCGCAATCGGCGAAGAAGGCGTCGATGCGGGCCTGGTCGATGCCCACCGAGCCGCCCCGATCGGCGACGGAGCCCTTCGTCGCAATGATGTCGGCGATCAGCTGGCCGAGCGAGGCATCCGCGGTCGATTTCGCGGTGATGACGCCGTCGCCGTTGAACTGCGTGCCGGCGAAAATCTTCGCGGTGTCGGCGACATCGGCGAGCGCGATGGGCGCGGTCTCGGGCCGGCCGAGGTTGGCGAGGATCTGTTTCGCGGAGGCGTAGACGGCTTTGCCCTCGGGCGTGGCATCATTGAAAGCGGAGAGCGCGAGCGAATCGGCATCCTTGAGGAGATCGCCGGCATCCTTCAGGTGCACCGAAGCCCACTTGATCGCGGCGAGCAACTCCGGAACGCGGATCCGTCCGTCGCCGTCGGCATCGATCAGCGCGAGTGTTTTTTCATCGAGTTCGAGGCCCTTGACCGGGCAACTGAGGGCAACCCAGAGCTTCTGATCGAGCTGGTCGAGTGCCTGCAAATCGGCGGCGGTGGTGAGAGCGACTTGGTCGAGACCGCCGGTGCGGAAAAAATTCCAAGTGTGGGTAGAGCGGGATGAAGCCATGGAGGAGGGTGCGTGAGCCGGCGAGAAATGGGTAGTGGACCCTATACTTCAATCTCAATTTCCCCAGCCGCGAAGCGAAGACCATTGTCCGCAGCCGTAGTGTCCACCCGGGCAAGGATCGCCCGGTCATCGGGCCACCGCTTCGACCCGCCATCCGGGGCTACCGAGCCGCCGCCGGAGTGTGCGCTGCCGCCGGTCTGCCCGGCGCCGGCGGGCGCGCGGCGCGGAGCACGCTATGGTTGATCACACGGCGTTGGTCGGCCGTCAGCGGCGGCAGATCGGGCAGCGCATCGGCACGCGCCTCGTGCAACCACGACCGGGCCAGCGCACGGAAATTATCCCACCGCTCCGCGATGAAGTGGTCGCGCCCCGTCATCGGCGCACCGTCGCCCACGAGCGGCCCCGCCGCGACGACTTGCCGCAGGAGGCTGCGCCACTCCGTGAGGAGCCGGTCCATGTCGCCCTTCCCCGCCGTCTCGCACTCGGCGAGCGCCTCGCGCGCCCGCGCGTGTTCCGCGACGAGCGCGTGCACGACTTCGCTCGCGCCAAACCCGTAGTGGATCGGCACGCCTTCTTTCAACCAGCCCTCGATCGTGAGCCGCCGGTAGGCGCGTTCGCAGACCGAAGCGAGCCGACCCAGCCCGCGCGGATTCGTCCCCGCGAACCGGTCGCCCGCGAAGAGATTCGCCGCATCGAACAACAAATCGTCGAGCGGATAACGCCGGTCCTCCAACGCCGCCGCCAGCGCGAGCCCTTCCGGTCCGAGAAACACCGAGACAATTTCGCCGCGCACCGTGAGCTTCAGCTCGCGGTCGAGGACGCCCGTGCGCTGCCACTGCCAGAGGAGCGTGGCCTCCGGCGACATCGCCAGACACGCCCCGCGGTGCGCACACGCCCGGCAGCCGGGAAACGGATCGCGTTCGCGCCGCACGAGCCGGGCACGCCCCGTATCCGTGCGCTGGGCACACGGCAGCGCGTCACGCGGCAGCAGTGCCGTCTGCTCGGCGCCGAGCACCATCGGCGTCTCCGTGAAAAACCGCCGCGCATCCTCCGCCGCCACCTGCACCGCATCGCGACCGGCGCAGAGTTGCCGAAGGAAAAACGCCCACGGCAGCGGCTCCGCGCGGCGCAACCGCAACGCCTCGGCCCGGCGCATCCGCGGACTGTTGCTGCTCACGAGCACGTAGCCGCAATCGTCGAGGCCGCGGCGCCCCGCGCGCCCGATCATCTGCAGCAGTTCGTGCGGCTCGATCTCCTGCTCGAAGTGGTTGTGCCGATACGCGCTCGCCGTGATCAGCACGGAGCGCAGGGAAAAATTGATGCCCGCCGCGAGCCCGAGCGTGGCCACGACCGTGCGGAGCTGCCCGGCTTTCGCCAACGGCTCGATCACGCCAGCGCGCTGCGCATACGTGAGCCCGCTGTGGTGATACGCCACACGCGACTTCAGGAGCTTTGCCAGCGCCGGGCCGCACAACTGCTCCTGTTCGGGCGACAACGTGAGCGGCTCCGCCAGCGGCAGCTCGCGCGCAAACTGCCGCGCCAGCCGCTCCGCATCGTGCCGGTGCGGCGCAAACACGAGCACCGGCCCCATGCCTTCGCGCAGCGCACCCGCCACGCGCCGCGACCAAAAGCCTTCGATACAACGCGGCAGCCCGTGCACCAGATCGTCCGCCTCGACTTCCTCGAGTTGCACCGGCCTCTCCCGATGTTGCACAACCTCGACCGCCCGACCGAGCCGCTGCAGCCACGCCGCGACCTCGTCGGGATTCGCCACCGCGCCCGACAGCAGCAGAAATTGCAGCTCGCGCGGCGCCGCGATCATCACGCCTTCGTAGTGGTTCCCGCGGTGTTCGTCGGCAAGCCAGTGATATTCGTCGATCACCAGCAGGTGAAACGGCTCATCGCTGCCGTCCGCTGCCGCCACACGCGTCGGGCCGAGCGCCGGCGCCCCAATCTGCCCCTGCACCGCTTCCAGCGTCGCCACCACGATGGGCGCCCCCGGATCGACGCACAGATCGCCCGTCGTGATGCCCACGCGCCAGCCGCGCGCCTTCCACTCGGCATACTTGTCGTTGGCCAGCGCGCGCGTCGGCACTGTGAAGAGCGCCCGCCGTGCGAAATTCGTCTGCTCGGCCCAGCGTTCGAAAATGTAGGTTTTTCCCGCTCCCGTCGGCGCATCCACGATCACATCACGCCCCGCCCGCAGCGCCTGCACCGCCAGCGCCTGCCAGCGGTCGGGCAACATGAGCTTCTGCAAACCTGCAAAGGCGTCGGACAACACGCCTCCACGGTGTAACGCCTCCCCTTCGCGTCAAATGCCCCCTTCAACCTCCGATCATCCGAAATTTTCCACCACGGATAACACCGATTTCACGGATGGTCCTATCCGTTTCATCCGTGCCATCCGCGGTCAAAAACTCCGCCCTCGTTCCGTGTCTTCCGGGTGTTCCGTGGGCCATCCCGGCTCGTTCCATTTTCGTGTCTTTCCGGTCTTTCGTGTCTCTCCCTCTTCCTCCACCGTTCCCGCGCCATGCTCCTCCGCCACGCTCCCTACACGCTCGAACTTCGCCACCCGTTCGGCATCGCCTCCAACACCCGCACCTCCACGCCCGCGACCCTCGTCGAGGTCGAGCACGATGGCGTGATCGGTTACGGCGAGGCCGCCATGCCGCCGCACCTCGGCGAATCGCAGGCGTCCGTCGCCGCGTTTCTCACGCTCGCGACGCCGCTCCTCACCGCCGTCCGCGATCCGTTTCAACTCGAAGAAATTCTCCCCGCCCTCGACGCCCTCGCGCCCGGCAACACCGCCGCCAAAGCCGCCGTCGACATCGCCCTCCACGACTGGGTCGGCAAAAAACTCGGCGCGCCGTGCCACCGCATCTGGGGCCTCGACGCCGCGAAAGTCCCCGTCACCTCGTTCACCATCGGCATCGATACGCCCGAAGTCGTCCGCCAGAAAACCCGCGAGGCCTCCGCGTTCAAAATCATCAAAGTGAAACTCGGCCGCGACGACGCCTCCGACCGCGCCATCATCGACGCCATCCGCTCCGTCACCGACACCACCATCACCGTCGATGCCAACCAAGGCTGGCGCGACCGCACCGCCGCCCTCGCGATGATCGAATGGCTCGCCGCGCGCAACGTCGCCTTCATCGAGCAGCCGATGCCGAAAGAACAACTCGACGACACCGCGTGGCTCCGCGAGCGCAGCCCGCTCCCGCTCTTCGCCGACGAAAACCTCCAGCGCCTCGCCGACGTGCGCCGCATCGCGCACGCCTTCCACGGCATCAATATCAAGCTCATGAAGTGCACGGGGCTCCGCGAAGCTCACAAGATGATCATCCTCGCCCGCGCCCTCGGCCTGAAAGTCATGCTCGGCTGCATGACGGAAACGTCCTGCGCGATCACCGCCGCCGCCCAACTCTCCCCGCTCGTCGACTGGGCCGACCTCGATGGCGCCCTCCTCATCAAAAACGACTGCTTCCGCGGCGCCACCCTCGTCGACGGCAAACTCATGCTCCCCGCAACCGCCGGCATCGGCGTGGAGAAGTTCTGAACCGGCGGATGAATCCCGGGAGCAACGCAGCGGGAGCTTCCAGCTCCCTTTCCAAGACGCGGGAGCAGGATGCACCCGCTACGTTTTCTCCTCGGCCCGCTACGGAGCAAATTGCTCCCGCTACGTTGTGGGAATATTTCAATCCGCTCTCCGAAATCGACATTCGCAACGGCGGCAATTTGCCCCATTGGGAGCAGGGTCCGGTTTGGTATTTCATCACCTTCCGCCTAGCGGACGCACTCCCTCGCGCCGTCGTGGAGCAAATCCAGAGCGAGCGCGATCAGTGGCGGCGCAGCCACGATCTCCGGCACCTCTCCCGCGAAGAACAGGCCGAATACCACCGGCTTTTTTCGGAACGCTACGAGCAACTCCTCGACGCCGGCAGCGGCTCCTGCGTGCTCCGTGATCCGTTGAATGCGGATATTGTTCACGGCGCACTGCGTTTCTTCGAAGGGCTGCGCTACGCTTTGGATGAATTTGTGGTGATGCCCAACCACGTGCATGTCATTGTGAAGCCGCTGCCCGGACACGGGCTCGCGGATATTCTCCACGCCTGGAAATCCTACACGGCCAACCGAATCAACCGCCGCCTCGGGCGCACCGGTCAGCTCTGGCAGCACGAATCTTACGACCACATCGTGCGCAATGAGTCTGCGATGGAGGCCATCCGCCGCTACATCCGCGCGAACCCAACGTAGCGGGAGCTTCCAGCTCCCTTCCCCTTCATATCGGGAGCAGGATGCTCCCGCTACGTTGGGCGGCGGGCGCTGGGCTCACGGCACCTCGTAGACTTCGACGAGCACCGAGCCGGTGGCGTTGGGCGTCGTGGCACCGGCGGGGGGATTGGCGGGAACGGGGGCGGCGCCGGCTTGGAGGGTGAAATTGCCGTTGGTGAGCGCGGTTACGAGCGCGGCGTCGGCGGCGTTGGTCACTTTCAGCGGAAACGCCCCGACGGCGGGAAAGACGGCGTTGAGCGCCTGGGTCGCGGTGCTCACGGCACCGCCGGCGAGGGCATACCAGTTGTTGTTGGTATCGACGGTGGCGCCCGCGGCGTTGAGGACGGTGATGCGCGGATCGGTCAGGACACTCTCGGCGGGCAGGCCAAAATCACCGAGGCCGGGGCCGACGGCGCGGACGACGAGCGTGCGGGGGTTGGCGCCTTGGACGACGATGCCGGGGATGAGGAGATCGCCCTCGGTGGCGATCTTGGCGAGCGTCGAGAGGTTCGTGAGACGGGTGTTGTTTTTGGTGACGTCGTAGACTTCGGCGAGGACATCGCCGGTGGCGCCATTCACACCTTTGATGGTCGCGGTGTAGCTGCCGGGCGCGAGGTTGGTGAGGAGAACGGCCGTATCCAGATCTCCGGACACGAGGGCAAACGCGCCGACGCCGGCGGCCGCGGCGGAAATCTGCGCGGCGGTGGCCGTGCCGCCGGGGGCGTCCCAGCGTTCGTTGGACGCGATGAGTTTGCCCGTGGCGTCATTGATCTCGAGGCGCGGTGACGTGATCGCGGTGGCGACGCCGAAACGCGCGAGGGCGGGACCGATCCCACGGATCAGCAGTGTGGCGCGATCGGTGCCACCGCCGAGGTTGAACCCGAGCGCAAAGCTGTCGTCGACGAAGGAGATTTTGGAGCGGGTCGAGAGATTCACGAGACGGCCCGGCGCCGGGGCGGGCGTGTTGGCGATGCGGGTGGCGAGGAAGGCGAGCACCCGGGCGTTGGCATCGCTGAAAAACTCCTGGGCGGCGGAGGCCACGGCAAGCTGCGCGGCGACGTCGGCGCGGCGATTCTGATAGGCAGCCGGCAAAGCGGCCGTGAGTGCCGCGGCCGTTGGGAGGGCCGTGACGTAGTTGTTGGCGTCAAACAGGCCGGCGTTTTTCAACGCGGTCCAGACGGCGGTGGCATCGGCCGCGGTAAAGGTCGGCGCCGTGACGCCGAGCGCGCGGAAGCGGCCGGCATGGACGGGCGAAACGGCGTTGGTATAGGCACCGGAGGCGAGGCCCCTACCGGCGAGGAGCTGGGCATGGTTCCGGGCGGCGACGATTCCGGCCGGCCCGACCTCGTCGTCGTTGGCGGCGAGCGCGAAGAACTGCGGGACTTTCGAGGTGACCGCCTGAGTTTCACTGCCCGCGGAGCCGTAGAGGACGACTCCGCGGACGTTGCGCGCGGGCGTCGCGGCGGCGAGGAGGTTGGCGTAACTGAGCGCAGCATCGGCGCCGGCAGCGAGCCCGACGAAGAAGACGGGTTTGGCAGCGTTGGCGGGGAGGTCGGCGGTGAACTTGTTGAGCGCAGCGACGTGGTTCAGGACATCGAGGTTGTTCGCGAGCACGGCAGCGGTGGCCCAGGTGCCGGCATTGCGATTCACGCTGTGGAGCGCGGCGACACCGTAGCCGGCGGCGACGAGATCGCGAACGAGCAAGGCGCCTTCCGGAGTATTGAACCACGCGCCGGCGTTGGCTCCAGACTCGTGCAACAGGAAAACAATCCCCACGGACTCCGCCGGCACATGATGCATGAGCGTCGTGGCAACGGGTGTGGCCGGCGTCGTTTGATTCGCACCAGCCGGCGGTGTCTGAGGATTAAAATTGGTGACCGTGGTGGGAGTCCACGCGGGCGCGGCCTTGTAGGTGGCGGTGAGCGTGACGGGCGTCGCAGGGACGGTGATCACCAGGTGCGGGACGAAGGGCGCGAGCGGGGCGTTGGCTCCGAAGACAGAGACGTCACCCGTCCATCGGTCGAAAACTTGGCCGACCGGGGGCGGGTTCGCAAAAATATCGACGCGGGAATTGGCGTTGTAGGTGCCGCCGCCGGTGCCGTTGTTAATGGTGATGGCGGTGGGGGCGCCGTCGCCGTTGACCACCAGATAGGAGCGCAAGGGCACAGTAACGAGCACCTGACCATTCGCGTTTACGAAGGAGACGGCGCAGGAAATTCCCTTCAAGCCGGGCGTGCCGGCGCGCAGCGTGATCGTGGCCGTCCCTTGACCAGCAACGATCGCGGCATCGCCGGTGGTGGTCCAACGGAAGGTGCGGTCGCCGTTTTGCGCGGCAGGCACGCTGGCAGTGAGCGTCGCGGCGGTCGCCCCGGTGGCAGGAGCCGCAGTGAGTGGGGCCGTGATGGTGCCGGCCGACGCGGCGGAAATCGCGGCGATGGTCGAAGTGAGGGTGTTGGTCGCACCGTTGGCGGTGATCGCGACGCTTAACGTGACGGTGCCCGCCGCGTCGGCCACGTAGTTGATCGTCGCCGCCGTGGTGGCACCGACGATACGACCGCCGCTGATCGTCCACGCGTAGGTCGCGGGCGCAACCGTGGCACCGCCGCCGCCCGCAGCTTGGTTGCCCGCAATCGCGACGGCCTGGGTGGGCTCACCCACGAGGACAGCCGTGTCCGTGACGATCCGGGCGGTCGCCGCGGCACCACCGCCACCACCACCGCCGCCGGGACCCGACCCGGTGCCTTGCCCCCCACCGCCGGGAGGGCGCACCACCTGCGCCAGCACCTCGATCGGGAGCAGCACGGTCATACCAAGAACAAACAGGGAAAATGCGCGGAGGAGGGGCATGGTAATCAAGGCGGCCGAAGGGGAGAGGAAGTGATCGGGATAGATCAGCGGACGCAAATTTTCGGAAATAGTTTTGCGATCTCTTGCCGACGGAGCCTCGGGCCCAACCTTGGAATAGCCGCGCCGGCCGGCGCCCTTCCGTCACGGTGGAACGCGCCGAGGCTCAGGTGCGCCACGCAAGCTCTTTGGTCTCAACATGCTCGCGCCGGGTCGGGTCGACGCAGCGGAGTTGGAGCTTGATGCCGCGCGGGGCAAGCTGGGCGCTCACCCACGCGGAGGGCTGCGTCGGCTCGAAGACGTAGGCGGTCGCGGGCAGATTGATGCGGTGCAGGCCGCTCTCGTCAGGCGTGATACTCCAGCGATGCGAGTGGCCGAAAAAATGCGCTTTCACGTGCCGCCGCGGGCGCAGCATGGCGTAGAGCGCGGCTTCGTCGATGAGCGTGACCTTCGCGGGGTCGGGCGTGGGGTTGTGGTGCGTCATCACGAGGGCGGGTTTGTCGGCGTGCGCGTCGAGTTCGCGCGCAAGCCACGCGAGTTGCGTTTCGCCGAGGAGGCCGGGCGTGCTGTTGGTTTTGTCGAGCGTATCGAGGATGAACCAGTTCGCACGCGCCGCGGGGACGAACGCAACTTGGCGGTCCGCCACCGGGCGCTTCGCGGTCGCATCGTCACGCAGCGCAGCCCAAAAGCGCTCGCGGTGATCGTGGTTACCCAGCGCGAGGTGCAGCGGAATCTGCGCCGCCCGCAGCGGCGCGATCAGGTCGACAAAGGCCGCGTAGTCGGCCGCTTCGCCGGTGTTGAACGAGAGATCGCCGTTGACCAACGCAGCGACCGGCCGCTGCGGCTGCGCGAGCACGTCCTGCACGACGGTCGTGAGCTGTGCGGCCATGTTGATGCCGCGGGCGACCTTCGCGCGGTCGGCGACTATGTGCGTGTCGGACAAGAGCGCCCACGTGTGCGGATCGACTTGCGCGGCGCTCGCCGCGGCCCAGGCGCGCGATCGCAGCATGAGCGCGCCGGCGGCGACCAGGGATTGGGCGAGAAATTGCCGGCGGGAGAGCGGTGGGAGCGTGATCGGCATGGTGGAAATTTTTCGGACGTGCCGGCAGCGGAGCCAACGCGAAAACCGCGCTGCCACCGTTTCGTCACCCGCCGATCGCGCGGCGTAACAGGTTTTCGGTGATGCGTTGCACGCGCGGATCGGGGCCGGCGGGGCGCGCCCAGTGGGACCACGGCGGCAGGTGGCCCGGCGGCGAGGAAAGGCCCTGCGCCCAGAAGATCGTGGCGGCGTTGAAGACGAAGTTATTTTTCGGGCCGGGGAAAATCGTCGCCGTGTAGCGGCTCGGCGTGACACCGCCGGACCACACGAGGCCCTCGGCGACGACGGCGAGGCCGGGGATTTTCGCGGGCGCGCCGTGGTGCTCCCAGCCGACGAGGCCGGGGATGCGGTCGCCTTTTTTCAGGCCCGTGCCGGCAAACATCCAGTGGTCGGGCTGCGTGCAAATCCAGTCGCCGCCGCCGTTGAAGGGCACGACGGTGCGCGCACCGATGATCGCGCTCTCGTCGGGGCCGGCGCGGTGGTAGTCGGCGGAAAACACTTTGCGCACCTGCTCCACCTCCGCATCGGTGAGCCCGGCGAAGTGGCCCACGCGCTCGATCACGCGGTTCGCGCGGCCGTCGGCGGCGGGCGAAAACGGCGTGACGCCGAAGACGGCGTTGCCGGTGAGCCAGAGGACGTTGAGGCCGCCGGCGATGGCGGCTTTCATGGCGTCGTATTGCCGCGGGTCCCAATACTCGTCGTGGCCGACGCTGAGGAACGCCTTCGCGCGCGTGAGCTGGGCGGCGTCGAGACAGTCGCTGTTGGAGCAATACGTGACGTCGTAGCCGTGCTGCTCGAGCCAGTAGGCGAGCGGAAACTCGAAGCACAGCCACTCGCCGGAGCCGAGCGACTGCGGGTTTTCGTAGATCTGCGCGTATTTGCCGTAAGGTCGGTCGAAACTCGCGGCGACACCGCGCACCTGGGAGCCGCGCGGGTCGGTGTAGAGCGAGGTGTTGTCGGGCCACTTGTTGTAGGCCTGCCAGGTGTTGTCGCTGCACTGGAGGAGGACGTCGGCCTTGCGCGTATCGCGCACGATGAAGACGACGTAGTTTTGCCAATAGGGTTGGTCGGCGGAGGCCGGTTGCGTCGTGAGGCGCCCGAGGTAGACGCCGCTCGGCCAATCGGCGGGGATTTTCAGCGAGGTCGTGCGCGCCCACTGGCAGGCGACGAGGCGTTTCGCACCCATCGCGGGCACAGGCTGCGGCGTGCCGTCGAACGGCCCGAGCGTCGTCATGAGACGCGCGCCGCGACCGCCGTAGTAACCAGTGCGAAAAATTTCGAGGATGAAGCGCGCCGCCGGCGCCGTGCTCACAAAAATATCCAGCGACTCGCCCGCGAGCACGGATTGCCGCGAGCAGTAGCCCTCGATGGCAGAGGCGCGCACGCCCTGCGGCTTGTCGAGTTTCACCCGCGTGAGCTGCCAATCGAGCGAGCCGGTGCGGCGGTTTTCGTCGGCGATCTGCGACGAGCGCGCGGATGACGTCGGCGCGGAGGCGGCCTCGGTAGGCACGAGCGCGCCGGCGAGCGCGGTCGCGGCGGAACGACGGAGGAACTGGCGACGGGAAAGTCCGGAGTTTTCGCGCGGGGTCATGGCACGAGCGTGGGCGCCGCCGACCGTCGGGCGAGCGAATTGCCGCCGTGGAGAATGGCGAAAGCGCACAACCGTCCTTCAGTTTCGGAGCCGGTGGGCCGAATAGACCAAGGTGATGTCTGCCCGGCCGCGGGCAGTCACCGAAGACTCCACGCGCACTCTCAAAATGAACCAAGCGTCTCCGAACAATCCGCCGATCCCGGACGAGGGCATCGCCGCGGCATTGCGGAGAAAGAGCGCCGAATACCAGCGGGCGGCGGAGGCGTTTCAGGCCTCGGAACGTTTCCTCCAGTCACTTCTCGATCACCTGCCGGTGATGATTTACCGGAAGGACCTCGCCGGCTGCCTCACGTTTGCCAACCGCCACCACTGCGATCGCTACGGCCAACACCTCGAATCCCTCCTCGGCAAATCCGATGCCGAACTGGCGCCGCCGGACCTCGCGGCGGAGAGCGCCGCCGACAATCTCAAGGTGATCGAATCCCGCACGACGCTGGAAAAGGACGAGATCCAAGTCACCGCGGATGGCGCGCGCCGCTGGATTCACGTGATCAAGGTCCCGATCACCGACCTCGGCGGTCGCGTCATCGGCATGCAGGGCATGTATTGGGATGTGACCGAAAAGAAACGCGTGGAGAGCGAACTGGTGAAACTCTCCTCGGCCGTCGAGCAGAGCCCCGTGAGCATCGTCGTCACCGATTTGCGCGGGAATATTGAATACGCCAATCCGCGGTTCTCCGAAGTCACCGGCTTCAGCCTGGAGGAGGTCAAGGGCCACAATCCCCGCCTGCTCAAATCCGGCGAAACGCCGTCCGGCGAATACCAAAAGCTCTGGGAGACCGTCTCGACCGGCGGCACGTGGCGCGGTGAATTCCACAACCGCCGCAAGAACGGCGAGCTCTACTGGGAGGAAGCCGCCATCTCCCCGATCCGCGACGCCACCGGGCGCACCACGCATTTTCTCGCCGTCAAAGAAGACATCACGGCCCGCAAACTCGTGCAGGAGGAGCTGACCGCCGCCAAAGTCGCCGCCGAGGCCGCCGCCCGGGCCAAGAGCGAATTTCTGGCCAACATGAGCCATGAAATCCGCACGCCGATGAACGGCGTCATCGGCATGACCAATCTCCTGCTCGATACCAAACTGGAGCCCGAGCAACGCCAGTTTGCCGAGTCAGTCCGCAATTCCGCGGAGAACCTGATGACGATCATCAACGACATTTTGGATTTCTCGAAGATCGAGGCCGGCAAACTCGCGTTTGAAGAGCTCGACTTCGAACTCGTTGAAAATGTCGAGAGCACCGCGACCATGCTCGCCGAGCGCGCCCAGTCCAAGGGCATCGAACTCGTCTATGTCGTCGCCGACGATGTCCCGACGCGCCTCCGCGGCGACCCGGGCCGCCTGCGCCAGGTGCTCACCAATCTCCTCGGCAACGCGATCAAGTTCACCGAGCGCGGCGAGGTCGTGCTCCGCATCGGGCTCGAATCCGAGACTCCCACGCATGTCGCCTTGCGCTTCGGCATCACCGACACCGGTATCGGCATTCCGCCCGAGACGCAGAAGCGCCTGTTCCAGTCCTTTCACCAGGCCGACAATTCCACGACGCGCCGTTTCGGCGGCACCGGCCTCGGTCTCGCGATCTCCAAACAGCTGGTCCTGCTCATGCACGGCGAAATCGGCGTCGAGAGCGTGGTGGGCCAGGGGTCGACGTTCTGGTTTACTGTGCGTCTGGAGAAACAGGCCGGCGCGCCGCGCACCGACCATCCCGCGCCCCGCGATCTCTCGCACGTGCACGTGCTCGTCGTCGACGACAACGCCACGAACCGCCAAATCCTCGGCCATCAGCTCGTCGGTTGGAAAATGACGCACGCGAGCGCCGAGGGCGGCCGCGAGGCGTTGGAAAAATTGCGCGCCGCCGCCGCGGCCGGGCAGCCCCACCGGATCGCCCTGCTCGACATGCAGATGCCCGAGATGGACGGCATGACGCTCGCCCGCACCATCAAGGGCGATCCCGCCATTTCCGCGACGCGGCTCATCATGCTGACCTCGCTCGGCCAGCGGTTCACCAAGGAGGAGCTCGCGGCCGCCGGCATCGAAGCCTACCTTGTGAAACCCGTGCACGCGACGCGCCTGTTCGACACGCTCGTGGCAATCGGCGGGGGCCAAACCACCGAGCCCGCCCGCAGCGGCCCCGCGACTGTGCTGCCCGCCACGCCGCCACCGGTCTTCGCTCTCCGCGCGCTCGTCGCGGAGGACAACCAGGTGAACCAGCGCATCGCCGTCGCCCAGTTGAAAAAATTCGGCTGCTCCGTGGACGTGGTTGCCAACGGCCTCGAAGTCCTCGAAGCCCTCTCGCGCCTCAAATACGACCTCATCTTCATGGATTGCCAGATGCCGGAAATGGACGGCTACGAAGCCACGAAGACGATCCGCGAGCTCGAACAGCAGCATCAGCAAAAGTGCCAGTGGAAAGTGCCGATGCCGATCATCGCGATGACCGCCAACGCGATGCTCGGCGACCGCGAAGTCTGCCTCACCGCCGGCATGGACGACTACCTCAGCAAGCCGATCCGCCCAAGCGAACTGCAATCGGTGTTGGAGCGCTGGAAAGTGTGAGCGGGCGTCGAAATTGGTAGGGACGGCTCTCCGAGCCGTCCGACTCGCGAAATGGGCACAGAGGGAAAATGCGCGGACGTCTCGGAGAGCCGTCCCTACCTTCGGCACCTTTCTCGACTCCTTCGTCGCCGCGCAGGGCGAACCGAAAAAGAAAACGCCGGTTCTTCCAGGCTGGTTGACCAATTCGGTGGCCAAGCCCTAGCCGCCAGCTTTCGTCACCTACGACCTCCACGAGGGGAGCGGGACTACTGGGATGTTGGCGGCAGAGGCACGTATAAGAATAGTATGCCCTGATTGTTTTCCTGAAAGAACCGGCGGACTGTTGTATTTGCTAACCTGACACCCTGTCTATCGGCACGGCGCGCCGGTTCGCTGAGAAAAATCATGCGTTCGCCGGCCGATTTCGGCAGGTTTCGCGGAAGCGCTGCCGGCCCCCTCGCTTCGGCATTCTCCTTGCTTATTGGCCACGGGTAAAATGACCTCGCGCTGTTACGTTTCACAGTGCCCGCGGCCACACACTCCGCGAGGTCATCCCCCCACCACACCTATGAACACACGTTTCCTAAGGAAACCGGCTACCTGGTTAACATTCATTGCCGCGGCGAGCGCGTTGCCCGTCGCCGAGGCGCAAAAAGCCCCGACTACGGCCGAGGAAAAACAAATGGAGGCCGCGAAACTCGATCGCTTCGTGGTCACCGGATCGTTGATCAAGCGCCTCGACGGCGAAGGCGCCACGCCTCTCCTCACCATCACACCGCTCGAAATGGAAATGCGCGGTATCGGCAACGCCGAGCAGATGCTGATGGAGCTGAACATCAACGGCAACGGCCTCGACAATCTCGCGTCCAATGCCGACGTCGTCTCCGGCGCGCAGCGCGGCAATAACGGCGCCACCTCCGCCAATCTCCGCATGCAGGGTGCCGGTGCGACCCTCGTCCTCCTCAACGGCCGGCGCGTCTCCTCGCACGGCCTGAACGGCGGCGTGGTCGACCTGAACCAGATCCCGTTTGCCGCGATCGAGCGCGTCGAAGTCCTCAAGGACGGCGCCTCCGCGATCTACGGCACCGACGCCGTCGGCGGCGTGATCAACTTCATCCTGAAGACGAACTACCAGGGCGCGGCGGCCAGCGCCTCGATGGACATGACCGAGCAGGGCGGCGGCAATATCTTCCGCTACAACGCCGTCGCCGGTTTCGGCGATCTGAAGAACGATAAGTATAACATCATGGCTTCGGTCTCGCTCTCGGACAACAAGGTCCTGCGCGGCGACCAACGCGATTTCGTCAATACGTTCCAAGTCGACCGCGGCCTCTCGCCCGACACCCGCGGCACGCCGATTGCGACGCTGTTTACCATCGGCTCGATCAAGACGGCGATCACCGGCGCAGGTCAGGCCAACGGCACCGGCCCGCTCGATCCAGCCGGGACGATCCGCGTGAACGGCATCAACTACGTCGATCTCCCCGGCGGCCCCGGCTACGCCGGTCTCGACGGCATGGGCCCCTACGACGAAGTCCTCTGGGCGTCGCCCGCTTCAAAATACGGCTCCGCTTGGGATACCGGCCGTGCCGCCGTGATCCAGCAGCCCGTGAAGAACACGAACCTCGTGCTCCGCGGCACGTTTGAGATCGCGCCGCGCCATCGCCTCACCGGCGAATTGGTCGCCGGCCGCTCCGAGTCCAACAAGAGTTTCTCGCCCAACCAATGGTCGAGTTCCGCCACCGTAAACACCACGGCGATGGATGGCCGGACCGTCGTGCCGAATCCGCTCTACAACCTCGCCTATCCCAGCACCGGCGCGTCCTACAACAAGGTCTTCAACGCCCTCGTGAAAACCTTCCCGGAATTGGAAGCCAACCGCGGCTCCCCGATGGCCTTCCGCTGGCGCTCGCTGCCCCTCGGCAACCGCGCGTTCACGACCACGACCGACACCCGCCGTTATCTCGCCGCGCTCGAAGGCCCCCTCGGCTTCCTCTCGCAGTGGGACTACCGCCTCGGCGCTTCCCGCGCCACCAGCAAGGGCAGGTCCGTCCTCAACAACGGCTACGTCTACACGGTGCCCTTCGTTAACCTGATCAACACCGGCGTCGTCGATCCCTTCTCCTACACACAGACTCCCGAGGCGATGGCCGCCATCGACAAGGTCCGCGCCAACGGCGTGGCGCTCTACGGCGGCACCTATCGCACCGACGCACTCGACGCAGCCGCCACCGGCCCGCTCTTCAAGCTGCCGGCCGGCTCAGTGCAAACCGCCGTGGGTGTCGACTGGCGCCAGGAACAGTTCCTCTTCAACGGTGACCAACGCGCGAATCTCAGCTCGTCCGACGCGCTGATCTTCAACGCTCCCTTCGACAACAGCCTCGCGACCAACGGCGCGCTCAAGCGCACGATCAAAGCCGCATTCCTCGAGTTGCAGATCCCGATCATCAAGGGCCTCGACCTCAACCTCGCCGGCCGCGTCGACGAATACACCGGCTTCGGCAGCTCGACCAATCCGAAGGTCACCCTCCGTTACGCGCTCAACGACGCCATCCTGTTCCGCAGCTCTTCCAGCACCGGCTTCCGCGTCCCGACCTTCAAGCAGCAGTTCGACCCGGTCACGGTGAGCCCCATCGCCGCCACGGGTCTCATCGACCCGGGCACCGGCCGTCAGATCGCCGCGAACTCCGCCAACTCGCTCTTCGGCGGCAAGCCCGACCTCCAGCCCGAAGAAGCCAAGATGTATTCCGCCGGCTTCGTGGTGCAGGCCAACAAGCATCTCAGCTTCAACGTCGATTGGTGGAACGTCGACCGCACCGGCACGATCCAGAGCTTCGGCACCACCGTGCTCCTCGCCAACTACAGCCTCTTCCAAGATCGCTTCCGTCGTAATGCCGCGGGCGATATCGTCGAGGTCGACAGCCGTTGGGTGAACGCCGGTCAAAACGTCACCTCCGGCGCCGAGTTCGGCATCAAGGGCGACACCGAGGTGGCCGGCGGCAAACTGTCCGCCAGCTTCGACCTCTCCTACCTGCTCGAAAAGAAATCGCGCCTGCTCGCCAGCGCGCCTTTCAGCGTGAGCGAAATCAACCAGTTCACCCGCGCGAGCGACATCGGCCTGCGCTGGAAACACACGGCCCACGTCAGCTACCGCAAGGGCAACTGGACCGGCCAGGTCAACCAGCTCTTCCGCAACAGCTACATCGACGCCGTGCTGCCCGGTGTAGCCAACGGCACCGTGAAACCCACCAACTGGAATCCGCGCGTAAAGGCCTACAATATCTTCGGCCTCAGCGCCTCCTACCGCGGCATCAAGAACATCACGCTCACCGCCGGCATCCGCAACCTCTTCAACACCGATCCGCCCTTCTCGGCCACCTACGACACCAACTCCGGTGCCGGCAGCAGCTGGGAGCCCCGCATCGCCGATCCGCGCGGCCGCTCCTACACGATGCGCGTCGACTACAAGTTCAAGTGATCGCCTGACCCAAGGCTCCGTCTCCTCTCAGCACCCGGCACAACGCCGGGTGCTTTTTTTTGCGCAGGCCGAACCCGCCAATTCCCATGCGCTTTCAAACTGCGGCCTACTGGCCTGGAGGTAGGAGCCTGCTTGCAGGCGATTCAGGACGTGGTCCGTGGTCGTGCGATGAAATCGCCTGCCAGCAGGCTCCTCCCCTTCGCCCGGCGTCCGCCGCGCCGCTCAGCGCGGGGCGATGCGGTAGTGGCCGCCCGGTGACGCAAACGTCGCCGTGTTTTTGCCCGCCGCGACGACGACGGTGCGCATCGCCTCGCCGCTCGCGCCGATCTGCCACGTGCCGGGCGCCAGGCCCGCCAGCACGACTTGCCGCGTCGCGCCGTCGGCCGGCACCGTAAGCTCAAACGCCTCGCGAATCGGCTCCGCGCCCTTCGCGAGCACGACCACGCGGTCGGCGATTCGCACCACAAACGCCGCGGGCAATTCGCTGTGCTCCACGGGCAGCGGCTCCGTGTCGCCCGCCTGTAAAACCGTGAGAAACCGGTCGTGCGTCCGCGCCGTTTTCGGCGAGAGCACGATGCGGTGGCCGTTCGCCTCCGGGCACGCGGGCGTGGGCGGCGTGTAGAGTTTTCCGTCGACCCGGTGCACCTCGGGTCCGCTCACGATTTCGAGCGTGCGATCGGTCGCGGCCGGGTGGAGCAGCGCGACATCGAGCCGGCCTTTCACGCCGCCGGATTCGTTCCGCAGCGTGAGACCCGTCGGCGTGGTCTGCGGCGGCTTCAGCGTTGTGAGCTGCCAGATTTTTTTCAGCTCGGGTTTCGCCGTCGTCAGATCGTCGACGAGGATCATCGCAGCGGGATGATCGGCACGGTGCAGGTTGAGAAATAGAAAACGCCGCACGTAGCCCGTGAGTTTCTCCGAATACGCGGCGCGCAGATCGGCCGCGAAGTAGCTGAACTCCGGGTCGCGCGCATCGGGCCCAAAACTACACGACAACACGCGGCCGTAGTCGAACGTCGGATCGGTCTTCGCCTGCTTCGGCGTGCGGGGATTCGACTGGATGAAACGCGAGCCGCCGTCGTTGGCGTGGTTGCGGATAATTTTTTCCGCCGGATCGACGACGCGGACCATCGACTGCGCGATGGAGCGTTTGGCGAAGTTTACGTCGTAGGGCGTCCCGTAGAAAACATACTGCGGCAGCTTCGCGACTTGGAGGCCGCGGTAGTAAATCTGGAGCGAGCCGGCGTCGGCGTGCTGGTGGTTGCCGAAGTGAAAACCGCCGCCCTTGATCTCGGCGACCACATCGGGCGAATCCGCGCCCATCTTCCAACCCGTGCGCGCGACCATGCCGCCGAGCACCGGTCCGAAATCGAGCGTGTGGGGCAGCGACGCGAGGCTCGGCTCCGGTTTCAACGCGGGATCGTTCAGTAGGAGAAAGAGCACGGGATTCGTCGGGAGCCCGCCCTGCCGCAGAAATTCGCCCTTGAGAATCGGGTCGCGGTTGTAGGCGTAGCAGAGCAGCGCCGTCTGCGGAGCGCTCCAGTAACGCCCGGCGGTGACGCCGTCGCCATCGCGCAACATCTCGCCGTTGGGGAGCCGCATGTAGAGCCAGTAGAGCGGGACCTGCTTCAGGTTGGCGTCGAAGACCTCGCGCCCCGCGAGCCGGCGGAAAAACCACGCGGCGTGCATTTCCCACGCGAAGCGGAAGGCGCCGTAGTTCACGCCCTGATTGTGGCGCGGTGACTGGTATTCGAAGCGCCGCATCGGCACGAGCTGCTCCAGCACGGCATAACTGCAATACTGATACGGCCGCGGGTCCTCGTTGCAGAGCGCGATGGACAGCGCGAGCAGGTCGCGGTTGATCACGGCCTCGTTGCCGTGGCCGTTGATGATGCTCAGTTTGAACGGCGGCCACCCGCACTCCATCTCCTCGGCGAGCCGCATGAGGTGACGCCGCAATATTTCACGCTCACCGGCGGTCAGGAGGTCGTAGCACCAATCGTAAACGCACGAGCCCGCGTAGATCGCCGCGCCGATCTCGCGCGTGATATCGAGGAGATTGCCGAATTCGACCCGCGGCAGATAAGCGAGCAACAGGTCAACGGCCTCCCGGCCAACCTTCGGCTCGCTCTCCATGAGAAAACAAAACGCCTTCGCGACCGCCGCCTGCTCAAGAGGCGTGTTGTAGGCCACCTCGCGATCACCAGCCGCCGCAAACGCGAACGGTTTTTTGGCGAGCGCCTGCACACGATCCCACGCGGGTTTGTTTTCCGGGTGCAGCCGGTTCGCCCGCACTTGCGCCAGCGAGGCCGCATCGACCCAGAGACGCGGATGCGCCGCGGGCGGCACGACGGTGGGCTGATAGTTAACCGCCGCCTCCGGCACCGCCGGTGGCCGATAGGGGCGCACCTCCAGCCGATCCAGCCGGACACCCGGCGGCAGCCAGCAGCGGATCTCCTGCACGCCCGCGGCGAGTTCGAAATTACCGAGGTGTTGCAGACACAACTGCGGATCGCCCCACGGCACGAACCCGACGCGTCGCGTCGGACGCCGGCCGTCGAACTGGAGCCGGAGAAAGAGCGACTCGAACTTCGTCTTCGCCTTGCGCATCTGCTCGGCGCCGAGCGCATCGGTGGCCGCGTAAGTGCTCAGGCTGAAGCGCCCGGCCGCTGGCGTGGTGAGGGTAAACACGAGGTCCGGCTCACGGTCCACCGCGTCGACCGCGGACGACTGGCCCGTTTTTAATGCGACGCCCTGCCGGCCGCGAAACGACTCTTGAGCGACAACTTCGGCACGCGCCGGGTTGAGCCGCGCCGCCTCCGCCTCGAACACCGTCACCGTCTCCGCTGCCGCCGCTATGCCCACCGTCATCAGCGCGAAGCACGAATACAGGCCGGTTTTCATGGGAAGAGGATGCTTCCGTGGTGGGCCCACAGGGATTCGAACCCTGAACCAAAGGATTATGAGTCCTCTGCTCTAACCGTTGAGCTATAGGCCCGCACACGAGAAGGCACCAAGGGGTATCCGGACAGAACGTGCCCGCAAGCGTAACCTGCCCGCCCTGCGAAGCGGCTAGAAAAGGCCTGCCGACGCTTGTCGGCGGAGCGGACGCGGCTTGTGATGGGCTCACCCCGCTTTCCATGAAACGCCTCCGCCTCTTGGTCACGTTGCTCTGCCTCTGCGCGGTCTCGACGAATTTCGCCGCGACCGCCGATTTTCCATTGGTGAAGGCGCAGGAATGCCAGCCGCGGGCCGGTTGGGCCAACTTCTTTGCCAAGGCCAACACGCCCGGCGCGGAGGTGCGCATCGGTTACTTCGGCGGCTCGATCACGGCACAGGCAGGCTGGCGGCCGAAGACGCTCGCGCATTTCCAAAAGACGTATCCGCAAGCCAAGTTCGTCGAAATCAACGCCGCGATCGGCGGCACCGGCTCCGATCTCGGAGTTTTCCGTCTGCACACCGACGTGCTCGTCCACCGGCCCGACCTCGTGCTCGTCGAGTTTGCGGTGAACGACGGCGGCGCCTCCCCGGAGCAGATTTTCCGCTGCATGGAGGGCATCGTGCGGCAGATCTGGCGCGCGGCGCCGCAATGCGACATCGGCTTTGTTTACACCCTCACCGAGGCGCACGCGCCCGCGATGCTAGAGGGAAATTTCCAACGTTCCGCGAGCGCCATGGAGCGCATCGCCGATCACTACGGCATTCCCACGATCCATCTGGCGATGGAGGTCGCCCGTCTGGCCAAGGCCGGCCAGCTCGTGTGGAAAGCGCCGTTGCCCAAAACGCCCGAGGAAAAAGCGGCCGCGGGCGACAAGGTCATCTTCGCGCCCGACGCCGTGCACCCGCATCCCGAGACCGGCCACGAGCTTTACCTGCAGGCGGTGGTGCGGTCGCTCGCGCCGATCCGGGCGGCATCGAAAAGCGGCGGTGCGCACGCGCTCCCGGCGCCGTATATTGCCTCCCACTACGAAGCCGCCCGGCTCGTGCCGCTCGCGGCGGTGACCAAGTCGGCGGAGTTTGTCGCACTCGATGCGAAGACCGATGCGTTTGCCAAACGCTGGGCCAACCGCCTGCCCGCGCTCTGGCAGGCGACGAAACCGGGTGCCACGCTCACGTTCAAATTCAAGGGCACGCGTTGCGCGATCTACGACATCATCGGGCCGGACGGCGGGCAGGTGCGCGTGACACTCGACGACCAGCCGCCAGTCGTGCGGCCGCGCTTTGACTCGTATTGCACTTACCACCGGCTCAACACGTTTCTGATCGGCACGGAGCTCGCCGACACCGTCCACACGGTGAAAATCGAGCTGATCGCCGAAGCGCCGGACAAGGCGAAGATCCTCGCGCAACGAAGCCAGAAAATCGACGACCCCAAGCGCTTCGCCGGACTGCACTTCAACCCCGGCGCGATTCTGCTCGTCGGCGAAATCGTGCCGTAAACCGCCGCCGCGCGTGGGGGGTTACGAAGACGGTCCGGGAGCGAAACCGTCTTCGGTGCCGGATTGGACGCGGTAATCACCCGTGCGCGTGGTGCCCACGCGGTAATTGTAAAGTTCGATCACGCGTGTGAGTTCGACGAGGCTGATGCGGGCGTCGCGATTGGTATCGGCCGCGTGATAGCGCGTAAGGGTGACTGTGGTGCCGCTGGGGCGCGTTGGGGCGACGGCGAAACCGTCTTCGGGGTTAGTGGCGTCGACGGCGTAGGCGCCAGTGCGAGTGGTGCCACTGCGGACGTTGTAGAGTTCGATCACACGAAGCAGTTCGTTCAGGTTCAGTTTGAAATCGCCGTTGGTGTCGGCAGTGTGCGGCAAGATCGCGGCGGGCACGATCAGCGGATCGTTTTTCGCGAGGATCAGGCCGGTGGCGCCACTCTGCGTGATGCGAACTTGCCCAGTGATCGACTGCGCGCCGGTGGCATCGGCGGGCACGTTGAGCGTGTAGGTAAACGTCACTGGGCTGGTGGTCGTCGGGATCGTGGTCCACGTCCACTCGAGGAGTCCGGTGGTGTTGACGGCGGGTTTCGTTTGCGGAGCGGTGCCGGCATCGGAGGCAAAGCTCCAGCCGGTCGGCAGCATGGCGAGCCAACCGAGCTGCGTCGGGGCGGTGGGGCCGGCGAAGGTAATCGTGTTGGTGATGGTGATCGTTTTGCCCGGGGCATAGCCGGCAGCGCTGGTGGTGGCGAGTGCGTGGGTTGGGCGAGCGTCGAGCACGGTGACCGAAGCGACGCGGCTCGGCGTGGTGCCGACGTCGTTGGTGACGTCGACCTGATAGGTGTCGGCATCGGCGAGAGCGAGATTGGCGAGCTCCAGCGTGGCGTTGGTGGCGCCGGAGATGGGGGCCGCGGGGGAACCGCGTTTCCACTGGTAGCGGAGCGTGGGCGTGCCGGTGGCGGCGACGGTGAGCGTGGTGCCCGTGCCGATACCGGCGACGCGGTCGGCGGGCTGCACCGTGATCGTGGGCGCGGTGAGGGTGGCCGTGGGCGACAGCACGAGGTGATCGAGAGTCATGCGGAAGGCCGATGTGCCCGGGGGAGGAGTGCCTCCGCCAATATCCCATTCAGAGATTTCCGCGGGTTTGAAACCCGAGGGCCACGCGCCGATAGGCACCTGCACAGCCGTGATGGTTCCGAACCCAAAGAGCGACGTGCTCACAGAGATTTGATGAGAACGCAGACCGGAATCGTAAAATGAAACTACCAAGAACGGCGCCTCATTGCCGGTGTCGCGGCGGGCGAACATGGTGAGAAAATTCATTCCCGTCGCGTTGAGCGATTGGTTGGTGCCTCGCCAGCCGTTAACGTCAGTGGCGCCCCCTCCCACGACGATGTTTTCGGGATTGCGCGTGACGTTGTTGACCCACGTGGAGCCCGGGATAACCGCGCCGATGGCGCCGGGGTTGTTGAAATTTTCTACGTTCAACGTCTGCGCACGGAGGAGGGCGGCAGCGAAAAGCATCAGGAATATCAGCCGGGGGCGCGACATAGCGCAGAGGTGTTTAACGACCCGCGGCGCGGCGTCGATAACCGACTAGACCGAGGGCGAAGAGGCCGAAAAGGACAGCGTAGGTCGAAGGCTCGGGGATGGCGGAGGTGCCGAAGGAGATTTCGTCGAAGGTCATGCGGAAGGCGACGGTGCCGACGCTGCCGCCGCCGATGCTCCACGCGGCGATGTCGCTGGGGCCGAAGTCGATCGTCCAGCCGCTGAGCGGGACGGACACGGTGGTCGGGGTGCCAATAGCGAAGAGCGAGGTGCTCACTGAAATGATTTTCGTGCGGGAGCTGCGGTCTTCGAATTGGAGGAAGAGCGTAGGCGTCGCGTTGCCGGCGTCGCGCTGCGCAGTGAGCGTGAGCGAAGTGTAGCTGGCGGCGTTGAATGAGAGGCCGCTGGCGCCCCAGCCGTTGTCGTCGGCGGCAGTGCCGCCGACGGTAAGCGTGGTGGCGTTTTGGGTGACTTGGCCGATCCAGCTTGTGCCGGTGCGCGTGGCTCCGGGATCGTTGGGGGCGAAGCTCGTGAGCAGGAGCGACGGCGCGGTGAAGGCTTGGACGATCAGGGGCTCGTCGAGCGAGCTGGGTGGAAGCGCAAGGGCGACGGCGGGCGTGGCGGCGGGAGATGCTTTTTTCGTGACGGGCGCGGGCGGCGTCGGGGGAGGCGGGGTTGAGCCAGGGATTGCGACGGGGGGTTCGCTCCACGGAA
>CALRZR010000025.1:0-46684 GCA_943372705.1 Opitutus sp. GAS368 | reverse complement strand
GTTGACGCCCGCGGTGTAGGCGTCGAGGAGCGTGCGTTCGGCGGGCGGGACGGCGGCGAGGAGGAGCAGGGCGCCGACGAGGGCGGCGATGAGGCGGAGAATTTTGCGGGAGCGAAGGGACACGGGAGAGGGAGCGGGCGGAGCTTGGTGTGGCGCGCGAAGGTGGTGGATCGCGCGGAGGTGATGGCGAGAGGGTAGGCGGCGGGGGCGCGGGCTTCCAAAGGATTTTTTTGCGACGGCGCGGTGTGGGGCGACGATCGGTGGAGCGAGGGGAAACGGGCCGCACCGTAACCGGTGCGGCTACGCAATGAGGGTGTCCGTCTCCAACGGGGCTGAGGCTCAGCGGGCTTCGAGGGCGGAGCGGACGACGGCGAGCAGTTTGGCGGCGTTGAAAGGTTTTTGAAGAAAGTGCTGGTGCGGAGGGAGCTCGAGGTCGCGGCCGGCGATTTCGGCACTGTAGCCGGTGGCGAGGATCACGGGCAGCGTGGGGACCTCGGCCTGGAGTTCGGCGGCGAGCTCGTTGCCGGAGACGCCTTCGGGCATAACAATATCGGTGAGCAGCAGATCGATGCGGGTGCGGTGCCGACGCCAGAGTTCGCGGGCTTCGACACCGTGCACGGCGGAGATCACCTGATAACCTTGGTTGGCGAGGAGTCGCTCGGTGGTGAGTCGGACGGCGTCTTCATCTTCGACTAGGAGGATCGTCTCGGTGCCGCGGAGCAGGGGCTCGGAGGTGGCGTCGGCGTCGGCCGGAGCGGCTTCGGCGGCGGCGAGGGGCAGGTAAATGGAAAACACGGCGCCGCTGCCGCGGGGGCTCTCGACGGTGACCCAACCCTGATGTTGGCGGACAATGCCGAAGACGGTGGCGAGGCCGAGACCGGTGCCTTTGCCGACGTCTTTCGTGGTGAAGAACGGTTCGAAGATGCGCGGAAGATTTTCTGGGGCGATGCCGGTGCCCGAATCGGAAAAACGGAGACAGGCGTGGAGGCCGGGGTCGAGATCGGGCGGGAAGCCGGGTTCGCGGCCGGTGAGAACGACCTCGGTGGTCTCGATGAGGAGACGGCCGCCGCGCGGCATGGCGTCGCGGGCGTTGACGGCGAGGTTGAGGAGAACCTGGCCGAGCATGCTTTCGTCGGCGAAAATGGGGAGGGCGCGCGGGTGAAGGCGGATTTCGACGCGGATCTGTTCGCCGACGAGGCGGGTGATCATCTTGGCGTCGGTGGCGGCGACATCGCTGAGGTTGAGCGGGCGGCGGCTCATGACGGAGCGGCGACTGAACGCGAGGAGCTGGCCGGTGAGATCGGCGGCGCGTTGCCCGAGGCGGCGAATTTCGAGAAGGGCTTCGCGGACATCGGCGGGCACGCCGGATTGGAGCGCGGCGAGGTCGGAGCGCACGATGACGGCGGTGAGGATGTTGTTGAAATCGTGCGCCATGCCTCCCGCGAGTTGGCCGACGGCCTCCATTTTTTGGGATTGGCGATACTGTTCCTCGAGTTGGCGGCGACCGGTGATGTCGGTGAGGCTGAGAACGGCGAGGAGGGGTTGGCCGTCGGCGGTGCGGGCGAGGGTGCCGGAGTATTCGAACCAGCGGCGCCAACCTTGCCCGCGGTGGGTGACGACGAGTTCGAGATCATGGAGCACTTCGCCGCGGAGGACGCGGGGGAGCGGCCATTGGTCCGGGGACAACGGAGTGTGCGCCGGGTCGCAAAACTCGAACAGGAGCGGAAACTCGCGGACCTGGTCGCGACAAGCCTGCAGATCGGCATAGCCGTGGAGTTTGAGGGCGGCGCGGTTCCAGTAGTAGGCGTAGCCGGTGAGATCGAAGACCATGACGCCTTCGCCGAGGCCATCGAGGCTGGCTTCGAGAAGGGCGAGTTGACGCTCGGTTTCGCGTTCGGCGACGCGGAGGCGTTCCTCGGCGGCTTTGCGCGCGGTGATGTCCTGAAAGAGTGTCAGCGTGCAGGGTTCGCCTTCGAACTCGACGATCTCGGCGGAGGCGATGCAGTAGCCGATCTCGCCGCTGAGGCGGCGGAACTTTACCTCGATGTCGGTGAGCGGGCGGCCGCTGCGGAGAACGGCGAGCATGCGGGTGCGGTCGGCGGGATCATCCCAGAGGTTGAGTTCCAGCGAGGTGCGGCCGAGGAATTCGGATTTCCGGGTGAAGCCGAAGGTGCGCGCGAAGGCTTGGTTGGCTTCGATGAGGCGGCCTTCCGCGAGGGATGAAACGAACATCGGCACGGGGCTCGCACCGAACGCGCGGCCGAAGCGGGCTTCGCTGGCCTGGAGCGTGGCGGCGGCGCGGGCGCGGTGCAGGGCGATCGACGCAGTGTGCGTGGCGATCTGGATGAGTTGTTCGTGCGCGGCGGCGGGCTCGCGCGGTTCGCGGTAATAGATGGCGAAGGTGCCGAGGATGGTGCCGTCGGCGCCTTCGATCGGGGTGGACCAACAGGCGCGGAGGCCGTGGGTGTGCGCGAGCGCGCGAAAGTCCTGCCAGAGCGGATCGGTGGCGATGTCGGTGACGATGACCTGGGCGCGGCGAAACACGGCCGTGCCGCAGGAACCGACACCGGGGCCGGCGGCGAGACCGTCGATGGCGCGGCAATACTCGACGGGCAGGCTCGGAGCGGCGCCGTGGCGGAGGTGCACGCCGTCGCGATCAAGCACGAGGATGGAGCACAGCATGCCGGGGCCGCGGCTCTCGGCGAATCGGCAGATGGCTTCGAGGGACGCGGCGAGGGGTTGGCCGGTGGCGATCCCTTCGAGCAGGCTGCGTTGGGCGGCGAGCACGGCGTCCGCGTCTTTGTGGGCCGTGATATCGCGGGTGGTGCCGGTGGCGCGCAAAGGCTGGCCGTGGGGGGAGCGCTCCGTGACGCGCCCTTTGTCGATGACCCAGACCCAGTGGCCGGATTTGTGCCGCATGCGGTGTTCACATTCGTAGTGCGGCGTGCGGCCGGAGAAATGGGCTTCGATGGCGGCGGTGACGAGGGGCCAGTCCTCCGGGTGGCAGAGTTGGCGCCAGGTCTCACCGAGCGAGGGGAGTTCGCTGCGGGTGTAGCCAAACATGCGCCACCAGGTTTCGTTGTCGGTGCATTCGTCGGTGGCGAGGTTCCAATCCCAGATGCCGAGCTCGCTGGCCTCGATGGCTTGGGCGAAGCGTTCCTCACTGAGGCGGATGACGGTGTCGCGCGCGCGGAGATCGCGGGCCATCTTGTTGAAGGCGGCGTTGAGTTTGGCCAACTCGTCGGAGCCGCGGGTGGGCAGCGGTGGTCCGAGACGGCCGGCGGCAAAGGCCTCCGTGATGCGCACGAGGGCCATGGCCCGGCGGGTGGCGGTGCGCGAAAAGTAATACCACACGCCCGTGCAGATCACGAGGGCGAGCAGGGCGAGTGTGGCGGTGCGCCAATAGAGGGAGGCGATCGCGGGAGCTTTTTGCGCGGCGATATCGGAATCGGTGCACAGCCAGAGCGCGGGTTGGCCGGAGGGGCCGGCGACGGGAAACGCGGCCCAGAGGGTATCCCGGTCGGGCGAAAAGGCGAGGTGGGCCTGCCGGGCTTGGCGGGCAGCATCGACCACGGGCAGGGCCCACGGGGCGGCGTCGGCGAGGGAGCGCGGAGCAAGACCGAGCGGCATGGAGCCCAAAATCCGGCCGGCGTCGTCACTCAATACGGCGGAGCGCAGCTGCGGGATGCTGCGCAGGCGCTGCATAAGCTTTTCGACGATGTTGGTGCGAGCGTCGGCCAATTCGTCGACGAGATCCGGCACGATGACTTCACCGAGGCCGAGGGCGCGCTGGCTCATGAGTTCTTCGTTGCGGCGCTCGATCTCGTGGCGGTTCAGCGCGTAGCTGACGCCGATCATCGCCAAGCCGATCACGAGGAAGCCGAGCGGCAGGGAATAGCGCAGGGGATACGGGTGGGCCATGAGGAGGGGCGCGGTCGCGGAGGCGGGCCGGGACTTCTGGGGATACCGGCTCGCCACCAGAAAAGTCGGGGCGTTGTTCCCAAGGTGCGAGGAAAAATCCCGCGCACCGGCTACGCGAACCTGCGTAGCCTGGGCGACTTCGCTCAGGGCAGGCCGAGACGACGAAGAATATCGGTGACGATCGCGGCGGGTTGCGGGGCGATATCGACGGCGAGGGCGTCATGCGGCGTTTCGAGAGCGTCGAGCTGCGAACGGAGCATCGCGGGCTTCATGAAGTGACCCTGGCGTCCGGCGATGCGCTCGGCGAGGAGCGCGGGATCACCGGTGAGATGCACGAGCTGCACGCGCGCGGGGCCGTCGGCGCCAAGGAGGACGGCGCGGTAGCGTGCTTTCAGTGCCGAGCAGGTGACGACGCAACCGGAGCCACGCGCGAGGCAGACATCGATGTGCGCGCGGATGGCGGCGAGCCACGGCGCGCGGTCGACGTCGGTGAGCGGCGTGCCGGCGGACATTTTCGCGACGTTGGCGGGCGGGTGAAAATCGTCGGCGTCGCGAAATTCCCAGCCGAGGGCGGCGGCGAGTTGGAGGCCGACGGTGGTCTTGCCGGAGCCGGCGACTCCCATGAGGACGATGACCATGGCGGCGAACTCAGCAGTCGGTCGGGCGAAACTGGGCTGGATCGCGGCCTTCGTCGAAATCGAGGTAGTCGAACATCGTGAGGACGGGTTTTTCTTCGAGCGCACTCTCCTTGATGCGGCGGGCGAGGATCTCGGCGCCGGCATCGCGCCAGCCGCGTTTCATCATAAAACCGTTCCAAACTTCGCACTCTTCGTCGGTGCGGGCGCCGCCGCGTTGTTCGGCCCAGGCGAGCACGGCGGCATCGTCGGCCGGCGAGCCGGCGAGCGCGGGCGAGGCGGCGAGGACGTGGGTTTTGAGATCGTCGTAAGCGACGCGGAGAAAGGCGCAGCAGCGGCCGTCGAAAGCTTTGCCGAGATTGGGGACGTAGTCGGGCGGGAGTTGGCCGGCGGTGTGGAGGCGGATCTTATCGAGCACGCGGCCGAAATAGACGAGACGGCCGACTTTCAAATAGGGACTGCGGAGACCGGGAACGGTGGGCATCGGTGGATTTTCGATTTTGGAATTGGGAATTTCGATTGCGGCGACGGCGGAGCGTGCAAGGAGTGCACGGAAATCCAAAACCAAAAAATCCAGTGCAGGGTCGGGTCACGGGCGCCGCACGCGCCAGAGATAGATGCCCGTCGCGAGCGCGCCAAGGAGCCACGTGGGGAAATTGATCCAGAGCTGGTGAAACGGAATCGGGTAGTGCCGGCAGGCCCAGATGACGGCCACGTGTTTCGCGGCGATGAGCAACCAGCAGACGAAGATGAGGCGCTCGACGCGGGGGTTGCGCGGCTCGGACTCGCGCACGGAAAGCCCGGCCACAAACGGAGCGTTGACCGCCGCGGGATGCGGGCGGGGGTTGATCAGGTGGAGCAGGTTGGCGAACATGGGAGCGCGGCACCGTAGGCGGGTGCCGAAAAAAGAAAAGCGGTCGCACGCGAATGCGCGGAGTTGAACCGCGCGGGGCGGGCCGCTTGTTTTCGCGCATGGCCGACCCTGCCGTCCCCTCCGCCCAACCGCCTGTCGAACTCGCCGGCACCACGCTGCGCGCGCCGGGGCCCTTTGCCGCGGGGCTCGAAGCGGTGGGCGTGACGACGCGGCTGGCGGTCGCCGCGATGGGCCCGGTGCGCGGAGCGAAGCTCCTGCTCGAGGTAAATCAGAAAAACGGATTCGACTGCCAGAGCTGCGCGTGGCCGAGCCCGGACGGAGACCGGCACACCTTTGAGTTTTGCGAAAACGGTGCGAAGGCCGTGGCCGACGAGGCGACGAAGCGGCGCGTGGGGCGGGAGTTTTTCACCCGGCACGCGGTCGCGGAACTCGCGGCGCAGAGCGACCACTGGCTCAACGCGCAAGGGCGGCTGACAGAGCCGATGGTGCTGCGCGCGGGCGCGACGCACTACGCGCCGATCGGGTGGGACGAGGCCTGCGCGCTCATCGCGACGGAGCTGCGCGCGCTGCCGACGCCGGATGCGGCGGCGTTTTACACCTCGGGGCGGACGAGCAACGAGGCGGCGTTTCTCTGGCAATTGTTCGTGCGGCAATTCGGGACGAACAACCTGCCGGACTGCTCCAACATGTGCCACGAATCGAGCGGCGTCGCACTGAGCGAGACGATCGGCATCGGCAAGGGCACGGTGAAACTCGAGGACTTCGAAAAGGCCGACGCGATCTTCGTGATCGGGCAAAATCCCGGGACGAATCACCCGCGGATGTTGACGGCGCTGGAGGCGGCCAAGGCCCGCGGTGCGACGATCGTATCGATCAATCCGCTGCCGGAAGTGGGCACGGAGCGTTTCAAAAATCCGCAGGATTTTATGAATCCGCTGAAGGCTTGGTCGACGTTGCTCGGCGACGGCGCGCGGCTCGCGGATCTCTGGGTGCAGCCGCGCATCGGCGGCGACCTGGCGCTGTTCAAGGGCATTATGAAAGAGATGCTCGCCGACGAGGACGCTGGGGCGGTGCCGGGCACGGTGTTCGACTGGGAGTTCATCCGCGCGCACACGCACGGCGTCGAGGCGCTGTTGGCGGATTTGCGGGCGACCTCATGGGACGAGGTCGTCGCGGCAAGCGGGGTGGCGCGGGAGCAGATCCGCGCCGTGGCGGAAGTCGCGATGAAGTCGCGGGCGACGATCGGTTGTTGGGCGATGGGGCTCACGCAGCAGCCCGAGGCGGTGGCGACGATCCAGATGATCGTGAATTTTCTGTTGTTGCGCGGCGATCTCGGGCGGCCGGGCGCGGGGGTGTGTCCGGTGCGCGGGCATTCCAATGTGCAGGGTGACCGCACGATGGGGATTTTTGAGCGGATGCCGGGCTGGTGGCTCGACCGGCTTGATGCGGAGTTTGGTATGAAATCGCCGCGGGCGCACGGTCTCGACACGGTCGAGACGATCCGGGCGATGCACGACGGGCGCGTGAAGGTGTTTGTGGCGATGGGCGGAAATTTTCTCTCGGCGACGCCGGACACGGAGTTCACGGCGGCGGCGTTGCGAAACTGCGCGCTCACGGCGCACGTGGCGACGAAGCTCAACCGCTCGCACCTCGTAACGGGCCGCACGGCGTTGATCTTGCCGTGTCTCGGTCGCACGGAAATCGACGTGCAGGCGGGCGGGGAGCAGTTTGTGACTGTCGAAGATTCCATGGGCGTGATCAATCCGTCGCGCGGGCGACTGGCGCCGGCGGCGGCGCAGTTGCGGAGCGAAGTGGCGATCGTGGGCGGGCTGGCGCGGGTGTTGTTCGGCGCGGAGGAGTCGCGGGTGCCGTGGCGGGAGTTGGCGGAAAACTACGATTTGATCCGCGAGCGGATCGCGCGCGTGGTGCCGGGGTTCGAGGATTACAACCGGCGGATCCGCGAGGGGGTTTTCTATTTGCCGAATGCGCCGCGCGACCGGCGCGAGTGGCGCACGCCGACGAAACGGGCGAATTTCACCGTCGCGCCGATCCGGCGGCGGGAGTGCGCGGCGGGCGAATTCGTGATGATGACGATCCGCACGCACGATCAGTTCAACACGACGGTTTACGGGCTCGACGACCGCTACCGCGGGGTGTTCGGCGGGCGGCGGGTGGTGTTCATGCACGAGGAGGATATCCGCGCGGCGGGGCTGATGCAGGGCCAACTCGTCGACCTCACGAACCGGCACGGCGGCGTCGAGCGGGTGGCGCCGAAGTTCATGGTGGCGCCGTATCGCATCCCGCGCGGCTGCGTGGCGACGTATTTTCCGGAGGCGAATGTGCTCGTGCCGATCGACAGCGTGGCGGCTAAGAGCAATACCCCGACGAGCAAGTATGTGGTGGTGACGATCGCGGCGGCCGTGGGCTGAAAATGAAGTGAGCGCGGCGCTCGCGTTGGAACAAATGCCGGTTATGGTTCGTCTCAATCGAGACTATGAAAACGACACCTATTCTCCTGCTTTCCGCACTCGCGCTGGTCGGTGGAGGAACCGCCCGGGCGCTCGATCCGGCCAAGGGGCCGTCCCGGGTCGAGGTGGTCTTTTTCGAACCGGAGAAATTTACGGACGTGAAGGACAGTTACATGGGCACGGACAAGGGGCGCGACTCGACGTTGGAGCTGATCAAAGAATATCTTGTCACGCGCGGCGTGCGCGGACTGCTGCCGGGGCAGAAGCTCGCGATCACGTTCACCGACGTGGATCTGGCCGGCGATTATGAGCCGTGGCGCAGCGGCCAGTGGGCCGATGTGCGGATCGTGAAGGATATCTATCCGCCGCGTCTGACGCTGGCGTTTCGACTGACGGATGCCGAGGGCAAGGTCGTGAAAGAAGGCCAACGCGATCTGCGCGACATCGCGTTTATGATGAAGATCACGATGGGCTTTCGCGACGATCCGCTGCGCCATGAAAAAGCCCTGCTCGACGATTGGCTGAGCAGCGAGTGGCGCCCGGTCAAAAAGTCCTGACGCCCCGGCGAGAATCGAATTTGCGCGCGGCCGCGAGTCTCCCCAGATTCGCGGCCGTTTTTGTTTTTTCACGCCGTGACCTCGCCCTCCTCAACTCTGGAAGTTGATCGCTCCGCCGCCCGTCTCGACAAATGGCTGTGGGCGATGCGCGTGTTCAAGACGCGGGCGCTGGCGACGGATGCGTGCCGGGCGGGGAGTGTGGCGGTGAATGAACTCGTCGCCAAACCGGCGCGGGAGGTGCACGCGGGCGAGGTCGTGACGGTGCGGCAGGGTTTGTTTACACGAACCTTGCGCGTGGTGGCGGTGCCGCGTTCGCGCGTGGGCGCGAAGCTGCTGCCGGAATTCTGCGTCGATCTGACGCCCCCGGAGGAATACGAGCGGCTGCGGGAGCGCAGTGTGCAGCAGCTGCTGGCGCGCGAAAAAGGGAGCGGGCGGCCGACGAAGAAAGATCGGCGCGAGATCGACGGACTTTTTTCATGAACGTCTTTTCCAAATTCGAAACCGAACTTTCTGTCCGGCCCGACGATATCGATCTTTACCAACACGTGCACTCGACGCGTTACCTCGACTACGTGCTCGCGGCGCGGTTCGAGCAGATGGACAAGAACTACGGCATGTCCATGCAGGCCTTCGCGGACCGCGGACTCGGCTGGTGGATGACGACGGCAAACATTCACTACAAGCGGCCGCTCGGTTGGGGCGATCGCATGACGGTGCGGTGTTGGATCGAGCATTTCACGGAGTTCGGGTGCCGCGTGGCTTTCGAAATTGATAAGAACCCGACAGGGAAACGCGTGTGCGAAGGTTTTACAGACTATGTGCTGGTGACGCTGGCGACGGGGCGGGCGACTCCTATTCCGGAGGACGTTAAGGTGAAGTATTCGATTTGAGAGCGGCGAGTTTGTCGGTCTCGGCGAGGGTGAAGCGCGTGCTCACGACGGAATTTTTCTCGGGGCCGGCGCGATACTTGATGTAGGTGGTGGCGACGAAGGTGCCGTCGGGAAGCAGTTCGAGGCCAGGGTAGCCGTTGTCGCCGCCTTTGTAGCTGTGGAGAAGTTTGATGCGGTAGGCGCCGTCGCGACCGCTGGTGATGTCCTCGTAGCGGCCGACCCAGGCGATGAAGTGGGTGGAGCTGGGGCTGCCGGGTCCGGTGTCGCGCATGGCGATGACGAGGCGGCCGTCGGGAGTGGTGTGGGGCATGTGGCGATCGCCGAAGAGGCCGGGCGGAAGCGGCTTCGAGGCGGACCACGTGCGGCCTTCGTCCTCGCTGGTCATGAAGAGTGCGACACGCTTTTGGTTTTCGCGGATGAGGCAGAGGAGTTGTTTCCCGTCGGGTGAGCGGATGACAGCGGGCTCGCAGGGCTTGAGACCGGGAAGATCGAGGACGACGCGCCACGGGGCCCACGTGAGGCCGCCATCAGAGGACGTGCTTTGCGCAAGGACGTTGGAGAGTTTTTCGACGGTTTCGCCCGGGCGGCGGATGTTGGTGAGGCCGAGGAGTTTTTTCCCGCCGTCGATGGGGACGATGGTGCAGAACGGCATGACGCCGGTGAGGCCGAGGCTTTTCATCTCGGACCAGGTGCGGCCGTCGTCCACGGAGTGCGATGCGTGCATGGCGCCGCCCGGGCCGGAGCCGGCGAAGACGAAAAGACGGGCCATGCCCGAGGGGTCGACGAGACGGTAGAGTGCGGGGCAATTGCGGGTGGTCGGCCAACTCGCGGGCACGTCGAGCGACGGCGACCACGTGCGGCCGCCGTCGTCGCTACGTTTGAGCGGACCGCAG
Source organism: Opitutus sp. GAS368 (assembly GCA_943372705.1). GTDB lineage: Bacteria > Verrucomicrobiota > Verrucomicrobiia > Opitutales > Opitutaceae > GAS368. The sequence continues at coordinate 36,446 of CALRZR010000025.1, read as the reverse complement.
GGGCCGCCGTGGTTGATGGTCCAGACGCAGAAAATCGTTTTACCGTCGGGCAGCAGGAGAGTCGTTGGGTGGCCTTGGTAGGTTTCGGCGGTGCCTTGGGCGATCACGACTTGGCGCGCAGTGTCGGCGGAGAGATCGACGGTGCGGGCGGGATAACGAAAGGTCTGCTTGAGGGCGTTGGGGTCTGAGGCGGCCGCGGGATCGGCGGCGAAGGTGCGGAGGCAGGCGAGCAAGCTGACGGTGAGCAAAAGGCGGACGGCGTGCATGGTGATGGCTTGGGAGGGGTGTGGGTAGTCTCGGCGGATGGGCGGGGCAGGCGACTGACTTAGGGTGGTCCGTTTTGGAGACCGGAAGCGTGGGGAATTGGGGGTGGAGCGGATGGTCAAGAACGGTGTTCGGAGCGTAGTCACCGCCAAAGCGCTGCCGAGAATTCCCTTGCGTTACGCCGCGCGCCGTGCGTCCTAGCGGCTCGATCGTTAGTGATAGCGTTAGGCGACAGTATCTGGTGAGTCGTTGGCTGAGCGTTTGGCTTAAGTGATGATTTCGAAACCCAAGTCGGGAACGGACTGCTAGCAGACGAAGGATCTACGAGACATCACATGAGTAACTCCAAACTATACGTCGGCAATCTGTCGTTCAAAACCACTGAAGACGAACTCCGCGCCGCTTTCGGCCAGTTCGGCGCCGTGACCGACGTTTACGTCGCCATGGACAAGATGACCGGCCGCCCCCGCGGTTTCGCGTTCGTCACCATGGGCACGGCCGATGAGGCCAAGTCCGCCGCTGAAAAGCTCAACGGCACCGACCTCGGTGGTCGCCAGCTCACCGTCAATGAAGCCCGTCCGAAAGAAGAGCGCCCGGGTGGCGGCTTCGGCGGCGGCGGTGGTGGTCGCGGCTTCGGCGGCGGCGGCGGTGGTCGCGGCGGCTTCGGCGGCGGCGGTCGCGGTGGCGATCGCGACCGTGGCGAGCGCCGCTACTAATCGATTCGTTCACACGAACTGAATTTTCGAGGGACGGAGCTCCTTTGGGGCTCCGTCCTTTTTCGTTTTTTACGCTGCGCGCGCTTTTGTTTTCATTCTGCGCCCGGCGAAGAATCCCGCTTCGATCCTTTTCGGAGCATCCCGCAACGAGTGTCCTCCTGGATTCTTCGCTGCGACCGGAATGAAACACTGTTCACGTCATGCCTTTTAAAGCTCTCAATCTCTCCGAGTCCGTCCTCCGCGGTGTCCAAGCCGCCGGTTATACCGATCCGACTCCCATTCAGCTCCGCGCCATTCCGGCTGTGCTCGCCGGCGGCGATCTCATCGCCTCCGCCCAGACGGGCACGGGTAAGACCGCGGCCTTCGCGCTGCCCATCCTCACGCGGATCGCCAATCACGGCCGCCCGCGCGTGCTCGTGCTCGAGCCGACGCGTGAACTCGCGGCTCAGGTCGAAACGTCGTTTCGCAATTTCGCCCGCTTCACGGATATCCGCACGGTGGCCGTCTTCGGCGGCGTCGGCTACGGCGTTCAACGCACCGAGCTGAAACGCGGTGTCGACATCATCGTGGCCACGCCGGGCCGCTTGGTGGATTACCTCAAGACCGGCGAAATCAATCTCCGCGATATCCAGATTCTCGTGCTCGACGAAGTGGATCGCATGCTCGACATGGGCTTTCTGCCGGTCGTGCGCGATATCGTGGCCCGCTGTCCGCGCGAGCGGCAGACCCTGTTTTTCTCCGCCACGGTGCCGCCGGAAATCGCCGCGATCGCGTCGTTTGCCCTGCGCAATCCGACGAAGGTCGAGATCGGCGTGGCCCGCTCCGTGAACGAGTCCGTGAAACACGCGCTCTATCCGGTGGCCGCCGACCAGAAATTCGAACTGCTCGAAGCCCTGCTCGCGAAGACGGATTTCGACAGCGTGATCGTGTTTTCCCGCACGAAGCACGGCGCCGACAAGATCGCGCGCCGCCTCAAGGCCGCCAACCACTCCGTCGCTGTCCTGCACGCTAACCGCTCGCAGAACCAGCGGATCGAGGCGCTCGCGGGTTTCAAGTCCGGCAAATACGAAGTGATGGTCGCGACCGATATCGCCGCGCGCGGCATCGACGTCGCGGGCGTCTCGCACGTGATTAACTACGACGTGCCGGAAAAGCCCGAGGACTACGTGCACCGCATCGGCCGCACGGGTCGCGCGCAGGCGGTGGGCGATGCGTTTACACTCGTGACGCCGGAAAACGCCAACGACATCCGCGACATCCAGCGCTTCATCGGCGCGAAGATTCCGGAGCTGCGCCTCGAAGGTTTCCCGTATCGCGCGTTTGTCGCGCGCACCGAGGAACCGCAGCAGCAACGTGGTCGCGGCAGCCTCCCGGGGCAGATCCGCCACAAGGGCAGCTTCAACCGCTTCCGCGGTCGGCGCTGAGGTCGCTAGGCGATGATGCGCTGAGTGCGCTGAGTGCGCGATGAGGAGGTGACGCGGGCTTTGCAGCCTGGGTTTTCTCCGACAATTTTCGAGCGCGGGTCGCAAGTCCCGCGCTTTTTCATGCCCATCTCCGCCACCCGAGCTGCCGTCGAACAACACCTCGCCGCCGTGCGCGCGTGCGAGCGTTGTCCGCGTATGCACCGGCCGGCGGTGGTCGGGCGCGCGGTGACGACGGGGATTTTGCTCGTGGGCCAGGCACCCGGCGACAAGGAGCCGAAACTGCAGCGGCCCTTCGCGTGGACGGCGGGCAAGACGCTGTTCGGGTGGCTTGAGGGCGCACTCGGTTGGAGCGAGGAGGAGGCGCGCGACCGGATCTATTTCGCAGCGGTGTGCCGCTGTTTCCCGGGGAAAAATCCGAAAGGCGGTGACCGCGTGCCGGCGCCCGAGGAGATCGCGAATTGCGCGGCGTGGCTGGAACGGGAGTTTGCGCTGCTGCGGCCGAATCTCGTGCTGCCGGTGGGGAAGCTGGCGATCGCGCAATTCCTCGGTGAGCGGCCGTTGGTCGAGACGATTGGGCAGAAATTTTCGATCACCCATCGGGGACACGCGGTGGAGTGCATCCCGCTGCCACATCCGTCGGGGGCGTCGACGTGGCATCGGACGGAGCCGGGGAAGACGCTGCTGGGGCGGGCGCTCGCGCGGGTGGCGGAGCATGGGGCGGTGCGGTCAGCAGGACCGCGCTGATCGGCTCGCCGCAATTCGGGAAAAGCACGGTCAGGCTGACCGTGCTACTTCAGTTCACCCGATTCCATACGGGCTGACCGAGCACGGCGGCGCGGGCGATTTTGGCGGATGTGCTGCGCATCTCAATCATGCCTTCGGGACTGCAGAAGGCGGCGTGGCAGGTGACGATCAGGTTCGGCGTCGCGGCTTCTTCGGGGGTGCGGAGGGGTTCGGCTTCGACGACGTCGAGGCCGGCGCCGGCGAGGTGGCCGTTGCGCAAGGCGGCGAAGACGGGGGCTTTTTGCACGATGTCGCCGCGGGCGGTGTTCACGAGGAAGGAGCCGGGTTTCAGCAGGGCAATTTCGCGATCGCCGATGAGGCCGCGGGTTTCGGCGGTGAGTGGACAGTGAATCGACAGCGTGTCGGAACGGAGGAGAAGTTCGTCGAGCGTCGCGACGCGCTCCACGCCGAGGGCTTTGTGGGTGCCGCTGGGGACGTAGGGGTCGAAGAAGATTGTGCGGAAGCCCATCGCTTTGGCGCGGAGGGCGGCGGCGGTGCCGATGCGGCCGAGGCCAAGGACGCCGAAGGTTTGCGTGCTGAGGCGGCGCATCTTGGCGGCGGTTTCGATTTTCCAACCGAGGCGTTTCGCTTCGGCGTCGAGCGGGAAGAGCTGGCGGTAGAGGGCGAGCGTGAGGGCGATGGCGTGGTCGGCGACTTCCTCGGTGCCGTAGTCGGGCACATTGCACACGGGAATGCCGCCGCGGGCGGCGGCGGCGATGTCCACGGTGTCGAAGCCGACGCCGTTGCGGATGATCACGCGGCAGTTCTTCAGGCGGGCGATGACGGCGGCGTCGATGAGCGGGCCGTGCCAGAGAATGATGGCATGGGCGTCGAGCACGGCGTCGGGGATCGGGGCGTTGAAATCGAGCCAGACGGTGCGCAGGGCGGCGACGTCGGCGAGAAACGGGGTCTCGACGGAGGCGGTGGCGTCGGTGAAGCGAAATTCCTTCGGGCAGACGATGACGACGGGGGGCAGGGGGCTCATGGGGCGAAAAATCTTTTGACCGGGCATAGCGCGGATGGCACGGATAAACCATGCGTCATGTCCGTCTGCTCTTCCTCGCCCTCGCGTTGCTCGCCCCGTTGATGGTCCGCGCCCAGCGCGAAAAACTGTCGCCGGAGGATCTCGCGTTTGTCGAAAAGACCTGGCCCGAAGCGAAGAAAACCAACACGGGAATCCGCTACATCATCCTACAGGAAGGCAGCGGCAATTTGATCAAGGCCGGCGAAAAAGTGGCGGTGCTCTACGTGGGCCGCCTCTTGAACGGCACGATTTTCGATCAGGCGACGGAGAAGGATAAGGCGTTCGTCTTCCGCGTGGCGCGCGAGCAGGTGATTCAAGGCTGGGACCAGATTTTGCAGGAGATGAAGCTGGGCGAAAAACGCCTCGTCGTGATTCCGGCGGAGCTCGCCTACGGCACGCGGGGGCAGCCGCCGAAGATCGGCCGGAATGCGGCGTTGGTGTTCGAAATCGAAGTGATCGAGATCAAGCGCGACTGAGCGAGGTCACGATTGGGTCAAGGAGCCACAGCGGGCTCGCGGCGCGGCAGTTTTCCCGCCACGTTCGGCAGATGAGAACACAACTTCTCGGTGCGCTGGCGGTGGTGGCGCTGTGGCAAGCTCCCGTTCACGCGGCGACGAAACCGGTCGGCACGTTGCCGGGGCTCCAGCGCGACGGGTCGGTGTTGTTGCCCAACCAGTGGTCGCTGCGGCCGGTGGGCAAACAGATCCCGGTCGGCGATTTTCCGATCAATGTCGCGCTGCACCCGGGAGGGACGTTTGTCGCGGTGTTGCACAGCGGCTGGGGGCAACACGAGGTGCGCATTCTTAACGTGAAGACGGGGCTCGCGGTGTCGCAGGTGGCGATCGCGGAATCGTTCTACGGCCTCGCGTGGTCGCCAGGTGGCGAAAGCCTTTTTGCGAGCGGCGGCGGGGCGGAGGTGATCCACGCGTTTGCGTTCAAAGACGGTTATCTCTCCGCGCATCGCGAGCTCGTGCTGCGTCCGGCGAAGGAGCAGGGCATTCCCAGCGGGCTGGCGGTCGCGGGTGACGGCGGCGCGCTCTACGTGGCCGAGAGCTGGGGGCAGCGGGTGGAGAAAATTTCGGCGGCCGACGGGCGCGTGCAGTGGGTGCGGAGTTTCGCGGCGGCGGAAGGGGCCGCGACGACGGAACACGAGGGCGCGCGTATCAAGCCGGCGATGGATCCGCAGGCGCCGTTTCCCTACACGTGTGTGGCCGACGAGAAGAACGGCCGGGTGTTTGTGAGCCTGTGGGCGAAGGCGGCCGTGCTCGTGCTCGATGCGAAAACGGGAGCCGACCTGGCGCGGTGGCCGGTCGGGCAGCATCCCAACGAGATGCTCCTCGCGCCGGACGGGCGGCTGTATGTCGCCGAGGCAAATCTGAATTCGGTGAGCGTGATCGACACGGCGACGGGGCGCGTGACCGAGACGCTCTCGGCCTCGTTGTTTCCGAATTCGCCGCCCGGCTCGATGCCGAACAGCCTCGCGCTCTCGCCCGATGGCGAGCTGCTCTTCGTCGCCAACGCCAACAACAACAACGTCGCGGTCTTCGACGTGGAAAAAGTTGGCAAGGCGAAGTCGCTCGGGTTTATCCCGGTCGGTTGGTTTCCGACGAGCGTGCGCGTGACGGCCGATGGCAAGACGCTCGTCGTGGCGAACGGCAAAGGCATCACCTCGAGCGCGAATCCGCGCGGGCCTTTTCCCGGCACGACGATGCCGCGCAACCTCCAGGAATACATCGGCGGGCTCATGCAAGGCACGGTTTCGCTCATCGATTTGCCGACGGAAAAACAGCGTGCGGCGCAGTTCGGCACGTGGACGAAGACGGCGTATACGTGCAGCCCGCTCAACGCGCAGGCCACGGCGCGCGGCGTCGAAGGCCGGTCGGCGGGCAATGCGATTCCGGCGAAAGTCGGCGATCCGTCGCCGATCAAAAACGTGATCTACATCGTGCGCGAAAACCGCACCTACGACCAAGTCTTCGGCGATATGCCGGAAGGCAACGGCGAGCCGCGACTGTGTTTGTTTCCCGAAAAGGTGACGCCGAATGCGCACGCGCTCGCGCGGGAGTTTGTGCTGTTCGACAATTTCTACGCCGACGGCGAGGTGAGCGCGGACGGGCACGAATGGACGATGGGCGCGCAGGCGACCGACTTCGTGGAAAAAATGTGGCCGCTCAGCTACGGTCACAATACGAAGCGCAAATACGACTACCCGTCCGAGGGGCACTATCCGGTCGCGTATCCGGCAAACGGTTATTTGTGGAACCGGGCGGCCGAGGCGGGCGTGAGCTACCGGAGCTACGGCGAGTTTTGCAACACGCCGAAGCAGGGCCCGACACTCGCTGAGCCGTCGCTGCCGATTCTCGTCGGACACATCGACCCCTACTACAATGCGTGGGACCTCGAGTATCCGGATGTCAAACGCGCGGAGCGGTTCATCGCCGAGTTGCAGCGTTACGAGCGTGAGGGCGGGATGCCGCGGCTCCAGGTGTTGCGGCTCGGCAACGACCACACTTCTGGAACGAAAGCCGGGGCGCGCACGCCGACGGCGATGGTGGCGGACAACGACCGCGCGCTCGGCCTGATCGTCGAGGCGGTGTCACGTTCGAAATTCTGGGGAGAGACGGCGATCTTTGTGCTCGAAGATGATGCGCAAAACGGACCCGACCACGTAGACGCGCACCGGATGCCGGCGTTCGCGATTAGCCCGTGGACAAAGCGCCGCACCGTGGATTCCTCGCTGTATTCGACGACGAGCATGTTGCGCACGATGGAGCTGATTCTCGGATTGCAGCCGATGTCGCAGTTTGACGCGGCGGCGCTGCCCTTGTGGGCGGCGTTTACCGACAAGGCGGACGCGACGCCCTACGCGGCGCGCCCGACGCAGGTCGATGTCGAGGAGCGCAACGGGAAACTGTCGTGGGGTGCGCGCGAATCGCAGCAGATGGATTTCACGGGGCCGGACAAGGCCGACGACATTTTGTTGAACGAGATCGTGTGGCGCAGTGTGCGCGGCGCGGATTCACCGATGCCGGCACCGGTGCGCGCGGCGTTCTACAAATCGCACGCGAAGGACGAGGACGAGAAGTAGGGTAGGACGCCGGAGAGGCGTCCCTACCAAGTGTCGGAGCGGAAGGGGACGGCGGGGAGGCCGGCGCCGTTGTAGAGGTTGGCCTCGGGGGCGTTGCGCCAGGCGTAGCGGACGGCGACGGGTTCGCGCACGTCGGGCGCGGAGACAAGGAGCGTCTCGCGGTCGATTTTGGCGGTGGCGGGCCGGAAGACTTTGTCGGCCCCGGCGATCTCGAGCGATTGCACGGGTTTGGCGTGGGCGATCAGGCCGCTCGCGGCGGTGAAGCGCACGCGCAGTGCGGAACCCTCGCGCGTGACGCCCGCGAACGTCGGGCCGGTGTCGTCGACGGTGGTGCCGTAGAGACGGTTTTTCGCGAGGAGCGCGAGGCGGCGGCCGACGTCCTGTTTGTTGGCGGGGTGAATGTCGGTGGGGTTGCCGATATCGATCGCGAGCGCCTGTCCGGTGGCGGGGAGCGCGAGGGTTTTGGTCTGCGCCTCGCGGAGAAAAGCCCAGGCGGCGTCGGTGCGGTCGGCGGGGATTTTGTAGCCGGCGAGATTCACCCAGTAGAATGGAAAATCGCCTTGGCCAAAGTGGGCGCGCCACGCGGTGATCGTGGCGGCGAAGAGCGCGTGGTATTCGCCGGCGCGGTCGGCATTGCTCTCGCCTTGATACCAGAGGGCGCCGCGGAGGGCGTAGGGAAGCAGGGGATTGATCATGCCGTTGAAGAGGCCGGCGGGGGTCCACGAATCGCCGGGGCCACGGGGGGCGCGGGGGCGGGGATTTTTCTGCAACCACGCGTTGTAGAGTTTCCGTCCGTCGGTTTTCGGTTTCGTCTTCGCGCCCGCGGCGGCGGCATCGAGTTTCGCGGTGGATTCGCCCTTGGTCCAGGCGGCGAGCGCGGCCTCGTAGGCGGATTGGTTCGCGGGGTAGGCGGCGATGTTTTGCTGCCAGCGAGTGGTGACGGCGGCGAAGGCCGGACTGCTCGCGAGGGCAGCGGGGCTCATCCACGACTCGACGGGCGTGCCGCCCCACGAGCTGTGCACGAGGCCGACGGGCACGCCGAGTTTTTGAAAAATATCGCGGGCGAAGAAATAGCCGACGGCGGTGAAGCCGCCGACGGTCTGCGGAGTGGCGGACTGCCAGCCGCCGGTTTTCACGGTGTCGGCGGGTGACTCGGCGACAGTCTGGGCGACGCGGACGTGGCGGATGAGCGGAAAATTGGCGGCGGCGATTTCGGCGGCGGCTTGGTCGGCGCGCGTGTTGGCCTGCCACGTGCCGGCGCGCGCATCGACGGTGAATTCCATGTTGGACTGGCCGGAGCAGAGCCAGACCTCGCCGACGACAACATCGCGGACGGTGAGCGTGTTTTTGCCGACGACGGCGAGATCGGCGCCCTGGGTGGTGGCGGGGAGGGCGTCGAGGAAAACGATCCAGCGGCCGTCGGCGCCGGCGGTGGTGCGGTGCGTCTGCGCGAGAAAGGTGACGGCAATTTTCTCGCCGGCATCGGCGCGGCCCCAGACGGGGACGGGTTTGTCGCACTGGAGCACGGCGTGGTCGGTGAAGAGCGGCGCGAGGGTGACGTCGGCACGGGCGAGCGCGCAGAGCGCGATAAACAAGGAGGCGGCGAGCAGGCGGTGCGGAGCTTTCATCAGACGGACAGACGATGGCGGCGGTGCCGATGTTGCCGAGTGCGAAAGCGGGCGGGGCTTACTGCCGCCACGGACGGCCGGCGCGGTAGGTGGCGAGGCGTTGCTCGAAGAGGGTGGCGGTCGAGGTCTGGCCGGCGGCGCGGGCGAGCGCGATCGCGCGGGTGAGGGCGTCGACGGCTTCGGGAAAACGGCCGTTTTCGGCGAGGGCGGCGGCGAGCGTGTGATGGGACGAAGGGTCGTCGGGGCGACCGGCGACGATGCGTTGGGCTAGGGCGAGCGCATCGGCGGCGTGGCGCACGGTGGGGTCGGGATCGGTGGAGAGGAGCCAGGCGAGATTGGTCGCTAGGGTGGCGTCACCGCCGAGGGCGATGCCTGCGCGGTAGAGGCGGCCGGCGGCGGCGCGGGCGCGTTGCCCGTAGCAGAGATTGCCGGCGCGAAGCGCAAAATCGGGGCGGGCGGACGTGGGCGTGAGCTCGAAGGCGGCGCGGAGATTTTCCTCGGCGCGGGCGGCTTCGCCGGCGGCGAGTTGCGCGGCGGCGATGTGGTAGAGTGCTTCGGCGTCGGTCTGATCGGGCACGACTTGGAGGGCGAGCACGCGGAGGCCGGGGCGGACGAGGTCGGGCGCGGGGTGGTAGGGCAACACGCGCAGCCAGACGGGGAGTTGGCGTTTTTCGAAGAGTTGGTAGCCGAAGGTTTTTTCGAAATCGCCGGAAGGTCGGTCGGGATGGAGGAGAGTGAAGAAGTTGCGGAGGAAATCTTCGTCCGAGGTGAGGACGATATGCGTAACGTGGCGGGCGTGGAGCAACGCACGGGCGGCGGCCTCGGTGGGAGCGCAGAAAATCTCGGCGGCGGCGCGGAGGCCGGGGTGACTTTCCCAATAGAGGGTGCCGACGGTTTGGAAACGGCCGTAGTAGCTGATGCCGGTCGAAGTCGAGGGGCAGGCGAGCAGCACGATGTCTCCGGTGGGCTGCGAGGCGCGCAAGGCGGCGGCGAGATCGCGGTGCAGGGCGGGAGCGAGATCGAGACGGCTGGCGCTGCGGGTGCGGAGAATGGCGTGCACTTCGAGGGCGCGGGTGAGCGTCGGCGGCACGAAGAGGCCGACGGCGGTGCCGACGATGAGCCAGGCGCGGGCGCGCGAACTCCAATCGTGGGCGAGCGCGGCGAGCGCGATCAGGGTGAGGCAGAGCTGGGGGCCGGCGGTGTTTTGCCAGAAGCGGATTTGGTAACAGGCGAGCGCGAGGAAGGTGGCGGTGGCGATGACCACGAAGCCGAGGGCGAGACGCTCGCGTGCGCCGCGCACCACGAGGAGCGCGAGGGCGGGGATTGCCGGGAGCAGGGCCTCGTTGACGTGGAGAAAAAAGATGTCCCAACCGGTCGCGCGGATGAGAGCGGGCAGCGACATGCCCTCGAGCACGTGATTCGAAAGCGCGCCCACGAACGTTTCGCGCACGGCGAAGACGGCGGAGCCGCCGATGAAAATCGTGACCGGAGCGGCGAGGATGGCGGCGGCGGCGAGGAGCCAGCGGAGCGGTTGGGCAGGGTGCGTGTCAGGCATTTGGAGACGCCACGCGGAGAGTAGGGCGACGAATTCGGCTCCGCCCCACCACGCGAGGGCGTAGAGCGGATGGTTGACCTCGAGGTGCCAGCCGAAGTGGGCGGGGGCGTATTCCAGCAGGTAGAAAAAGAGCGAGGTGGCGGCGCCAACGCGCCCCCAGAGGCGCCAGAGGTCCGGGTCGAAGTCGGCGCCGGTGTCGCGGGCGCGGCGTCCCCACACCCACGTGGAGACGAGGCCGGCGAAGGCGACGAAGGCGATGGCGGGAATCGTGGAGGCGGTGCTGAACCACAGGCCGGCGCCGCCGCAGAGTGCCGAGATGATGGCGGCCGTGCGGGCGTGGGCGCGGGAGGAGGGGAGCAGGGGAGGTTCGCCGACGGAAGCGAAGCGCCACCAGCCGCCGCCCATGAACATCGCGCTGAGCACGAGGCCGAAGACAGCGGCGGTGATGAGACCGTGGTGATCGACGTAATAGGGGGAGAAGCCGTCGTAGAAATCGCGGTGCCCGATCATGCCGAGGGCGACCACGAGACCGGCGCCGGCGCCGGCGCGGCGGGCGGCCCACGCGGAGAATGCGACCACAAGCGGGAGGAGCAGCGCGAAATTGATCCAGCCGAGCGTGCGCTCCGTGGCGAGCGGGAGCGGTTCGCCGGTGAACGCGTGGCGCAGGCGGCCGGCGCCGGCGAGGATCCACGTGAGCGAGGAACTCCAGTGCACCTCGCGGCCGAACGGGGCGTTGTCGACGTGGGTGAAACGCACGCGCGCGCCGCCGTTTTCCTGGAGATCGAGGGCGTGCCGCAGCCACATCTGGGCGTCGAGGTAGACGAGGGGGACGGTGTGTTTCAGCGGGGTGGCGGCGGTCGGGGCGCCACGGAGGCCTTGCGCGTCGATGAGCGTGAGGTAGTCGCGCACGGCGAGCGTGTGGAGGATCAGTAAACCGGCGACGAGCACCCAGACGCCGGTCATGATCGTCCAGCGGGCGCGGGGGCTTTCGTGCGTCAGGCGCATCGCGTCAGCAGGCGGGCGGGAGCGGGGCGGTGGTCATTGCCGCCAGGGTTTGCCGGCGCGGTAGGCTTCGAGGCGCGCGAGGAATTGCGCTTCGCCCGGGGTGTTGCCGGCGCGGCGGATGAGCTCGATCGCGCGGGTGAGGGTGGCGACGGCCTCGGGGAAGCGTCCGGTTTCCGCCTGGGCGGCGGCGAGGGCGCTGAGCGTGGTGAGCTCGCCCGGGGGCAGGCGCTCGGCGAGGGCTAGGGCTTCGGTGCCGTTGCGCACGGCTTCGTCGCGGCTGGTGGCGAGCACCCAGGCGAGATTGCCGGCGGCGACGGGGTTTTCTCCGGCGGTGAGGGCGGCGCGGAAGAGGCGCACGGCGGCGGCGTGGGCGCCTTTCTGGTAGCAGGTGGCGGCGGCGTCTTGGCAGAGTCGGACTCGTCTTTCGGCGGGGGCGGCGCGCACGGAGTTTTCGAAACTCAGGGTGGCGTGAACGGCATCACCGAGGGCGAGTTGGGCCAGAGCGATGTGCCAGAGCGCGTCGGAATCGTTTTGGTCGGGCACGACTTGAAGCAAGAGAACGCGGAGGTCGGGCAGCACGACATCGGGCGGTGCGCGATAGGGAATCGGGCGAAGCCACGGCGGCAGAATTTGGTCGCTGAGCACCTGATAGCCGAAGGTTTTTTGAAATTCTTCGCGGGTGCCGTTGGGCCGGAGGATGGTGAAGAACTGGGGGAGGAAACTTTCCTCGGAAATCATCGCGAGATGTGTGATGCCGTGGGCGCGGATGAGCTCGCGGGCGCGCTCGGCGGTGGGAGCGCAAAAAATTTCCGCGGCGGCGCGCATGCCGGCGTAGTTTTCCCAGTAGAGTGTGCCGATGGTCCGGAATTTTCCATAGTAGCCCATGCCGCTGGAGCCGTTGGGGCTGGCGAGGAGCACGATGTCTCCGGTCGGCTGGGACGCGCGGATGAAGGCGGCGGCGTCGCGGTAGAGGAGCTGCTGGATGTCCATGCGGTCGGGCGAGCGGGCGGCGATGCTGGATTGCACGAGGCGGGTGCGTTGCAGGGCGTCGGGCACGAAGCACACCGCGACGACGGCGAGCACGGCGAGCCAGCGGAAAAGCGGGCGACGGGCTTGCACGAGCGCGGCGAGGACGACCAGGAGCAGGCCCAGCAGCGGGGCGCTGGCGCCAAAAGCCCAGCGGATCTGCGCGATCAGGAGACCGAGAAAACCCAGCGCGATGATGAAGGCGAAGAGGAGCAGGTGTTTGTCGCGCTGGGGCCGGAAAAAGAGCAACGCCGCGCCGACGACCAAGGGAACGATGTTCCAATTGATGTAGTGGAAAAAGGTCTGCCAGCCGAAGGCTTGGGTGGTGGCGACGAGCGAGAGGCCTTCGGCGACGGTCTTGGGGATCTCGGAGACGAACGGATCGCTGACGACGAAGACGTTGACGCCGCCGAGGACGATCGTGAGCGGGGCGGCCGAAATCGCGACAAGCGGGGCGAGCCAGTGCCACAGCGGACGGGCCGGCGTGTCGGGTGAGGCGAGACGGCGTTCGGCGAGGAGGGCGACGAGTTCGGCGCCGCCCCACCACGCCAGCGCGTAGAACGGGTGGTTGACCTCGAGACGCAGGCCGAGATGGGCGGGGGCGTATTCGAAAAGGTAGAACGCGACCGCGGTCGCCGCACCGACGCGACCCCAGAGCCGCCAGAGGTCGGCCTCGAAGGTAGCGCCGTCGCGTTGGGCGGCGCGGCCGAAAGTCCATGCGGCGACCAAACCGGCGAGCCCGGTGAGGGCGATGGCGGGAATCGTCGAGGCGGCGCTGAACCACAGGCCGATGGCACCGGAGACGGCGGAAAAAATCGCGGCGCGGCGAGCGGCGTCGCGCGACGCGGGGAGCAGCGACGGCTGGTCGGGAACGGCGGCCCGCCACCAGCCTCCGCCCATGAAAATCGCGCCGAGGGCGAGGCCGAAGGTGGCGGAGGTGAGCAGCCCGTGGTGATCGACGTAACTCGGAGCGAAGCCGCCGTAGAAGGATTCGGTGCCTACAATGCCGAGGGCGACAAACGCGCCGGCACCGGCGCCAGCGTAGCGGCCCACGAGCGCGGAAAACCCGATGACTACGACGAGCAATAGCGGAAGATTGAACCACGGAATGATGCGCTCGGTGGCGAGGGGGAGCGGTTCGCCGGTGAGCTGGTGGCGGAGACGGCCGGACTCGGCGATGAGGTGGGCGAAGGCGGAATTCCAGTGCACGGCGCGTCCGGTGGGGGCGTTGTCGTTGTAAGTGTAGCGCACGCGCCACGGGGCGCCTTCGTCGAAGGTCAGGGCGTAGCGCAACCACGTCTGGGTATCGGCGTAGTTCGTCGGGATGATGTGCCGGTGCGGCGTCGAGATCGGCGGAATGCGCGGGGCGGCGTTGTCGAGCAGCGTGACGTAGTCACGCATGGCGAGCGTGTGCCGTGTGACGAGCAACGCGGCCAGCGCCCATGCGCCGAGCATGACGAGCCACCACGTGCGGCGGCTTTCCCGGGTAAGAATCATGCGGAGGTTTGAAACCTAAAACTCGTCCGGCGGGAAGCGTGGAGGCGGGTTGGGTCCGTCACGGGTGTTTGCGGCGCAGCGCCCGGAATGGGGAAAAGGTCAAAGCCCCAGAGCGCAGCCGCGATGGCCAGAGGAACGCAACCGCGATCACCGTCGGAAAAAGCAGGGCGAACAGCACGTCTTCGATCCATAAGTGCAGGGAGTTATCGATTTCGAATTTTTCCGTAGTTAGCCCCGGATCCCGGCACACTAGCTCAACAGATTCACCTACAGAGAATTGGTTAATGGCGCTTTGCCGGGACGATCTGAAACGGAACGTTCCGTGGCCGGGCCTCACGACTTCAACGACGTGAGTATAGGTTGCCGATCGTCCGGTTGAGCGACGGTCGATCGCCACGACGGTCGCTTGATACGGAGGCGGATAGGATTGGAAAGAGACGGTTTCGCGGATCGCTTCGATCGCTCGTAAAATGAGCCAGCCGTTCATGAACAAGAAAACGATAAGGCAAAGTAGCGAGATGGCCAAAGAGAGGCGATTTTTCACGGAAGGAGGCCTCTCGGGCTCAGGAAGATTGTTCCGTCGGCGGCCGATTCAGGAAGGCTTGCAGTTCTTCGGCCATGCGGCCGCCGAAGCCGGGGACTTCGGCGATTTCGGCGACGGGGGCGGCGCGGAGTTTTTCGATGCTGCCGAAATGGGCGAGGAGGGCGGCGCGGCGCTTTTCGCCGAGGCCGGGAAAATCATCGAGGACGCTCTCGCGGATTTTCTTCGAGCGGAGGTCGGCGTTGTAGGTGTTGGCGAAGCGGTGGGCTTCGTCGCGGAGGCGCTGGAGGACGTTGAGGCCGGGGTGGTTCAACGGAAGATTCAGCGGGGCGCGTTCGTCGGGAAAAATGATGGTCTCGTGCTGTTTCGCGAGGCCGATGAGGGCGGGCGGCATGGCGTCGAGGGCGACGAAGGCTTTCAGGGCGGCGCCGATCTGGCCGCGGCCGCCGTCGATGACGATTAGATCGGGGAAGAGTTTTTTCTCCTCAAGGAGTCGGCGATAGCGGCGGCCGACGACCTCTTCCATGGCACGGTAGTCGTCGTTGCCGATGAAGCTTTTGATCTGGAAGCGGCGGTATTCGTTTTTGTCGGGCCGGCCGTCGGCGAAGTGCACCATTGAGGCGACGACGAAGGTGCCGGAGATGTGCGAAATGTCGAAGCACTCCATCGTGCGCGGAGGCGACGAGAGATGGAGGGCGACTTGGAGGGATTCGAGCGCCTCGTCGTCGCGGGCGGGTCGGGTAGGATCGGTGCGCTCGAAGTGGCGCGTCTTGGCGAGGGTTTTTTCGAGGGCGAAGACGATGTCGCGGAGCTCGGCGGCCTTCTCGAATTCCTGGCGGCCGGCGGCGGAGGTCATCTCGTTGCGCAGTGTTTCGAGCCATTCGCGGGATTTGCCCTCGAGGAACGTGCAGGCGTCTTCGATGCGGCGGCGGTAGTCTTCGGCCGAGACGATGGTGCCGGCGCCGTAGAGCTCGGTGCGCACATCGTCGTAGAGGCGCCAGGTGCCGTCGGGGAGTTTCTCGGGAGTGCCGTCGCCGAGCAGAATGCCGAACTGGCGGCGCATCTGCGCGAGGGTTTTGCGGAGGAGACCGCTATGGGCGAACGGGCCGAAGTAGCGCGAATTGTCCTCTTTCTTGAGGCGGGTGAGGCGGAAGCGGGGGAGTTCCTCGCCGAGATCGACGCGGACGAGGAGGAAGCGTTTGTCGTCGGTGAAGTCGGTGTTGTAGCGCGGACGCCACTGTTTGATGAGTTTGCCTTCGAGGAGGAGGGCCTCGGGCTCGGATTTGACCTCGATGGTGTCGAGATCGGCGATCATTTCGATGAGCGCGCGGATTTTGGGCTGCGAGACGGTGCGGGCGCGGCCGCGTTGGAAATAGGACGAGACGCGCTTCTTCAGGGACTTGGCTTTGCCGACGTAAATGATGCGCCCAAGGCGGTCCTTCATAAGGTAAACACCGGGCTTATCGGGCAGGTGGCGGACCTTCTCCTTGAGATTAACCGGTTCAGTCGCTGGCATTTTGGAATAATTTGTCTTATTTCCACGCTCGCAAGCATGGTCTCCTCACAAAACTCCTCCGCCGATAGCAATTCTCCGCGCAAGCCGGTCTCCCGGCTCCGCTATGAACTGCTCACGCTGGGCGATGAATTGCTGCTCGGACTGACGGCGAACGGTCACCTGACTTTTATCGGAGCGCAACTCGGGCGACGGGGCGTGACGCTCAACCGCAATGTCACGATCACGGACGAGGCGGACGCGATCGTCGCGCAATTCCGAGAAAGCTGGGCGCGGGCGGACGTGGTGATCACGACGGGCGGGCTGGGGCCGACGTGCGACGACCGCACGCGCGAGGCAATCGCCGAAGTGCTCGGGCAAAAACTGGTGCGCGACGCGGGCATCGTGCAGTCGATCTCGGACCGGTTTACACGGCTGGGCCGCAAGATGACCGACAACAACCTGAAGCAGGCCGACCGCTTCGAACGCGGCGAAGTGTTGCCCAACGGCAACGGCACCGCGCCCGGGCTCTGGGTGGAGCAGGATGGTAAAGTGCTCGTGATGCTGCCGGGACCGCCGAACGAACTGCAGCCGATGTTTATCGAGCAAGTGGTGCCGCGGCTGGCGGAGCGCGGGCTGCTCCTGCAACGCGAGGCCTACGTGCAACTGCGCACGGCGGGCGTGGGCGAGTCGCTGCTGGAGACGCGGTTGCAGCCGATCTTCGACAAATACGGCGATGCGCTGAGCGTGGCGTTTTGCGCGCATCAGGGCGCGGTGGATTGCCGGGTGAGTTCGCCGAGCGGGCGGCTCAGCTACGAGGAATTGGAAGGAATCGCGCGCGAGTGCGGCGCGCTGCTCGGCGAAGATCTGATGTGCTACGGGCACGATTCGCTCGTGAAGACGGTGAGCGATTTGCTCCGCGCGCAGGAAAAACGCCTCGCGCTCGCGGAGACGGCAACGGGCGGATTGTTGGCTAACGCGTTCACGGGCGTGCATGGCGCGTGCAAGTTTTTCGCCGGCGGCGTGGTGTGCTACACCAACGATTCGAAGATGCAGCTCCTTGATGTGCCGGAGTGCCTGATTTCCCAACACAGTGCGGTGAGCGACGAGTGCGCGGTGGCGTTGGCGACGGGCGCGGCGGAGACGTTGGGGGCAGATTACGCGCTCGCCGTGACGGGTTTCGCCGGTCCGTGCACCGGCACGACGCAGCATCCGGTGGGGACGATCTTTATCGCGCTCCACGCGCCGCACGGGGTGTGGTCCAAGAAACTCCACTATCCGGGACCGCGCGAGACGGTGAAAGTCCGCACGGTGAACGCGGCGCTCGATTGGCTGCGGCGCGAATTGCTGCGCGCGGCGAGCGGTGCGGTGACGCCGACGCGGCGCATCGGCACGATGCAGTGACCTGAAGTAGAAACACGGAGGCGAGGTGGCGGGCGGGATGCGGTCCTGCGGGTGTCGTGCTTGGAGAGAAGGGTGAGATCCGGGTGCAGGTGGGTTGGCGTTTAAGTTTTCGCGAAATCGACCGATCTGAAGGTAGCGAATCGTCCGGTCTGCGAAGGACGGGAAGCGAGGTTCGCACTCTGCGAAAATTTAACCACGAAACGACGGCCCTCCGGCCCATGAACACGGCTCTCAAATACTTCATCATCGGGTGCCTGGCGTGGGGACTCCGCGCGGCGGCATTTGACGCGAAGGTGGTCCAAGTTTTTTCCGGAGACAGTTTGATGGTCGAAACCGCGGACAAGAAACGACTGCGCATTCACTTGGCCGGACTGGATGCGCCGGAAATGGCCAAAGGCACGCTGGGCGGGCAGCCGTTTTCGGTGCAGGCGAAATATGAACTCAACCGTGCGGCGTTGGGCAGTATCGTGGAGGTGCTGATCTATCGGCCTCACGAATACGACGGCCACTACGCGATCCTCTATTCCAAGAAGGGCATTTGCCTAAACACCTACATGGTCGAGTCGGGCTTGGCCCTGCTGACGCCGATGCAGGATTTGTATTACGCGGAGCTATTGGAGGAATCCTACGAGCTCGCCCGGCAGAACCGCTGGAATATCTGGTCGCTGGCGAGATTCGAGACGCCGTTTGAATACCGCCAGCGCACGAAGAAGTGTCATCTCGATTGAGGAAGGGGCGGGCGACGCACGCGGCTTGCCGCGCCAAAATTACCCACGAAATACGAACGACCAAGGCAGGAGCCACGGAGGTCACGGAGCCCAGACACAGAGGCCACAGAGCAGGCTTGGAGGGCTTTGGCGCCGTGAGCCCGAAAGGGAACTCGGTGCGCTGTGAGTAGAGAACTTCGTTCCTCCCGTTTTCTGTGCGTCGATGGTGCCGCCCTTTCAGGGCTCAGGTTTTCTAATGAATATTTTCCCAAGGCGTTGCCCTGGGCTGTCATTTTTTCGCCCCTTGGGGGCTCCTTTCACCGAGCTTTACTCACTGAAAACGGCAAGGAACCGAGAACTTCTTTAAGAAAATGTGATGGAGGCGGTTTAACTGCGGGCGGCGAGGGCGCGGACTTTGGCTTCGTCGACTTCGATACCGAGGCCGGGACCGGTCGGGACGGCGAGGGTGCCGTTGACGACGGTGAGCGGTTGCTTGAGCACGCTGGCGGTGAGGAATTGCGGGCCGTTGAGCGCGGCGGGTTTCTTGAGTCCGTAGGCGGCGTAAAGCGCGAGTGTGGCGGCGAGGGAAATATCGGGATCGGTCAAACCGCTGCCGAGGAATGTGAGACCTTTGCTGTGGAGCAGCTCGATCTGTTGGCGACACGACCAGAGGCCGCCGCAGCGCGACGGTTTTTCGGCGACGCCATCGAGCATGCCGAGGCGGATAAACTCGGCGAGTTCCACCGGGGAGACGACGCCCTCGTCCATGTAGATCGGCAGCGCACCCTGACGTTTCAGCTCTTGGTAGGTGCTGAGGCGGTTGGGACGCACCGGAGCTTCGAGCACGTCGACGCCGGCGGCGGCGAGGCGGGGAGCGGCGGCGAGGGCGGTGGCGGGATCGTAGCCGCAGTTGGCGTCGGCCCAGAGAAATGCCTCGGGTGCGAGCGCGCGGACGCGGCGCGAGAGGGCGACGTCGAACTCGAGATCGGGCGCGACCTTGATGTTGAAATGGCGGTAGCCGCGCCGGCGGCCCTCGGCGACGAGCGGCTCGACCTCGTCGAGGGTGCGGGCATTGACGGTCCAACTGAGCGTGAGCGGAGCGCCGGCGGGGCGGCCCCAGAGCTGGTGGAGAGGTTGGCCGGCGGCTTTGCCGGCAAGATCATGGAGGGCAATATCGAGGCCGGCGCGCGTGATCGGCATCGCGGTGCTGAACGCGGGTGCGATGGCGGCATCGAGACGGCGGTGGGCGCCGGCGAAATCGGTCGGGTCCGCACCGATGAGGGCGGGAATCAAGTAGCGGTTAAGCGCGACGACGGCGGTCTCGAGCGTCTCGTCGCTCCACGTGGGCAGCGGCACGCTCTCGCCCCAGCCGACGGTGCCGTCGTTGGCGGTGACTTTCAGAATGACGGCGGCGCGGCCGGCTTCGCCGGAGGGACCGGCGAAAAACTTAAAGTATCCCGTCATGGGATACCGCACGGGAAACGCCTCGATGCGGTCGATCTTCAGTTTGGAACTCGTCGCGGGTGCGGAGGCGGCGACGGGCGAGGCGGCGCGAAGGGTGGCGGCCACGCCGAGCGGAAGCGCGAGCTGGGCGGCGAGAAACTGGCGGCGGCTGAGTTGGCTGGAAGAGCGGGGCGCAGGGGATGGGGCGGACATGGCGGCGGGTTTACGTGAGACCGTGCTTGGCGGCGAGTTGAGTGGCGCCGTAGGTGCCGCGCTCGGGGCGGGCGAGCAGGGCGTTGGCGGCGGGGTCGTCGATGAAGCGTTCGGCGGTGACATCCCAGCGCAGGGGGCGGGCGAGTTTCATGGCGATCCAACTGACGATGCAGGCCGTGTTCGCGCGATGGGCGACGGGGGCGGGCACGAGGGACGGTTGGCGGGACTTCACGGATTCGAGCCAGTTGAGGTGATGTTCGGTGCTGCGCGGGAGTGCGACCTTCACGCCGGCCTCGTCGAGCAGTTCGGGGCGGCTGGCATCGAGGGGGCGGAGGCGGCCGCGGGGAACGGACGGGTCTTTGGTGGCCACGCTGCCGCGCGAGACGAAGATCCAGCCATCGTCGCCGATGAATTTGAGACCGTTGGGGAATTTGTCGGAGACCGAGACTTTGATGTCGCCGGGGTAGGTGAGCTCCACCCGGTAGGCGCCGTGGACGTTCCAGTTTTTGTTTTTCGGAAAATCGGCCTGGCCTTCGATGCGGCTGGGGCCGCTGTTTTCGACGTCGAGCGCCCAGTGCAAAATATCGTAGTGGTGGGCGCCCCAGCCGGTGATCATGCCGAGGCAGTAGGCGTCGTTGCGGAGCCAGCCGGGGCGGTCGTTGACGCGGGCCGAGTGGACGCGTTGTTCGGTGTAGGGGACGAACGGCGTGGGGCCGAGCCAGCGGTCGTAATCGAGTTCGGGCGGGACGGGCTGGGCGGGTTGATCGGGCGCGGTCGGGTCGATGGGCAGGCCTATCTCGACGGCGCGGACACGGCCGAGGCGGCCGCTGCGGACGAGTTCGCAGGCGCGGCGGAACTGCTGGCTGGAGCGTTGCTGCGAGCCGAGTTGGAAGATGCGACCCGACTTGGCGACGGCGGCACGGAGCAGCACGCCCTCGGCGTGCGTCATCGTCATGGGTTTTTGCAGGTAGACATCTTTGCCGGCGAGGACGGCGGCGAGCGCGGGCTCGGCGTGCCAGTGGTCGGGCGTGCTGATGACGATGGCGTCGATGTCGGGCCGTTTCAGCAGTTCGCGGTAGTCGGCCACGACGTCGACGCGCGGGGCGGGCGTGCCCTGCTCGCTGTAGAATTTTTCGACGAAGGTGCGACCGCCGGCGGCGCGCGAGGAATCGACGTCGCAGACGGCGACGTAGTCGGCGAGGCCGGCGTGGAGGACGTTGGGCATGTCGTGACCGAGGGCGATGCGCCCGCAGCCGATCTGGCCGACGCGGATGCGGTTGTTGGGCGACGTGGCGCCGAGGAGACGGGCCGGGATGATCTGCGGGGCGGCGAGGAGGCCGGCGCCGAGCAACGACGTGCGGGCGAATTGGCGGCGAGTGAGGAGGGTCATGGCGAGACGGGGGTAGGAGGGTTTTGGGCGTAGTCGGCGTAGCGACGGGCGAGGTCGGCGGAGGTCGCATCGCCGGAAAAGACGAGTATCCGGTAAGAAAGCACGAGACGCGCGCCCTTAGCCACACGGGTGGAGACGCCGTCGGCGGGCCAATACATCGGCGTGGGCGAGAGGAAGCCGTAGTCGCGCGTGAACCACGGGGCGGGCGCGCCGGGGTTGGACGGATGTTGGAACAGGGCGAGGCCCTCGTTGCGGCCGGGTCCGCGCGGACCGAAGGCGGCGAGCCACGGGGAAGGTTTGCCAAAGGTGCCGGCTTCGCCGGTGCGGCCGGCGGAGTCGACCATCGTGCCGCCTTGCGTGGGAGCGAGATCGGGGTCGAGGCGCACGCCGAGGAGCGAGTGGTTGGTCTTGCCGATCACGACGTCGGTCAGTGCTTCGAGTTCGATATTAAAGTCGATTTGGCGAAGCCCGGTGGCGGGAGCGGAGAGGGTGATGCGGCGGCGGTCGCGGAACGGCGCGGGGGCGCCGGGGCGTTGCCAGAGGCAGGTGTCGGTGATGACGACTTCGGTGGCGGAGACTTTGGCAAGCACGGCGCCATCGGAGACGATCCGGCCGGTGGCGAGCGTCTCCTGCCAATAGTTGCCGCCGTTGACCTTGTCGCAGCCGAAGAAGAGCGAGGAGTGGTGCGGGTAGCGGCCGTTGCGCATCGAGGTGACCGAGGCACCGGAGGGGCCGTTGACGGGGAAGAAGAACGGATATTTTTCGTCGGCGTCGCAGCGGTAACTCGTGAAGAATTCGGGGCCGACGGAGACATCGATCCGGGAGCCGATTTTCACCGCCGACATTTTTTGCGGGTCAGCGGCGGCGATGGCGGTCGCGGGAACGGCGGCGGCGAGCACGAGGAGGGTAAAACCGAAAACGGCCGGGTGCATGGCAGCCGGAGTTTATCCGCTCACGAAAGGAAACGGGCAAGTGAGATGGTCGCCCGGGTAGCGGAGATAAGCGCCACCGCTAGGGCGCGATGCGGAAATAATCGAAGTCGGCGTGACCGGGAGCCGAGGACCCGGAGGCGGCGGAAGCGAAAAGGCCGACCTTGGCGCCGACCCATTTGGCGACGGTGGCCTGAAACGCGGAGCCGAAGGGCGTGAACGTGTGGCCGTCGAAGCTGTAGGCGAAACGGCAGGTCGCGTCGGCCGAAACCGTGACGCGCAGGAGGACTTTGGCCGCGGGCGCGGCGAGCGACGCGGACTCGGTGGGTGCGGGCGACTGGTGAGCGTCGATGTGGGTGAGCTGCACAAGTTGCAGTCCGGCGGACGTGGAGCGGAGCCCGATCCACGCGTAGCTGTAGCCGAAGACAATCAGACCGGCATCGTCGCCGGCACGTGCGCCGGAAAAATCGAGTGCGGTGGTAGCCGTGAAGGCGGGCGCGGGAAATTTTTGCAGCAGGAGATGCGGAGCATCGTAGAGGTTGGGCGCGGCGGGGACTGCGACGGCGGCGAGGCGGAGTGAGCCGGGCTGCGCGGTGAGAGAGAAACAGGCGGGCGGCGGATTGGCTTGCCATTGCCACGGGAGACCGAGTTGCGGCGTGTTGAATTCGTCGCTGGTGGCGGGCGCAGTGGCGGGCGAGGCGGGGACGCGCGGCTTGGTTTGAATGAGAACGGGTTCGCCGGATGCGGTGTCGGCGGCGACGCCGGTGCCCATCGTTGGCCAGCCGTCGGCGCGCCACGCCATCGGTTGCAGATGAACGATGCGACCGGAGGGGCCGCGATCTTGGAAATGGAGAAACCAATGCTCGCCAGCGGGCGTGTCGACCCACGCGCCTTGGTGGGGGCCGTTGACGGGCGTGGTGCCTTGGGAGAGGACGACGCGCGCTTCGTAGGGACCGCGGATATTTTTGGCGCGGTAGACGGCTTGTGAACCGGTCGCGACGCCGTCGATGGGGGCGAAGATCCAGTAGGTGTCGCCGCGTTTGTAGAACTTTGGACCTTCGAGTGTGTGGAAGCCGCGCGAGGAGCGATTTTCGTCAATGATCACGACGCCGTCGCCGTCGAGGACGCGGGTGCCGTCGGCGGAGAGTTCGTTGAGTTGCAGCAGGTTTTTTTTGCCGGCGCGGCTCATGGCCCAGGCGTGCACGAGGTAGGTGCGGCCGTCGTCGTCCCAGAGCGGGCACGGGTCGATGAGACCGCGGCCGCCTTTGACGAGCGCGGGCCGGCTCCACTCGGCGCGCGGATCGGTGGCGGTGACGACGTAGAGGCCGAAATCGGGGTCGGGATAAAAAATCCAGAATTTGCCGGCGTGATGGCGGATCGCGGGGGCCCAAACGCCGGCGCCGTGGCGGGGAACCTCGAAGTGGCCGGCGGGAATTCCCTCGGCGGCGCCGAGCGTGGGCAGCGCGTGATTGACGAGTGTCCAATTGACGAGATCGCGCGAGTGGAGAATCGGCAGGCCGGGAACGTGGCTGAAGCTCGAGGCGACGAGCCAATAGTCGTCGCCGACGCGGATAACATCGGGATCGGAGTAATCGGCGAAGAGGACCGGATTTTGATAACGGCCGTCGCCGAGATCAGGGTGCCAAGGTGAGGATGAAACGGTCACGGCGAACGAGGCGGCGGTGGCGAGGATGCGAGGAGAGTAAGCTCGATCAGTTCCTCCGCTCGGGTTTCAAGCCCGCACGAGCAGTTGGATCGCGAGGAGCGAGAGCAGATAAATGTCCGAGAAGTAGAAGTGGACCGAGGCGTAGTTGCCGGCCGCGCGGTGGCCGACGGGCGATCGGTCAAACACGGCGGCGAAGAAAAGCTGATGCGGATCGCCCGAGGCGTTTTGCTCGGGATGGTTTGGAAACGGGGGAGCAAGGTGCGGAAGATTTTCCCGTGTGGTGGGGCTACGATGGCGGGAAAACCACCATGGCGACGGTGCCGGGTGGGCCCGAGCCTGCGGGTGCGCTCATTGTTGACGGCTGATCGGCGGCCGGGCTCCGGTCAACGCGGCGTCGGACGGCTGCGGCTGCGCTCGAGGCCGTCGCGGGCGCCGGGGTGGGCGGGATTGAGGTTCAGCGACTCGGAAAATTGCGCGGCGGCGTCTTCGTTGCGCCCCATCGCGAGCAACGCGCGCCCCAGGCCGTGGCGCATATCGGCATCCTCGGGCTGCAATTCGACGGCCCGTTTCAAATGGGGCAGGGCGTCGATCACGCGTTCATGCATCGCGAGGCTCAGTCCCCACTTGAATTCCACGTCGGCCGAGTTCGGCTGCAGGCGGTGGGCTTGCTCGAACTGCCGGATCGCCTCGGCGAGTTGGCCGCCGTTGGCGAGGGCCCAGCCGAGATTGGCGCGGGCGACGGTCAGGGCGGGATTGATCGCGAGTGCGCGACGGAACGCGGCGATGCCCTCGTCGGCGCGGCGCAGAGACATCAACGTCGCGCCGAGGGTATTCTGGGCGGCGGCGAAGCGGGGCTGGAGCCGCACGGCCTGCTCCAGCAACGGCAGCGCCTCGGGGGAGCGTCCGAGGCGATTGAATACGTTGCCGAGGCTGTTGAGGGTTTCGGGAAAGCCGGGCTTTAACTCGAGGGCGCGCTGCAGATGGGGCAGGGCTTTGTCGGGCTGGCCGGCCTCGTCCAGCGCGGTGCCGAGATTGAGGTGGGCCACCCAGCTCGCGGGATTGCGGGCGAGGGTCGTTTCATAGAGCGAAAAGACATCGCGATACATGGCGCTCTGCTGCCAGGTGAGTCCGCCGAGGAGTGCGAGCACGCCGGCGGCGGAGGCCGGGCCGCTCCAGCGCGGCCAGCCGAGGCGGGCGAATCCCTGCGTTGCGGCGGCGGAGAGAAAGACGATCACGCCGAGGCTTGCGAGGTATTGGAAATGATCCGCGACGTAGGAGAATACGAAGGGATACACGTTCACAAAACCGAGCACCGGAAACAGCGTGCCGCCGAACAATAGCGCTGCCGCGAGCGGTGCGCGGTCGCGACGCTGCCACCAAACGAGACCGGCAAGCAGCCCGCAAGTGGCGGCGGGGAAGAGCCACTGCAGCGCACTCGTGGCGTCGATGGTCCATCGCGGATAGAAGAAGGTGAGATCGGCGGGCCAGAGCAGTTTTCCAAAGTAGAACCAGACGACGCGCCCGGCGAGCAGGCCGCGCTCTGCGAGACCGAGGGTAAACGCGTCGCCGCTGGCGCCGATGTGCGTGGATTCGAACCACGCGGTGCCGAGACCGGCTGTCACGCCGAGCGCCAGCCACGGCAATAAAGGCCTGACGTCATCGCGCCACGACAGCCGACCGCGCCGCCACCACGCCACGACGAGGAGTGCGGCCGGCAGCGTGGCGGTGACGGTTTTCGTCAGCAGGGCCGCGAGAAACCATAGGCTCGCGACCACGTAGCGGGCCGGCCGCCGCTCCTCCTCGAATCGGAGCCAGGCTAGCGCGGCCGCGAGGTAGCATACGGTGGAGAGCGTGTTTTTTTGCTCCGAGATCCACGCGACCGATTCGACGCACACGGGGTGCAGCGCAAAAATCATTCCGGCGAGCATCGCGCCGGGAATTGCCAGCCGCCGCAGGATCGCGATCAGCAGACACGCCGAGGTGACGTGCCAGAGCACGTTGATCGCGTGGTAGCCGGCGGTGGCGTCGCCCCAGAGGCGATGTTCGATCCAGAAGGCCGAATGCAGGAGCGGGTAATATTGCTGGGTGGCCCCGACCTCGAACCAGATGCGCCAGAGGCCCGACCAGGACTGTAGGACCGGATTGGTGACGTGGCCGGCATCGTCCCACAGGAAATCGCCGGTCAGTGCCGGGGCATAGGCGGCGAGCGTCGCAACCAGCGTGAGCGCAAACACGGCTCGGAGCGGCCAGCCGCCCGCGGCGGGCGCAGGGGATGGGATCGCTGGGGCGGGGGTAGGGCGCTGGGATGGTTTCATCGTCACGGACGGCGAATGCTCCACGCTGCGGTCCGGCGCGGCGCTGGCAACCCCGGCGGTGGGCGAAATGGCGGGTAGGCGACGGGTTTTGCGGGCCAAAAAAATCGCCGCCTCTCCGGGGAGTGGCGGCGATCATCGGCGAAGGCCGAACGCGGGGAACGCTACAGATCGAACGAGGCCGACAGGACAAACTGTCGCGGGTCGATGATGCGGTAGGTGGAGGCCCGGCCGTCGAAGAAGGCGCCCGTCTTCTGCAAGCGGCCCCCATCCTCCTGCAGGTTCTTCACGTTGAGTTGGAAGTTCGCCCGGACTTTGTCGGCGAAGAGCTTGGTCCGGTAGCTGACGAACACGTCGACGTTGATGTCAGACGAAGAGTAGATCGGGCGGTTCGGATCGAGCTGTAGGATCTTGTTCGCCGGGAGGGTGAGGTCCATGCCCTGAGTGTAGCCGAGACCGTAGAAACCAAGGGAGCCCTTGCTGGCGTAGCGCAACGAGCCGCCCACGCTCATGGCCTTGAGAATCGCGTGGTCACTGATGCCGGCCAGATTGTAACGCGTGTTGAATTTGGCGGAGTATTCACGCTGCTGGGGCTGCGGGCGGCCGATCAGGGCGCGGAACACGGCCATGGGTGCATCGACGTTCCCCGCGAAGTTCGTGGCGGCTGAGTTCGTGCCGTTGTAGCCGGCGACCGTGCTGAAGGGCGTGCCCAGGATATTCCACCAGAGCAGGTGCCCGGTGGCGCCGACCGGGAGGTTGACGGGGCCGGTCGCATAGGGAGTGGTCACGCCGTTGATGGTCTGCGTGGTCCGGGTGAAGCGCGGATCTTCGAGGGTGGTCCAGACGGGCATACGCGCGGCGATGTATTCGTCCACCGCGGAGCCGGCCGCCGTGTTGAGCGCCTGGGTCTTGGTGACCGAGGCGCTGATGGTCCAGTGCCGGGTGGGGTTGAAGTTGATCTCCAACTCATGGCCCTTCGACTGCGCGTCGTTGACCGCGGCATAGGTGCCGGCGGCGGAAATGGCCTGCAACCCGTTGTATTGCTCGATGGGCATCTTGATGGCCGCGGCGATTTGCTCGTTGGTGGCGATGCCGCCGGTGCCGAGGCCGTTCAACCAGGCGGTGCTTTGGGTCCGCAGGTTGTAGGGATCGGACGAGACGAATCCTTCATACCGCAAAATGCGCTGGGCCATCGTGGAGATGTCGCCGTTGCGCAAGTTGAGCCGCTTGGTGTCGAAATGATTGTAGCGGACGGACAGTCTGCCATCCAACACCGTGATCCAGACACCGAGGTCCTTGGTCGTGCCGGTTTGGTTGGGCAGTTGCTTGAGGAACAGGTCGTAGGCCGGACCTTGCGCAATGAAGTTGTCCGCCGTGTTGTAGGTGAGGCTGGCACTGCTGACCGCCTCGGCGAGGAACCGGCTGAACCCGCTGCCGCCGCTGAGCCGGGATTGGATGAACTTGAGATCCCGGAACGGCCGCGCGACGAGCGAAACGTTCTTCGTCTTGCCTTTCGCGACGCGCCAGGGACCGACCCACTGATCGGAGGCCGCGAAGTCGTATTCGCGGAGGTTGGAGGTGAGCAGGGCAAGCGGGGCGTTGCGCTCGTTCACGATATCTTCGCGCATGCCGAAGGTGCCGACCAGTTTGCCGCCGAGGAACGTGCTCTGGAGCACGCCGCCCGTGGTCTTGACGACTCGGTTGACGTTGGCGAGGCCGCCACCGTAAGCCGGGGTATAGCCGACGGCGGTGACATCCTTGATCATCGCGCCGGCGTTGGGACCCCAGACATAGGGAACGCTGGCCCCCTCCGGGAAATAGCTCGGAGCGTATTCAATGCCACCGCCGACGGTATTGCCGACGTAGTATTGTTCGTTGAGCCGGCTGAATCCGCCGGGGGCGATCGCATAGCGGGTGTTGAGATTCGACGTCGTTTGGCCGCCTAGGATCGTGTTAGCCCCGGCGTATTTTTGCTGCCAACCTTTGTCGAGACCCAGCGCGGTATGCCGGTAGTTATAGTTATAGTCTTTTTGATCCTTGTATTCGTAATACCCGAGGACCTGTTGGGTGCCGAGCCACTTGGACAGCCCTTTGTCTTGGGAGAAATCGATGCGATAGACGGATTGGGCGCGGGTGGTGTCCCACTGCAACGGCTTGATGCGCAGGTAGGGCTCGCTGCTCCGCAGATAGGGCCGGCCAAAGTAGGGATTGGGGGTGCCGTCCAGATTGACCATGTTCACGTCGACTTGGAGTTGGCCGACGTTGCTGTTCACGCTCGCGGGGCCCATCGGCTGGTTTTCGATGCGTTTGGAATCCTCACGCATGAAGGTGACCTGGGCCGCCAAGGTGTGCTTGGGCGTGCTGATGATCATCTGATCGAGCTGGGCCATGTAGGTATCGACGTCGTCCCACGCCTTGCCGTTGCCCGCCAGATTGATGCTGGTCCAGTCGTAGATGGAGCGGCTGTTGATCGGGCGGGTTACGGAATTGTAGAGGGGCTGTTGTGTGGCGGTGTAGGTTTCTGCCGCACCCGTGGTCAAAAGGCCGATCCCCGCCACCGAGGCGGCAAACGGATCGGTGGTTGCAAAGGGCGCGGTGCCGTTGGTGGCCGTGGCGTTGGTGTAGCGAGCCATGGTCCAGTAGGGAGCTTGGCCCGGGGCGCCGATTTGGAAGGGCGAGCGAGTCTCCGAACCGCCGGTGATGAAGAGGGCCGGTGCAGCTGTATACGGTGTGGTGGAGCCGAGGACGTTGTTGTTCCCGTAGACCTGGCCGTTGGCGAGGGTGACCAAATTGGTGACGGGATTCCAACCCGGCTTCCCGGCCTTGATCCAATCGGTGTAGTAGTCGCGCGGGGTCGTGAAGTTCGGCCGCACGGAGGCATTTTTGTAGTTATACCACGACGCCGACAGAGTGGTGTTCCTGAAGGGCCGGGCTTTGAGCTGAAAGCTGAGGCGGCGGGCGTCTTCTCCGGAAGGTTTGCGGACGAAGCCGGTGTGCTGGTTGGCGTAGCTCGCCCGCATGGCGAACTTGTCGTTCAGTTTGCGGTTCACATCGAGCGAGACGCGCCAGCCCTCGTAGCTGTCGCCCCGCAATTCGACCTTGCTGAAATGACGGCTGAGGTTGGCGGTGGCGGGGACTTGGTTCACCGTGCCGGAGGCATTGCCCAAGCCGAAGATGTTGGCATTCGGACCGCGGCTCAACTCGAGCGAATCCATCCAGAGCGGATCCACGGGCACGCGACCGGAGGTCTGGATGTTGTTGAAGGCGATGTTGGCGTTGCCGAGGCCGCGCACGCGATTGGCGTTGTTCGGATTGAGGCTCACTTGGTCGACCACGGCGCCGGTGCGGTCCGTCTCGAACAGGGAGTAGGAGTTCGTGCCCTCGGTGCTCGCCATATGGTCGAACACGTCGTTGATATCGAGCATCGCGAAGTCCGTCATCTGCTCCTTGGTCATCACGGTGATCGACTGGCCCAAGTCCTCGATCTTCGAGTTGAGACGCGTGCCGGACATCGTGTTCGATTGGAAGTAGCCCCGGTTGCTGTCGGAGGTGACTTCGAAGGGCGAGAGGGCGACGACCTCTTCGTCGGCGGGTTTCGCGACCTGTTGGGCTGAGACGGGGCTGGCGGACTTTCGGGCGGCATCCAGCGCGGCGAGCTCGTCGGGGTCGAGTTTGCCGTTCTTGTTCAGATCATATTTGGCGAGCGTGGCGGCGTCGACCACGGGCGCAGGAGCGACTTGGGCGCGCGCGAGTGGAGCGCCGAAGGCGAGCAGGCAGGCGGGTGCGCCGATCAAGGCGAGCAGCCGGGGGGTTAGGTTTTCGGGTAGTTTCATGGTCTTAGTATGTCATAGCCGAGCGAAGACGGCCGGCCGGGTGGGTTTTGAAGCAGGGGATGGAAAAGGGTATGTCATGTCGGCAACCGGTCGTGCAGACCGAACGCAGCCCTTGGGGCGTGTTCGTCCGGCCAGTATGAGCCAACTTCGCAAGCGAATCCACCTGTTGCCCGGCTCATTTTGCCCGTAAACTAGGGTCGGCGCCGATTCGGCTCCGCGCGTGAACGCGGAGTCCGGGCGTGGTCCGATCGACCGGGCATGCAGCCGCGAGTAGCGCGATAAGCCGACGGAAAAGGGTTGAGGGGAACGCATGCGGTTTGGGGGAAACGGGGCGGGCAAAACCAAACGAACGATGCAGGCTGAGCGAGCCGGGGCCAGCCAGCATTACTCTGCGCTCATTGTTGACCAAACCGACGCGGTGCAGGCGCGGGTCAGGCGCGCTTGGGCAGGGTCCGACCGTCCCGCCATTGGCCGGTCAGCAGAGTCTCGTGCTGGTCGCCGGGCACGCCGGTTTCGTTGCGGTGCAGCAGACCGACGAGCATCTCGACGGCGAGTGCACCGAGCGAGGCCGGGTTGGTGTAGACGCCTGCGAATTCCAACTCGGGGTGGTCGCCGGCGAGATCGATCAGGCCGACATCGCGCGGCACGCGGCGGCCCAGGCGCTCAAGCCAGGCGAGCACGGGGCGCGCATGGTTCGCCAGCAGCGCATCCGGACGCGCGCGCTCAAACCACTCGCGAAACGATTGCTCGTCGGCCGGCACTGTCGGGCAGGGTGGCAGACGATCGGCCGCGGGGTAGAGTTGTTGTTGGGCCAGAAACGCGCCCAACCAGCGGTCGCCGACACGGGGGCTGTCGTTGGCTTCGGAAAACACGAAGCCCACGCGCCGGTAACCGCGTTCGCGACAGCGCTGCATGCCCTGCCACGCGGCGTCGAAATGGTTTTCCGTTACGTGATGCAGCTGCGGCGCGCGGAGTGTCAGCCCGAGCGCCACGCTGGAGAACCGTGACCACTCGAGATCCATCGTTGGTTGGCCGGGCGGGAGTCGGCCCACAATCAGGCCGTTGATGCCGCGCGCCGAGAGGATGTCGCAAAATCGCAGCGACGTCATGCCGGCTTCGCCGAGCCAGAAGTGTTCGAGTTTGTAGCCGAAGTCGCGGGCGCGCTCGACGGCACCGGGGAAATAATTCGGCCGGTCATGGTGCGGCGGACGCCAACCGAAGCGCGTCGGGTAGTTCGTCACATAGGCGAGCGCGACGTGTTTCTCGGGCTGCCCGCTGCGCCGCGATTGCATGAGAGCCGAGACAAGCGGGTTGATGCGGTAGCCGAGTTTGGCGGCGATGGCCTTCACCCGTTCGCGGGTCTCCGCGGGGATGCGCGGATGATCGCGGAGCGCGAGGGACACCGTCGTGCGATGCACTCCGGCGCGGATCGCAACGTCTTGCAGCGTGGCTTTGGCGGGCACGACCCGA
Organism: Opitutus sp. GAS368; assembly: GCA_943372705.1. GTDB lineage: Bacteria > Verrucomicrobiota > Verrucomicrobiia > Opitutales > Opitutaceae > GAS368. Next base: position 5,036 of record CALRZR010000025.1, on the reverse strand, counting down.
GTCACCGGCGAATGCCGGGCGCAGTCGAGAATTTAGTGGGCGCAGCGAACGCCGGCGCGGTGGCTCGGCTCGTCGCCGCCGGTGCCCAATTTTTTTGCGTGATGCGCAGCGCGGAAGTCGTCTCCATGACGGCTCAGGTTTTCTTTTGCGCCTGCCTGTTCCGCCAGAGACTGAAACGCTCGATTTACCTCCCATGTCCAAAACACCCTTTTGTGTTCGTTCGCGCTCAGGCCGTGTCGCCGCCGCGCTCATTTTGTCCGGAGGCCTTTGCTCCGGGACGACCGCTCAGACGGTTGCCACCGGTCCGGCGAAAACCGCCGCGTCGGACGATGCGGTGGTGATGAACCCGTTCGTGATTTCCACGGGCCGTGATGCGGGCTTCGTCGCGTCGTCGTCGCTCGCAGGCGGGCGTCTGGCGGGTGATTTGAAAGACACGCCCGTGGCGTATTCGGTGCAGACGCGCGAGTTCATCGACGCGCTCGGTCTCGACAGTGTTACCGAGGCCAGCAAGTGGAGCGTCAACGTCGCCGATGTCCGCGACAACGGCGCCACGGAGATCTTCGGCGCCGCGACGCAAATCTCGTTTCGTGGCGGCTCGAGTGCCGCCACCCAGCGCGACTTCTTCCCCTTCGCCGTCAACTACGACAGCTACAATCTCGAGCGCATCGACTACGCGCGCGGCCCCAACGCCGTCCTCTTCGGTAACGGCGACTACAGCGGCACCATCAACGCCGTCTCCCGCGTGGCGCGCACCGACAAGAGTTTCGACGAAGTGCGGCTCTCCTATGGCTCGTGGGCCAACCAGCGCTTCACCCTCGATGCAAATCTCGCCCTGAACCGCCGCTTCGCCCTGCGGCTTGACGCCCTCTACGCTGATCGCGGGGGCTGGCGGCAATTCGACATGGAGCGCAAGCGCGGTGCGACGCTGGCCGCCACGATCAACGTGACCGCCACCACCCAGCTGCGCCTGCAGGGCGAAGTGACTGATGTGCGGCGTAACAATCCCTTCATGACGTTCACGGACCGGTTCACCGGCTGGGACGGCGTCACGGTGCTCGATGCGCGCGTGCCCACGACCGGTCTGCCGACGGACGCCACGGTCAAAGGCTACAGCCAGTGGGGCAACGCCACCACCCCGTTCTTCGTCTATGCGCCCGCCTTCAACGGCCCGCTCGACCTCTCGCGCACCGGCCAAACTCTCGGTGGCAACGCCAACGCCACCGTCTCCGTGGGCGGCGTGCTGGCAGTCGGACCTACGGCCAACATCGCGGGCAATCCGTTCAACGAAGCGCTGAATCTCCCGACCGGCCGTTTCGACCGCGCGATCGCCGGCTCGAAATTCCGCGTGCCCGATCGCGGCTTCGCGGTGTCGTCGAACAATCCGTCTTTCGTGCAGCCGGCGCGTTCGTTCTCGGCGTTTCTCACGCAGCGGATCGGCACGCGGTGGTTCGCGAGCCTCGATCACAATTACTCCCGCGAGCGCCGCACGACCGAATATATCAACAGCCGCGGACTTCCGCAGGTTTACATCGACATCAATCGCAACCTCCCCGATGGCACGCCCAACCCCGAGTTTCTCCAGCCCTACAGCCAAGGCTATCGCCTGCGCATCCGCATCGGTGCCCAGAGCGAAAGCACGCGGGCGGCGCTGGCCTACGTGCTGAAGGATACTCGGCTGGGTGACTTCAGTGCCAACCTCGCGTGGCAGCACAGCAACAGCAATTCCGTGAGCGATCCGACGGTCTTCACCGCGAAACGCAGCGCCGATCCCCGCACGTGGGTGACGCCCGCCTACACGGATGTCGTCTACTATCGCTACTACTGGGACAAGCCGGACCTCCCGACGCCGGAAGTCCCCTCGGTGAACTACAACGGCACCACCTATCAGACCGGCTGGGTCAAAGATATCGGCGGCACCACGGTCGTCCCCGCGATCAACTATACCACGCTCGATACGCTCCAGGCCGCGTTGAAGGGCGTCCTGTTCAAAGGCCGTATCCATCTTCTCGGTGCGGCGCGCAACGACCGCTATCTCGCCTACAGCCGCTTCTCGCGCGTGCCCGGCGACTATCCGGCGAATTGGGACGGCTCGACCTACTACTACCGTCCGGATGCTCCCGCCGACTACGGCACACTCACCTATACGCCGAAAACGGCCGCCGGCGTCCCGACTGGGGCGGCGGTGCCCGCCTCGTCTCGCCCCCGCACGGGCCTCGTCGCGCAGGCGCAATATGCCGGTGACCGTTTCCAAGACGATTACGCGCCGCCCCAGGTAAACGTGGACAAGACGACGTTTACCGTCGGCGGCCTCGGCTATGTCACCCGCGACCTCAGCCTGTTCTACAACTATTCGACGACCTTCAATCCCAGCGCCGCGCGCCAAAATATTTACGGATCCTACTACGGCCCGCAGGTCGCCGCGGAATGGAGTGCCGGCCTCCGCCAATCCCTCGCCAACGGCAAACTCTCCGCCACGCTGGGCTATTACCGCGGGCGGCAGACCGGCCAGGTGTTCGATTTCAGCTCCACGGCGCAGGCCAACCTCAACACGTTTGCCGCTGCGAGCCCGACCCCGGCGTCCGGCCCGGCGCCCGCCGCCGGCCAGGGCAACATCCGCGGCCTCACGCCGGTCCCGCGCTTCTTCGATACCCGTGATTCGAACAACGAGGGCTTCGAATTTGAAGTCGTCGCCAACCCCACGAAAGCGCTGCGCCTCACGGTCAATGGCGCGCGCCCGCGCACTTACCAAAGCAACGTCGCGGCCGACTTCGCCGGTTTCTACGCGCGCAACGAGGCGGTCCTACGCCAAATCGCCGCGGACACCAGCGTGCTGATCGATGTGCGCACACGGATCGCCGCCACCAACACCGCCGTGCCGACCACGATCCGTTCGCCAGACGCCAACGGCGTCGCCAGCGCGTGGAACAGCCTGCAAACCATCCGCGCCAACGTCGTGGCTGGCTCGCAACTCGTCACGCGCCTGCCGTTGCTTACGGGCAATATTTTCGCCGACTACACGTTCCGCGAAGGCCGCCTCAAGGGCTTCAAGGTCGGCGCCGGTGCGAACTATCGTGGTCGCCAGGCGATCAGTTACCGCGGCGGCGATACGATCGTCGACCCCGCTTCGCCGACGAACGCCATCGACGATCCCAGCGTCGGTGCGCTCGATCCGGTCTACGTGCGCGGCTACACGACGGCCACGTGCGTGCTCGGCTACAACCTCAAGCTCGGCCGCGCCTACGCGCTGCAGCTGGACTTCAAAATCGACAACCTCTTCGACTACAGCGAGCCGCTTTACGTCGGCACGGTGCAGCGCCCCGTGGGTGGAAATCTCAGTTCCCCCGCGCGCGTCGCGACCCCGTCGAATCTCTACTACCTGACGCCGCGCAACTACACCCTGAGCGCGACCCTGCGGTTCTGACCGCCCCGGCGTGACCCGACCGCGTGCCTCCATCAACTTCAACTTCCGGCTTAGACCGACGCCCCCGCGTCTCGCATCCGTGATCATGCGGGCCATCGATGGTAGAAACTCCGTGGCCGGGATTGAGCGTCGATCAGCGCAAATCAGCGGTTAAGAACGGCCCGTCTCGTCCTTCCCTGCGTGGGCGCTCGGCGAACTCTGTGCGAATTTCGTTCCGGGCTTCGCCTTTGGTGGGTTACTCGTTTCCGGGGCGTCCGTGTGTTTCGTGAGCGCGTGGATCCGCAGCATCACGCTGCGGATGCCGGTTTGTTATTTCACTTCATTTTGAATTGAATTCGCCAGAAATTCTCGTTTGCGTAGTCGCGTGGCGGTTACCTCCAGTTTAACAGCTCCGGCTCCAGGCCCCGTTGCGGCCGGGGTGGTGCGCGGAGATGGCCGGGCGGCGGAGGTCGTGGCGTTTGAAGAGTCGGTCATCGGGTTTTTCACCGATGCGGCCGATCTGCTCGGCGTGCCGAAGTCGGTGGCGGTGATTTACGGCATGGTGTTCGCGTCGCCCCAACCGCTCAGTTTCGCGGATATCGAGCACCGTCTGCATCTCAGCAAAGGCTCCATCAGCCAGGGCCTGAGAATCCTGCGGGAGATGGGCGCGATCAAGGAAGTGTCGACGCCTGCCGACCGGGCGGAACTGTTCACGCCGGATATGGAGATGCGGCGTCTCATCCAGCGGTTTATGGAGCACCGCTTGCAAAAGCAGTTGGTCGCGGGCAAGACCCGGTTGACTGCCCTCCAGCAATCCCTGCCGTCCCTGCCGAAGGCGGACGGGGAAACGCTGCGCAGCCGCTTGAAACAATTGCAGGTGTGGCACGACAAGACCCGGGCGCTGCTGCCCGTGGCCAAGACATTTTTGAAACTCAGCCCCGGCTGAGCAGACGCGCCGCCCGCCGCCGCGGCTCGGTTCATTTTTCCCCGATTAGTTGCTTCCGCTCCCGGAAGCGACGGGGCGAAGCTCGGACCGCCGCCGTGTTCTGAGAAGCGAGGGCCGCCGGACAACGTCGCTCCGGTCGCAGGAAGGCGTATATTTTGTGAGTAGCGGGTTCCCCGCCGTTCTTTGACATCACCTTGCAGTCGCACGCGCGAACTATGTTCGTCGTCGGCAGTAAGTCTCCCTCGCAAGAGAGTTCCTCAGAGCAGATTTGGAGTAGTGGCGACCCGTTATGACGATCCTCCCGGTTGCTCGCCGGTTCCGCCAAGTGATTCGGTGGTTCGTCCGCAGACGTTGGGAAATCGTCCCAGTGGCTTACCGGTTCCGGCAGGTCACTCGAATCAACCGCCAACCAGATAGCGGCTCCCGGTAAAGCTGATCGCGTCCAAGAGCGGAGCCAATCCTGCGAAAACCTCACGGTTTCCGCTACGTCGGCTGCTCGCGGCCCTTCGGGCTCCGGTGGCAGGGATGGAGCGCGTTGAGGTCTGTATGGACCGGAGACATGGGTAACACCGTTCGGAGACATGGGTAACACTTGAGGGATGCCCTGGATCACCCAAACTACCATGTCGCAACGTCACGAGTTCGTGCTGCTGGCCAACGAGGCTGGCGTTAACTTCCGGCAACTTTGCC
>CALRZR010000024.1:0-49997 GCA_943372705.1 Opitutus sp. GAS368 | reverse complement strand
CCGCCGTGGAGCCACGCAAACCAGCCGTAGAGGCCGAGGGCGAAGTAGACGACTTGCAGACCCATGTCGGCGAAGAGGCGGCTCTGCAGGAAGACGACGAAGAAAGCGACGTTGTTGAGCAGGCCGATCGGCCAGTTCCAAACGTGTTCGCGCACGACGAGCCAGACGCAAATGCCGCCCGTGGCGAAGGCCCAGGCTTCGGTGACGGCGACGGACCACCACGCGCCGTAGGAAAGCGCGAGGACAATGGCGGAGGCGGCGAGCATCGTGAGCCACTCAGACGGCGAGATGCGGTGGCCAGGCGGCGGCGCGACGGACGGGTGCGGGGAACGGAGCGTGGCGTCAGGCGGCGACATGGATGCTCAGCGCGGGGAACGGGAACACGACGTGGACGGAGCAGTGCTCGGTGAGAGCGGAAGCAAGGAGGCAGAGGGCGAGGTTGACGGCTAGCTGGTGGATGAGGTTCGGCGCTTCACGCCCGCAACGAACGGAAAGCCCGGTCGGGCGAGTTCATGCCGAGAGCTGACATCGGGGCCTCGGCCATGAGCCGCGATATTTCCAAGGGCGACTGGTCCATCTCGGCGAGGTGGAATTTCGCCATGATCATGAAGTCGTTCATGGTGCCCAAGACGGAGCGCGAGGGGATCGGCGCCCACTGCACGGCACTCAGCTCGGGTGCGATCCAGCGTTGATAGTGAAATTCCAGATCGGTGCCCTCCATGACCATTTTCGAGCCGTCGTTCAGCCGGGTGACAAGGTCGTGGTCGTCGCGCACTCCGCGACCGTGCACCAGAATGGGGAGAAACGCCGCAGTGTTCCAAAACAACAGATAGCGGTAACGCCCGGCGGTGAATTCATGGGCGCACCAGTCGGCGACACGATTGGCCACGGGCGGAGGCGTGGCGGGGACCGTGAGGTGCAGGCGGCGGGCCAGCATTTTTGTGGGACGGAGAGTGAGCATAAAGAAGGCGTCGCTGTTGGCGAATCACTTCGCGGCGAGGATTTTTTCTTTGAGGTGGGTGACGCGGGTTTTGGATTCGGCGTTGCGCACGGCCATGGCGTAGGCGGCGGGTTCGCCGACGAGGAAGACCTTTTTCTTTCCGCGGGTGATCGCGGTGTAGATCAGGTTTCGCTGGAGCATCATGAAGTGCGCTTTCAGCAGCGGGACGATCACGACGGGGTATTCGCTGCCCTGGCTTTTGTGGATGCTGATGGCGTAGGCGAGGGCGAGGTCGTAGAACTCGCCGCGGTCGAAGGTGTGCGTGGCGTCGTCGAATTTGGCGTCGAGCGTGCCGGTCTCGGTGTCGACGGCGACGATGGTGCCGATGTCGCCGTTGAAGAGGGCCTTGTCGTAGTTGTTGCGGAGCTGGATGACTTTGTCGCCCGGGCGATACTCGCCGTGGACAGAGCGGAGGCCGCGGGCGCCGGGGCGGAGCGGGTTGAGGGCGGATTGGAGCTGGACGTTGAAATTGCCGACGCCGGCGACGCCCTTGTGCATCGGGGCGAGAATCTGCACGTCGTGGATCGGGTGCGGCCACTTTAGTTTCTGCGGGATGAAACCGGTGACGAGTTCGATGACTTTGCGGACGCAGTCTTCGGTGTCGGTAGCGGCGATGAAGTTGAGATCGGCCCAGACTTGGGCGCTGGAGACATCGGGGAGGACGGCGCCGAGCGTGGGATCGCCGGAGTTGATTGCGTGGGCGGTGGTGACGATCTGGCTCTGGCCTTGCTGGCGGTAGATGACGGAAAGGCGGGTGACGGGCAGCGCGCGCGGCGCGCCAGTTGAAGGAGAAAAAGTTGAAGTTGAAGAAGCGGAGTCGGAGACGGCGATGAGGTCTTTCAGGACGTTGCCGGCGCCGACGCTGGGGAGTTGGTCGGTGTCGCCGACGAGGAGGAGGTGGGCGCGCGATGGGACGGCTTGGAGGAGGGCGGAGGCGAGGCGGGTGTCGAGCATCGACGCTTCGTCGAGGACGAGGAAGTCGGTGGCGAGCGGGGCATTTTCGTTGGCGGTGAAGCCGCCGCCGGCGGGATCGTATTTGAGGAGGCGATGAATCGTGGAGGCGAAACCGCCGGTGGTCTCGGAGAGGCGTTGCGCGGCGCGGCCGGTGGGGGCGGCGAGGTGGACGCGAACTTTCTTGGCTTTGAGGATGTCGACGAGGGCGCGGAGGATCGTGGTGTTGTGAGTGACGATGTAGTCGTCGGTCACGTAGAGGCCGCTCGGCGAGTCGAGGGAGATGCAGACGCATTTGGCTTCACCGGCAGGCTCGATGGCGGTGAGGCGGAGACGATGGCCGAGGCGAGCGCGGGCTTTGGGGCGGACGGTGCGAGCGACTTTGCGTGGGAGCGTGAAGAGCGTGGCGGGGTCGGGGTGTTGGAGGAAAAGCGTGTGGGCAGGAAGGCCGGTGCGTTTTTCGCCGCGGTGCGGGTAGGTTGGGATCTTGACGGTGCCGGGTGTGGCGATGCAGCCGAGGGACCAGGCGAGGCGCTGAACATCGGCGGCGAGGCGGGGGCTGGAAGTGGTGAACGAGACAACGCCGAGCTTGTCGACGGTGCCGTCCGTATCGAGCAGGCCGCGGAGAAGATCAAGGCGCTGGTCCGCGGACGCGTTTAAATAGGCTAGAGGGATAAATTTTTCTTCGGAGTGAACAGCGAGGCCGAGGGATTGAAGCGCGGTGCGGAGTGGGTTGGCGTGGCCTTTGCCGCGACCGACGATGCGCCACGAGATCGTGGGAACGCTTTTGGAGATGACCTGATTGAGACGGAGTCCAAGCGGGGCGAGGCGGGTGGAAAGGGTGGTGACGAGCGCTGTGTCGGCGGTGGTGATGAGGACGGCATCGCTCAGCGTGCCGTCGCCGATGAGTGCGCCGAGGACGAAGGGATCGACGGGGAGTGTGGCGGTTGGTGTGTCACGGGCTGGGGTCAGGAGCGGGACGCCGAGGCGGTCACTCTCGGTGCGGTCGTCGTCGAGGCGGCGGCGGATTGTTTGGAGTGGGACGACGCGCCAGCCGCGGGAGCGGACTTTCTTCTTCTTGGCGGGACTCCAAACGGAGGTGCGCGTCCAAATTTTCCAGAGATGGTCGTCGCAGCAGCGGGTGGCGCGGCCGTCGGCAAAGGCGACGCGGTAAATCGGTTTCACGCCCTGCGGATGGATGCTGCGCACGGCAACGGGAGTGCCCTCGGCGGAAATCACGAGGTCGCCGGGGCGAAGGTCGCCGATGGGGCGAAAGCCGGTGGGGGTGAGCACGCGGGCGTCGAGCGGTTGCGCTTTGCCCGTGCCTGGTCCGCCGGTGAGGACGGAGATTTTATTCGTGAGGGCGTTCTTGAGGGCGGTGCGCTGGAGGTCGGCGAAGGCGAAGCCGGCTTTTTTCTCGGCCCATTCGACGGCGGCGTCGGTTTTGATGGGCGGAAGCGCGCTGCCGGAGCGGGTGAGGCGGGCGACGGTGGCGGTGATTTTTTCTTCGGCGCGGTCGTTGTGAGGAAGTTGAATGAGGCCGCTGCCGGGGAGGGGATTCGGGACGCCGGCGGGCCAGTGGCGGACAATGGCTTTGGATTCGACGAGGGCTGCGATGCGGGCTTCGAGGTAGCGGCCTTCGGTGGTGAGGAGTTCGGCGGCGTAGTCGATGAGGTCGGCTTCGCGGTAGGCGGTGTGGCCGTCCTCCTGGAGGATTTCGAGGGCGTAGAGGAGGCCGGCGTCGAGGCGGGGCGGGGCGTCGTTGGCGAAACCGAGGTTGATGGCAATGCGGTCGGCGGTTTTGAAGCCGATGCCGTCGATCTCGCGGGCGACTTTGTAGGGTTGCTCGAGTAGAATGGGCTTCGCCTGCGCGCCGTAGTGGTTCACGAGCTTGATGCACTGGCTCGTGGTGACGCCGTAGGTTTGGAGGAAAATGTAGAGTTCGCGCTCGGTGCGTTTTTCGTCCCAGGCCTGCTTGATGGCGGTGGCGCGTTTCTTGCCGATGCCCTCGACGTCGCGGAGGCGGCCGGACTCTTCGCTGAGGACGCGAAACGTGTCGGTGCCAAAGGCGTCGACGATTTTGTTGGCGTAGACTTTGCCGATGCCGGGGACGAGGCCGCTGCCGAGGTATTTGCGAATGCCGTAGACGGACGAGGGGAGCTGGCTCGTGAAAGTGGCGATTTTGAACTGCGCGCCGTGTTGGGCGTGATGGGTCCACTCGCCGGTGAGGTGGAGGGTCTCACCGCATTCGACGCTGGGGAGGGCGCCGACGATGGTGACGAGGTCGGGGCGGGCTTTGGAATCGGCGGCGGGTTTCGGCGCGTGGGCGGGCGGTTGGTCGGGGCGGAACTCCGCGATCGTGTAGTGGTTCTCCTCGTTGAGAAAAATGATGCGCTCGAGCACGCCGGTGATCGAGGCGTGGGAGGCGGAGGAGTGCGGTTGGGCCACGGGGAGAGAAGTGCGACGACTGAACGGCCAGCCAAACTACGCGGACTGCCAGTCTTCGACTTTCAGGCCGGGCACGCGGGAAAACTCGCGAAGGTTGTGCGTGACGACCGTGGCGCCGAGGCGGAGGGCTTGGGCGGCGATGAGAAGATCGTAAGGGCCGATGAGTTCGCCCCGACGGGCAAGGAAAGCGCGGAGGCGACCAAACTCGACCGCGTCGGCGAGTATAAAGGGCTCGTGGGGCAGGGTAGCGATGAGCGCGTCGAGTCGAGTGCGTTGTGCGCGCACACCGCTTTTCGCGGCGCCGAATTCCAACTCGGCGACAACAATGGAAGAGGCCCGAACGTCCGCGAAGGCACTGATGAAGCGCGCAACCAAGGGGCGATCCAATCCGCGCATGTAGTGGGACAGCGCGTTAGTGTCGGGGAGGAAAAGGCTCACCAGTTGAGATCGCGCGGCGCGTCTTTGGCCACATGGGGTTCGCGCAGCGGAAAATCCGGGCAGGAGCCGGCGAGTTTGATGAAACGCGCGCGACGTTCCTCGAGATCATCGTGTGGCAGGATCTGGATGATGCCGCTTTTCGTGCGGCGCAGGGTGACGGTCTTGCCGGGGAAGCGAAACTCCTTGGGCAGGCGAAGTGCCTGCGATCCACCCGTCGAGAAGAGTTTGGCGATCTTGGTCATGTAGCTACCGTGTAGGTATGGTGCGGGCGGTCAAGGTTGGGGGCACGCAAGCGCGGTGGAGACGGCGGCGAGGTCGGGGAACACGGCGTCGGCGTGGGCGGCGGTGAGTTCGGCCGCAGTGTGCGTGCCGGTCGTGACGGTCCAGCACGGGAAGCCGGCAGCGTGGGCGGCGGCGATGTCGAAGGGCGAATCACCCACGAGCAGCGTGGTGGCGGGCGCGGCGCCGAGATGCGTGAGGGCGTGGGCGGCGAACTCGGGCTGGGGCTTGAGCCACGGGGTGTCTTTGGCGCCGAAGTTGGCGTCGAGGAGCGGGGTGAGGCCGAGGTGCTCGCAGATGAGTCGGGAAGAGGAGCCGAGCTTGTTGGTGAAGACGGCGGTCTGCGCGCCGCTGGCGCGGACGGCGGCGAGGATTTCGCGGGCGCCGGGGAGCAGGACGACGTCGTCGAGCATGGTGGCGTCCCAGTGCGCGCGGTAGATAGGTAGAGCTTCGGCGACGCGGTCGGCGCCGACGAGAGAGGCGATGGCGTTTTCGAGGCCGCCGCCGACGGCGGAACGAACGCGCTCGAACGTGGGGGCCGGGAAGCCGAGTTTCACCATCGTGTGGCTGTGGCAGCGATGGATTGCGGAGAAGTGGTCGATGAGCGTGCCGTCGAGGTCGAAGAGGACGGTGGAGAAGCGGGACATGGAGCGCGGAGATTTGGTTTGGCGGCCGGGCGTGTCACGAGTGAAGTGGGCGAAATGTCTGCGGGTAACCACTCTCTCACTGCACGCGCGGCGGCCACGGCCGACGGCGATCGCCTGGAGGTGCGGTTGGCGGGGACGTGGAAAATCACGGCGCCGCGGCCCGCGTGGGAAGGCGTGCGCGGCGCGCAGAATCCGGCGCGCGTGCGGGTGCTTACGGACGAGGTGGAGAAGTGGGACAGTTCGCTGCTGTTGTTTTTGTTTGAGACACAGCAATGGTGCCGCGTGACGGGCGCGTATTTCGACAGCGACGGGTTGCCGGAGAAAATTCGGCTGCTGCTGGCGCAGTTGGCGGCGTCGCACGAGACGAGCGTGCCGTTTGACCGGTCGGAGAGTTTTTTGACGACGGTGGGCGAGGCGACGCTGGATACGGTCATCAAGGGGCGCGCGATCGCGCAGTTTGTGGGCGAGTGCGTGTTGGGCGTGATCGGGCTGGCGAAGAGTCCGCGGAAGTTTCGCTGGCACGACTGTATCGACGAAATGCAGCAATGCGGGGCCATGGCGCTGCCGATTGTGAGCCTCGTGAGTTTGCTGGTGGGTGTGACGCTGGCCTACACGGGCGCGATCGTGCTGCGGCAATATGGCGGCGACATCTACATTGCGGATCTGATCGGCCTCTCGATGGTGCGCGAGATGGGCGCGGTGATGACGGCGGTGGTGCTGGCGGGCCGCACGGGTGCGGCGTTTGCGGCGACGCTGGGCAACATGAAAGCGAACGAGGAGATCGATGCGCTCGAGGTGCTCGGTATTCCGCCGGTGCAGTTTCTGGTGCTGCCGAGGTTGCTGGCGCTCGGCGTGATGATGCCGCTGCTCGGGCTCTATGCGAACGCGCTCGGCATACTCGGCGGAATGCTGGTGGCGTTCGGTTTGCTGGCGATTCCGCCGACGGCGTTTTGGGCGGAGATGCTGACGATCGTGGACCTGTCGGATGTGTCGACGGGCGTGATCAAAGCCACGACGTTCGGGCTGATCATCGGGCTCTCCGGGTGTTTGCGCGGCTTGCAGGCGGAGCGCAGTGCGGCGGGGGTCGGGCGCGCGGCGACGTCGGCGGTGGTGACGGCGCTGCTGCTCATTATCGTCGCGGATGCGATTTTCGCGGTGTTGTTCAACGTGCTCGGTCTCTAGCCCATCATGAGCGCAACCACGGAAAAAAACTTGGCGGTCGTCGCTGCGAATGCCCCGGCGATCGAGGTCGAAAAGCTGCAGTGCGGCTACGAGGGCAAAGTGGTGTTGAAGAGTGTGAGCTTCTCGGTGTCGCGTGGTGAGATCTTTTTCATCATCGGCGGATCGGGTTGCGGGAAGAGCACGTTGTTGCGGCATCTCGTGGGCTTGAACGCGCCTACGGCGGGCACGGTGAAGTTCTTCGGGCAGTCGTTTGCCGATGCGAACACGGCGGCGCGGCGCGAAATGCTGAAGACCTTCGGGATGCTGTTTCAGGGCGGTGCGCTGTGGAGTTCGCTGACGTTGCGGCAAAACGTGGCGCTGCCGCTCGAGGAATACACGGCGCTCTCGGCGCGCGAGATCGAGGAAGTGGCGACGCTCAAGCTCGCGCAGGTGGGGCTCGGGGGCTTCGAGGACTACTATCCCGCGGAGATCAGCGGCGGTATGAAAAAGCGTGCGGGGCTGGCGCGGGCGTTGGCGCTCGACCCGGCGATCGTGTTTTTCGACGAGCCGTCGGCGGGGCTCGATCCGGTGACGTCGCGCAAACTCGACGAACTGATCCTGCAAATCCGCGAGACGTTCGGCACGACCATCGTGGTGGTGTCGCACGAGTTAGCGTCGATTTTCGACATCGCGGACCGCGTAATCATGCTCGATCGCGCGCAGCAGGGAATCATTGCCGAGGGCAAACCGCGGGACCTCGCGAAACAGAGCCGCGATCCGCGCGTGTCGGAATTTCTGCGACGCGGCGATGTGTTGCCGCAGTAAAACCTTCCCCCTCCGCGCGCGAACCGTTTAGCTCCGCTCCTTCTCTTCTCTGTGAAAACCAAGGTCAGTCCCACCATCATCGGCTCGTTCGTGATCGGCGCGTTTGCGCTGGGGGTGATCGCGGTGTTGACGTTCGGCGGGGTGAGTTTTTTCGCGAAGCCGCAGCGCTTCGTGGTGTATTTCGACGAGTCAATCCACGGGTTGACGCTCGGATCTCCGGTGAAATTGCGCGGTGTGCCGGTGGGGCGCGTCGTGGATCTGAACATTCGTTACGACGAGACGAAGAATTTTTCGGTCGTGGCGGTGATGTGTGAGTTCAGCAAGGACAAGCTCACGGATACGAAAGGCGCGTCGATCAACGTGGCGGATCGCGCGGAGTTGCAGACGCTGGTCGACCGCGGGTTGCGGGCGCAGCTCGGCGTGCAAGGACTCGCGACCGGGCTGTTGTTTGTAGAACTGGATTTCTACAACCCGAAGACGCATCCGGCGGACAACCGCACGACGGAGCTGAAATATCTCGTGGTGCCGGCAGTGCCGTCGGCGATCTCGGCGTTTCAGGCGAGCGCGAGCGAGATTCTTGCGAACCTCAAGAAAGTGGATTTCGCCGGCCTCTCGCGCGAGCTAACCGGGTTGCTCGGCGACGCGCGCAAGAAACTCGACGGGCTCGATCTCAAGGGCGTGGCCGACCAGTGGAAACGCACGGGTGAAAAGGTGGAAGCGGTCGCCGCGATGCCGGAGTTGAAGAAGACGTTTGTGAATCTGGACGGCGCGATCACCGAGCTTCGCGGCGTGCTCGCGAAAGTGGATGCGCAGGTCGTGCCGGCGGGCAAGGAACTCACCGAGACGCTTGCACAGGCGAAGGTCGCGGTCGGTTCGCTGAACGATGCGTCGACGGCGGCGCGGAAGTTTCTCTCGACGCACAACGGACTCGGCGACGAGGTCGTCGGCACACTCTCCCAACTCAACGAGGCGGCAGCGGCGGTCACGCGGTTGGCGGATTTCCTGGAGCGGAATCCCAGCGCGTTGCTTACGGGCAAGAAACGGCCGCAGTGAGCGGACGGTCGCGCAAAACCCAAGAATCACCCGAACCGACCATGATGAACATACGCGGAAAACGTCTCGGAGGCTGTCTGGCGGCGGTGGCCGCACTGTGGCTCGGCGGGTGTTCATTGCTGCCACAGGCGCAGAGCGACCCGACGCGTTTCTATGTCTTGTCGACGTCGGTCACGGGTGCGCCGGTGACCTCGGCGGCGGCCAAAGCGCCGGTCGTGCACCTACGTCCGGTTGAGCTGGCGAGCTATATCAAAGCCAAGCCGATCATCGTGCGGCGCGGGGACAACGAGATCGAGTTTCGCGAGTATGCGCGTTGGGGTGAGCCGCTGGAGCTCGGGATCGGCCGGGTGTTGCGGGAAAATCTCGTGGCGCGCGGCGCGGCGGGGGCGGTTTTGGCCGCGGGGCTGCGGGCCACTGACGTGGAGTATGACCATACGCTGACGGTGCGCGTGTTGGCCTGCGAAGGCGGCAGCGGCGGCGCGGTGTTTTTTCGCGCGGTGTGGGAGCTGGCGACGGCGGGCCTACAGCCGAAAGCGGTCGCGCGCGGCGAAGTGCAGTCGGGTGAATTGCGCTGGGACGGCAAGAGCGAGGGCGCGTTGGCCGCGCAGCTCAGCAAAGCGGTGGCGTTGCTGGCCGACGATATTGCCAGCGGTCTGAGCCGCAGCGGAAAATAGTGGATTATTTTTTATTTCTCGTCCCTGTGTTGCGGCACACTCGTTGCTGACCACACAACCCCATGATCCCATCTGAAGCGTCGTCATTCGCAGTCCTGCAATTTTCCCTGGAAACCGGCGCCGACGGACGCCCGACGCAGAAGACCACGACGCGGGGCGCCTTTGCCTCGATCGAGCAGGCATTTTCCGTGGCGCGTTCGCTGGCGGAGTTGGAACGCGGTCACCTCGAGCGCAGCGCGAGTATCGCGGGCGCGGTGCGTGAGATCGAATTGATCGACACCGAGTGGGGCTACGACCTGCGCCAAGACTGGCTCGTGACGATGCGCTTTTGGGTGCATGACCGGACGCCGGCGTCGTTGACGGCCTGAGCGGGAATTTCGGCTGCGGCCGCGGCCGAGGAAAAATAAAAAACGCCGACCCGTGGGTCGGCGTTGTGTGCGACGGTCGAATTTCGACCGGTAAGGCAGTGAGTGGTGTTTATTTCAAAGCTGCGCCGACGCGTTCGAGCGCGGTGACGACGTTTTCGCGGGAGTTGAAGGCGCTGATGCGCACGTGGCCTTCGCCGCATTTGCCGAAGCCGGCACCGGGCGTGCAGACGACTTGGGCCTTGTTGAGCAAGAGGTCGAAGAACTCCCACGAGTCGCGGCCGGTGTTGATCCAGAGGTAGGGCGCATTGTCGCCGCCGATGCAGGAGAAGCCCCAGCTCTTTACGGCTTCGCGGATGAGTTTGGCGTTCGCGAGGTAGAAGTTGATGAGGTCGGTCGTCTGCTGCTTGCCGGCGTCGGTGTAGATGGCGGCGGCGGCTTTCTGGATCGGATAGGAAACGCCGTTGAACTTCGTGGTGTGGCGGCGATTCCAGAGAGCGTGCAACGGGTGGGCATTGCCGGCGGCGTTGTAGGCGACGAGCGACTTCGGGACGACCGTGTAGGCGCAGCGCGTGCCGGTGAAGCCGGCGGTTTTGGAGAAGCTGCGGAACTCGATGGCGACGTCGCGCGCGCCCTCGATTTCGTAGATGGAGTGGGGGATTGCTGGATCGCGGATGTAGGCTTCGTAGGCGCTGTCAAAGAGGATGATGGCTTTATTGGCTTTGGCGTAGGCGACCCACTCGGTGAGTTGGGCCTTGGTGGCAACGGCTCCGGTGGGGTTGTTGGGGAAACAGAGGTAGATGAGGTCGGTCGCGACGCCGGGGATGGCGGGCACGTAGCCGTTGGCGGGCGTGCTATCGAGGTAGGTCACGCCGGCGTAACGGCCGTCGACGTTGGCGCCGGTGCGGCCGGCCATGACGTTGGTGTCGACGTAGACCGGGTAAACGGGATCGGGAATCGCGAGGCGGACGTCGGTCGCGAAGATTTCCTGGATGTTGCCGCAGTCGCACTTGGAGCCGTCGGAGATGAAGATCTCGTCGGCGTCGATTTTGCAGCCGCGGGCGGTGTAGTCGTTGGCGGCGACGGCGTCGCGGAGGAACGCGTAGCCCTGCTCGGGGCCGTAGCCTTTAAACGTGGCGCGCTTCGCCATCTCGTCGGTCGCGGCGTGCATGGCCTCGATACAGACGGGCGGGAGCGGCTCGGTGACGTCGCCGATGCCGAGGCGGATGACGGGTTTGGTGGGGTTGGCGGCGACGTAGGCGCTGACGCGCTTGGCGATGTCGCTAAAGAGGTAGGAGGCCTTGAGCTTGGTGTAGTTCTCGTTGATGCGGATCATGGCGGGCGGAGGGTGGATTGAGAGTGGAGGGAGTGGTAAAGGGAGCGTGAAGAGCGGCGCGACGTGGCGCGCGAACGGGTGAAAAACTTGAACAAACGCAGCGCGCCGAGTTTGTTCAAGCCCGACGTTTCCCAATCCGCGTCAAACCCCCTATGCAAAAAATCGAATCTGTGTCCGAGATGCGGTCGCTGACCGCGGAGTTGAAAGCGCAGGGCAAAACTATCGCGCTCGTGGCGACGCAGGGAGCGCTCCACGCGGGCCAGGAGGCCTTGATCCGCGCCGCCGCGCAAAGTGCGCAGGTGGTGGTCGTGTCGATTTTTGTGAACCCGCTGCAGTTCGGTCCCAACGAGGTGATTGCGAACTACCCGCGCAGTTTCCCTGAGGATCTCGAACTGTGCAAACGTTGCGGGGCGCACGTGGTCTTCGCGCCGGCGGCAGAGGATATTTACCCGCGCGGGTATTCGACGTTTGTGACGGAAGATCACACGGGCAAACCCCTCGATGGGGTCTCGCGTCCCAATCACTTCCGCGGCGTCGCGACGCTGATGGCGAAGCTCTTCAATATCGTGCGGCCGACGCAGGCGTTTTTCGGTCAGAAGACGGCGCAGCGTGCGGCGGTGGTGCGGAAGATGGCGGCGGACCTATGTTTCAAAGTGGAGATCGTCGTCGTGCCGACGGTGCGCGAGCCGGATGGTTTGGCGGCGGGGGTGCGCAACCGGGAATTTACGGCGAGCCAGCGCCAGGAGTCGCTCGCGTTGAGCAAGGCGCTCTTCAAGGCGAAGGAGATGTTCGATGCTGGTGTGCGCAGCCCCGACCGCCTCATCGCCGAGGCGACGCACATTTTGAGTCAGCACCGGCGCGTGCGCATCATCTACATCTCGATCGTAAACTGCGTGACGATGGAAACCGTGCGCGAGATCGAGCCGGGCAAGAGCATGTTGGCCATCGCTGCATGGGTCGACGAGGTGCGGATGATCGACAACATCGTGTTGTAAACCGGCGCGCGGTAATTCTGCGCGGCGAGTTTTACGGCGTCGCCGCGGCCGCGGCTGGCTCGCCTGCGAGCACGACTTGAATTCCCTTGGCGCGCAGTTTTTCAACGAGCGCGGTGGGGGCGCCGGCATCGGTCACGACGCAGTCGATCTTGGCGAAATCGCAGAGAAAGAATGTCGAGCGGCGGTCGAACTTCGTGCGATCGAAGCAGAAAATCACCTTGGCGGCTCCCGCCATCATCGCGCGCTGGATGTCGACGATGAGCGCGTGGGAATTGTAGATGCCGTCCTCCGCGATGCCGCTGCCGCTCAGGATCGCGACATCGGCGTGCATCCGCGAAAACGATTCCACTGCGTGCGGGCCGACGAGCGTGCCGAGGCGCGGGTAGATCACGCCGCCGGTGACATGCACTTCGTGGCGATTCGAGCCGGAGAACAGATTCGCGATGGGGAGCGAGTTGGTGATGATCTGAGCCACCTTTTCGCCGAGATGTTTCGCGACGTGGAAGCAGGTCGTGCCGCTGTCGATGATCACGTTCTGGCCTGGCTGGACCAGTGCAGCACACGCGGCGCCGATGGCCTCTTTTTCGCCAACTTGGTGGGTGTCGCGGACGTTGAAAACGAACTCGTCGGTCTTCGGTTGAAGCGTGCGGGCCCCGCCGTGGGTGCGCCGGACGCCTTTGCCTACTTCCAGTTCAGCCACGTCGCGCCGAACGGTCGAGACCGATACCCCTACGTGTTGCGCAAGTTCCTCCAGCGAAGCGAATTCAGCCGACTGGAGGTAGGCTTCGATCTTCGCGCGGCGCTCTTCGGGGTGCATCGGTATGGTAGAAGTTGGAAGATTTTGGAATATTGTGCAATGCTTCCCTTGACTTCATGGAAGATTTTGGGCGACATCGGGTCAAACCCTTCCGCATCCGACCATGTCTTTGCCGCCTCCTTCCCCTCATCGTGTAGAGATTGAACATCTCGTTCGGCGGGCGATTTACCAGCGACTCGGCAAGAACCTTCCTCGCACGGCGCAGGGGCCCAATCCGCTCCTCGTCAATGTGAGTGCGCGTCACTGCCACCTCACGCAGGAGGCGGTGGAAATTCTTTTCGGCAAGGGCGCCACGCTCACGCCGATGAAGTGGCTTTACCAAAAAGACCAGTTTGCTGCGAAGGAGTCGGTCACACTCATCGGCCCGCGCAGCCGCGTGATTTCCAATCTCCGCATTCTCGGTCCGTGCCGCGATTTCAACCAGATCGAGCTCGCGCTCACCGATTCGATCTCGCTCGGTTTCGACATTCCGGTGCGCCAGTCCGGCGTGATCAAGGAAACGCCCGGTTGCATGCTGATGGGCCCCGCGGGATTTTTTGAGATGCCCGACGGCGTCATTCGCGCCGCACCGCACGTGCACATGCACCCGGATGATGCGGCGTTTTACGGCGTGAAGCAGGGCGACTTTATGAAGCTCCGTGTCGGCGGTCCGTGCGCCGTGACGTTCGAGCGTCTCCTCGTCCGCGTGCACAAGGACTTCAAACTCGAGGTCCACATCGACACCGACGAAGGCAACGCGTGCGCGCTCGAAGCCGATACGCCTGTCGAGCTCTTGAAGTAAATTTCCCTCCCCGTTCGCGACTCACCACTCACTCCACACTCACTCCAACCCTTCACCCATTAGAACACTATGAATGAATCCATCGGCATGGTAGAAACCAAAGGCTATGTAGGCAGCGTCGAAGCCAGCGACGCCATGGTCAAAGCGGCCAACGTCACCCTCGTTCGCCAGATCCAAATCGGCGGCGGCATGGTCACCGTGATCGTCAAAGGCGACGTCGGCAGCGTGCGCGCGGCCGTCGATGCCGGCGCCGAAGCCGCCAAACGCGTCGGCGAGCTCGTCTGCTCGCACATCATCGCCCGCCCGCACGGCGAACTCGTCCGCACCCTCGGCCTCTAAGCCCGGCGCGTCCGTCCCACTCTCATCACTCAACTCTCAACTTTTCCCTCACCATGGCACAGGAAGCAATTGGTCTCATCGAAACGAAGGGTTTCTGCGCGCTTGTCGAAGCCGCTGATTCCGCTCTCAAAGCCGCCAACGTCACCATGACCGGCTACGAAGCCGTCGGCAGCGGTTATGTCTGCGGGTTTTTCCGGGGCGACGTCGCCGCCGTGAAAGCCGCCATCGACGCCGCAGCGGAAGCTGCCGGCAAAGTCGGCGAAGTCATCGCCGTCCAAGTCATCCCGCGTCCGCACGACGAACTCTCCGGCCTTGGCAAGTGGCTCGTCCAAGCCCCCAGCGCTTGAGGTGGAGCGCGTTGACCTCAACGCGCTTGAACCGGTTGGGGTCAACCGGTTCCACCCCCGATCCATGAACATCCTCGTCGCCAACCTCGGCTCGACCTCGTTCAAGTTCCGTCTGATTCGCTTCGACGGAACGGGCGCCGCTTCGCTGCTCGCGAAGGGCGGCTACGAGCGCGTGACCGACTACGGCAAGGCGATCGACGACTGCCTCGGTGAACTCAAGAACGGCGGACACGTCACGACCGCCGCGGATCTGCACGGCGTCGGTTTCAAAACCGTTCTCGGGAAAAATCTCACCGGTTGCTTGCGTGCCGACACCGACGATCGCGTGATCGCCGCGCTCGACGGCTTCAAGGAAATCGCTCCCGCGCACAATCCGCCCTACGCGCTCGGCATCGCGCGCTTCCGCGAAAAACTCCCCGGCGTCCCGCTCGTCGCTCTCTTCGAGACGGCGTTTTACCAGTGGGTGCCCGAGGCTGCCTCGCGTTACGCTGTTCCGCAGACGTGGTATGAAGCCGGTGTGCGTCGCTACGGTTTTCACGGCGCGAGCCACAAATTCGTCGCCGAGCGCAGCGCGGAACTGCTGGGTCGCGACGACGTCGCCGAGCGAGTGCGCAAACTCTACCAGGCCGGTGCGACGCCCGTCGCGCCGCGTGCGAACGGTGAAGCCGCCGCGCCGCTCCGCATCGTCTCCTGCCACCTCGGCGGCAGCAGCTCCGTGACTGGTATTCGCGACGGCGTCGCGATCGGCACGAGCATGGGACTCAGCCCGCAATCGGGCCTCCCGCAGAACAACCGCGTTGGCGATCTCGATTCCGCCGCGGTGCCGTTCGTGATGAAAACCCTCGGCCTCTCGCTTGCCGAAGCCGAGCGCCAGATGACCAAAGAGGCCGGGTTGCTCGGCCTCTCCGGTGTCGGCAACGACCTCCGCGACATCCGCGCCGCCGCCCAGCAAGGCAACGCCCGCGCGCAACTCGCGCTCGACGTGTTTATCCAATCCGCGCGCCACTGGATCGGCGCGTTTCTCCTCGAACTCAACGGCGCCGACGCCCTCGTGTTCACCGCCGGCATTGGTGAAAATAATCCCGACCTCCGCGCGGCGATTTGCGCGCAGCTCGACCAGCTCGGCATCGTGATCGACCCCGCGAAAAATGCCGCGCTCCGCGGCACCGAGGGCGAGATCTCCGCCGCGCATTCTCGCACCAAAATTTTTGTGATTCCCGCCAACGAAGAACTCGTCGTCGCCCGCGAAACCGCGCGCTGCATCTCGGCGCAGAGCTGATCCACGCGTTTCCCCGCTTCCCTTTCTCTCAACACTCAACCCTTAACTCTCAACTCCCACTCATATGTCCAAAGCCATCGGTCTCCTCGAAACCCGCGGTCTCACCGCCCTCGTCACCGGCGTCGACGCCATGCTCAAGTCCGCCAACGTCACCCTCGTCGGCCCCATGAAGCAGGTCGGCAACGCCCTCGTCACCGCCGTTGTCACGGGTGATGTCGCCGCCGTCAAAGCCGCCACCGATGCCGGTGCGCAGGCCGCCCGCACCGTCGGCGAAGTCGTCAGCGTGCAGGTGTTGCCCCGTCCGCACGACGACGTCGCGCTCATTTTGCCGAAGCCCGTCGCCGCCACGCCCGCGAAGAAGTAAGCCATGTTTCTCGCGCGCGTCATCGGCTCCGTCGTCTCGACGAAAAAAGACGAGGCGATGAAGGGTCGTAAACTCGTCATCTTGCGCCCGCTGCTCGTGGATGAAGCCAATCCCGCGCAGTTCCGCACCGGCACCAACACTGTCGTCGCAATCGACGCGATGGGTGCCGGCCTCGACGAGGTGGTCCTGTTTTGCCAGGGCAGCTCCGCGCGCCAGGCCACCGGCATGAAAACGCTGCCCGTCGACGCCGTCGTCGTGGGCATCGTCGATACGGTCGACGTATTGAATCACAAAATCTATCCCCCGAAAAAGTAACCGCGGTTCCGAACGATGAGCGCCAATCTCCAACTCGATGAGCAAACGATCCGCACGATCGTCGAAGATGTCATGCGCGGCCTCGGCCGGTCTACCACGGTAGCGGCGAGCGCCAGCGAGCCGAAACCGTCGGCTGCCGCCTCGCCCGCACCGCGCCGCAGCGGTCCGCGTTTCGGCGTGTTCGACTGCGTGAAGGAAGCCTGCGCCGCCGCGCAAGTCGCCTTCGAGCAACTGCGCAACAAGGGTGTCGCCGGTCGCCGGCAGGTCATCGACATCGTCAAAACCCTCTGCACGAAAAACGCGAAAGAGTGGGGCAAGTTTGAGTTCGACGAGACCAAGATCGGCCGCCTCGAACACAAAGTCGCGAAGCTCGAAATCGTGAAACTCGTCCCCGGTGTCGAGTGGCTCCAGCCGCGCGGCATGAGCGGCGATCACGGTATCACGATGGAAGAGCACACGCCCTTCGGCGTCGTCGGCGCGGTGCTGCCCGTCACGCACTCCATCCCGACGCTCAGCGGCAACGTCATCAACATCGTCGCCGCCGGAAACTCCGTTGTCTTCAACCCTCATCCGGGTGGTGCCCGCTCCGCCGCGCTCGCGGTCCGCACGTTCAACGAAGCGATCCACGCCGTCCTCGGCATCGAGAATCTCATCTGCACGGTCGAGACGCCCACCATCGAGACGTTCAATGCGCTCACGAAAAACGAGCACATCCGCCTCCTCTGCGTGACCGGCGGTCCGATGGTCGTGAAGGCCGCGATGGCCTCCGGCAAACGCGCCATCTGCGCCGGCCCCGGCAATCCGCCTGTCATCGTCGATGGCACCGGCAATCTCGCGAAGGCCGCCGCCGACATCATCTCCGGCGCCTCGTTCGACAACAATCTCCTCTGTATCGGCGAAAAACAGGTCTTCGTGCTCGAGCACGTGGCCGACCGTTTCATGAACGAGCTCGCCTCCGCCGGCGCCGCAAAGCTCACCGCGGCGCAGCTCGCGAAACTCAGCGCCGTGGCATTCACCAATTCCAAAGACGCCGGTGGCTGCTCGCACCCGGTGCTCAACCGCAAGTTCGTCGGCGCCGACGCCGCCGTGCTCGCGCAACACGCCGGCGCGACCGTCACGCCTGATTGCCCGTTGCTCTTTGCCGAGACCGACGCCGACCACGTGTATGTCCTCGAAGAGCAGATGATGCCGATGCTCCCGATCGTGCGCGTCAAAGATTTCAACGCCGCTGTCGCCGCCGCCGCCAAGAGCGAGCACGGCTACAAACACTCCTGCGTGATCCACTCGCTCAACGTTGAGCGCATGACGCAGATGGCCCGCGCTCTCGACACCACGCTCTTCGTGAAAAACGGTCCCAGCACCGCCGGCCTCGGCCTCGGCGGCGAGGGTTACCTCAGCTACTCGATCGCGACCACGACCGGCGAAGGCATCACCACGCCGGAGACGTTCACGCGCACCCGCCGCTGCGTGATGGTCGACAACCTGCGCATCTACTGAGCCATGTTTCTCGCGCGCGTTGACGGAGTGGTCGTTTCGACAGTCTGCCATCCCAGCATGGTCGGCTATCGTTCGATCATTTGTCAGCCGCTCGATGCCGAGTTCCGCGACGAAGGTGCGCCCGTGCTCGCCATTGATGCGCTCGGCGCCGGACACCACGAGCGCGTGCTCATCTCGACCGACGGTTCCCACACCCGCGCGCTGGTCAAAGATCCGAAATCCCCGTTGCGCAATATCGTGATGGGCCTCGTCGACGCGAAGGAGACCGACTGACATGCGCCTCGGACACGTCATCGGTCGCGTGACCCTTTCGCAGCAGGACCCCGCCTACAAAGGCGGCCGTTTCCTCCTCGTGCAGCCCTTCGACAAATCGAAATTTCAAGGCGGCGCCGTCGAACCGCTCGCCAAGGGATCGTCGCTCGTTGTTTACGACAATCTCGGAGCCGGCGTTGGCCACATTATCGGTTTCACCGAAGGTGCCGAGGCGACCGCGCCCTTCGACAACCCGACGCCCGTCGACGCCTTCTGCGCCGCGCTCATCGACAAAATTTTCTACAACCCGCCTGCCTAAATTTCCGCTCACGTGAGGTAGGAGCCTGCTTGCAGGCGATTCTCCTACCTATCGCGAGCAAGCTCGCTCCTACACCTTTCCACCCATGCCTATCGTCATCACCGCTCGCGACGCCGAGGAACTTCTCCGCAAGGGATCGCAACCGCCCGCCGGCGCGATCCTCACGCCATCCGCCCGCGACGTCTTCCAGGGCCGCGCATCGCTCCTGCCGCTCGTCGGCACCAAGACCACCGCATCCTCCGCCGCCGCTCCGGCCAAGAAATCCGCTGCGCCCAGCATACCCGACTACGAGTTCAAGTGGACGCCCGGCTCCGACCCGAAAACGCCCGCCGAGATCGAGCGCTTCTTCAATTCGCCCGAGATCAATCTAATCAAAGAGCGCATCTGCGACATGGGCCGCCGTCTCTGGCAGCGTGACTACACCGACGGCAACGGCGGCAACATCACTGTCCGCGTCGGGGACAATCTCGCCCTCTGCACGCCTACGCTCATCTGCAAAGGCTTCATGAAGCCCGAGGACATGTGCCTCGTCGACCTCGACGCCAACCAGCTCGCCGGCACGCGCGTCCGCACGAGCGAGGCGAAGACGCACTTTGGCATCATGAAGCGCCAGCCCGCCGCGAAGTCCTGCGTGCACGCGCATCCGCCGCACGCGACCGCGTTCGCCATCGCCAACGTCAACATTCCCTCCTGCCTCATCCCAGAAGCCGAAGTGTTCCTCGGCAAAATCGGCGTCGCGAAATACCAGACACCCGGCACGCCTGCCAACGCCGACGAAGTCGGTGAGGTCGGCAAGATTCACCAAGCCGTGCTCATGCAGAATCACGGCGTGATTTGCTGGGGCAAAGACGTCGAAGACGCCTACTGGAAGATGGAGAACATCGATTCCTACTGCCGCACTGTGTGGATCGCCGCCGGCCTCGGCGGTGGCCTCCATCGCTTCACCGGCGGCCAGGCGAAGGAGCTCATCAACCTGCGCCAGAAACTCGGCATGCCCGATCCCCGCGCCGGTCTCAAGGAATGCGAACTCTGCGACAGCGCCGATTTCCGTCCCGGGGTCGTTTGCTCCGTGCCGGCCAAAGAAGCTCCTGCCAGTGATCCCGCCGATCCGGCCATCGAAGCCATCGTCGCGAAAATCACCGAGCAGATTCTGAAGCAGATGGGCAAGTAGGGCGGGGTCTCTGACCCGCCCTCGCATTGTTACGGCTCGAACAGGGCAGGTCACAGACCTTGCCCTACCTCGATCGTCTTGTCTCACCACGCTCCTCGCTCAGTTCCCCTCTCCTTCTCATGAAAGTTTCCATCATCGGCGGCGGTGGCCGCGTCGGCTCCAATGCCGCCTTCGCGCTCCAGTGCGCCGGCATCGTTTCCGAAATCCAAATTCTCGACGCCAATGCCGACATGGCCGAGGGCGAGGCCCTCGATCTCCTGCACGGTTCCTCCTCGATCGCCGACCAACGCATTTACTCGGGTGACTATGCCCGCGCGAAGGATAGCGACGTCTTCGTCATCACCGCCGGCCTCCGCCGCAAGCCCGACGAGTCGCGCCTCGACCTGATCAATCGCAATGTCGCGCTCTTCTCCGGCATTCTCGAGAGCATGAAGACGGCCGGCTTCCGTAAGGACGCCATCGTGTTCGTCGTGTCGAACCCCGTCGACATCCTCACGCAACTCGCCGCCGCGAAGCTCGGCCTGCCGTGGCAACAAGTCCTCGGTCTCGGCACGATGCTCGACACCGCGCGTTTCCGTTCGCTCATCGCGCAAGACCTCAAGCTCGCGCCCACGCAGGTCAAAGCGCTGATCCTCGGCGAACACGGTGACACGATGCTCCCCGTCTGGTCGTCCGCGACCTACGCCGGTTTGCCGCTCGCGAAGATCGCCGGCTGCACGCCGAATTTTCAGACGCAGATTTTCGAGCGCACCAAAGGCAGCGGCGCCGAAGTCATCCGCCGCAAGGGCGGGGCAGGCTGGGCCGTCGGTCTCACCATCGCCGAAGTCGTCCATGCCATCGCGCACGACAAACGCCAGGTGCTCCCCGTTTCCACCGTGCAACAGGGCGCCTACGGCATCCGCGGCACCGCCCTCAGCGTCCCGACCGTCGTCGGCCGCGCGGGCGCGCTCGCACACGTCGAAGTCGAACTTTGGCCGAAAGAGCAGCAAGCGCTGCAAGCCTCCGCTCGCGCGTTGAACGAGACGTTTGCCAAGGTAAAGGGCGCCTGACCGCTGCACGCCGGTGCTGGACAGGGACGAAATATTTCCGTCTCTCTCCGGCTCCATGAAGCTGAAACTGTTTTCGGTTTTTGTCGTCGCCGCCGTGCTCGTAGCACGCGCCGCGGCCATCACCGCCACCGCGTTTGCCCCTGCGCCCGGTTCCACCGGAGTCTGCACCGACACGTTGCTCACCGTCACGTTCGACGTGGCGCCGAAGCTCGGCACGTCCGGGCGCGTGCGCATTCATCAGGCCGCGACCGATGCCGTCGTCGAGACCATCGACCTCGCGAGCGCCACGCACACACGCCTCATCGGCACCAATGGCACGCCCTACAACTATCTGCCGATCATCATCACAGGCACGGTGGCGACGATTTTTCCGCGCGCGGGCGTGCTCGCCTACGGGCAGGGTTACTACGTGACGATCGAGAGCGGTGTCTTCACCGATGCCGGCGGCGCGGCGTTCACGGGCACCGCGGATGCGGCTGCGTTTCGTTTCTCGACGCGCGCGGCCGGCCCCTCCGCTGGGTCGACGGCGCTCACCGTCGCGGCCGACGGCTCGGGTGATTTTTGCACGGTGCAGGGGGCGATCGACTTCGTCCCGCGCAACAACACCGCGCGCACCGTCATCACGGTGAAGCCGGGCACGTATCGTGAAATCGTCTACATCGGCTCCGCCAAGCCCTTCATCACGTTGCGCGGCGAGGACCGCGACCGAAGCGTCATCAGCTACGCCAACAACGCCAATTTCAACAGCGGCAACAACCGCACCATGGTCGCCTCCGATGCCAACGACTTCGTCTTGGAGACGATCACACTGCGCAACGCCACGCCGAAGGGCGGCTCGCAGGCCGAGGCGATCCGCGGCAACGGCCAGCGCGTCGTCTTTGATCGCGTCACGCTCTCCAGTTTTCAAGACACGCTCCTGTGGAACGGCGCGCTCTTCGTTACCGACAGTCTGATCGAGGGCGACGTCGATTTTATGTGGGGCGGCGGTGCGTGTTTTTTCCAGCGTTGCGAGCTGCGTGCGCTCAGCACCGGTTACTACGCGCAGGTCCGCAACAGCCAGACCGGCAAGGGCAACGTCTACGTCGATTGCCGACTCACCGCCGCAGCCGGCGTGACGAGCTCCGTCCTCGCGCGCATCGATCCCCGGGTCGGCGTGGCGAACACGTGGCCGTTCTCCCAAGTCGTCTGGATCAACTGCGCGATGGGACCGCACATCACCGCTACCGGCTGGCAACTCGACGGTGGCGCGACCTCCGCGCCCGATCTGCAGTTTTGGGAGTTTCAATCCACCGATCTCAACGGCAACGCGCTCGACGTCGCGCGCCGCCACGCCGCGTCGCGCCAGATCGACGCCGCGACAGCTGCGCAATATCGCGATCCGCAATTTGTCCTCGGTTTCACGCCGCGGCTGAGTGCGGTCACCGCTGCGCCTCGCGCCGAGCGGTTGACCGGTTTGTCTACGCGCGCCCGCGCGACCGGTGGCGACGGTGCGGTGATCGTCGGGTTCGTGGTGAGCGGCGCCGCGCCGAAGAACGTGCTCGCGCGCGCCGTCGGCCCGGGCCTCGCACAGTTCGGTGTCGCCGATGTGCTGCCGGCGCCGCGACTCGATCTTTTCCGCGACAACGCGATCGTCGTGACCAATACCGGCTGGATGACAGCGCCCAACTCTGCGGCCATCGTCGCCGCCAACGCGCAGGCCGGCGTCTTTCCGCTCTCCCCGACCATCGCGGATTCCGCGTTCGTGAGCGCGCTCGTGCCCGCCGCTTACTCGACAGTCATGACCGACTCCGCCGGGCGCGCCGGCAATGGGCTCGTTGAAATCTACGATCTCGCGCCCACCGACACCGGACATCGCCTGAGCAATCTCTCGTCGCGTGCCTTTGTCGGGGCGGACGATGCCTCGCTGATTGCGGGCATGACGATCAGCGGTCGCGCCTCGAAACCGATCCTCGTGCGCGCGATCGGGCCCACGCTCGGCGCGTTCGGCGTGGGCGGTGCGCTCACGCGGCTGCAGCTCACGTTGTTCAACGACCGTGGCGCCGTCGTCGCGCAAAACGGCAACTGGACTGCCGCGCCCAACGCGCTGGAGATCGCGCGCGTTTCTCCACAAGTCGGTGCGTTTGCGCTCACGACCGGCAGCGGCGACGGCGCGATTTTGACCGAGCTCGCGCCGGGTAACTACACCGCGCAAGTCTCCGGCGTCGGCGGGTCGACCGGCGTGGCGCTGATCGAAGTCTACGAAGTGCCGTAGCGCGCAGATTGCGCGCATCGTTCGCGCCGACCCGGCGTCTCGCCCGTTTGTGAAACCCCTCACCGTATTTGCGCTGCTCGTCGTCGCGACGATCGCCACCGCCCGGGATCTCGTCGTCGCGCCCGACGGCTCCGGTGATTTCAAGACCGTCCAAGCTGCCGTCGACGCCGTCCCTGCCGAATCCGCGGAGCGCACGACGATCCTGGTGCGTCGCGGCACCTACGCCGAACTCGTCATCGTCGCGCCGGAGAAGAAAAATCTTACGCTGCGCGGCGAAGACCGGCGCGGAACGATCATTGCGGCGACCAACAACGCGAACCTCAACCCCCGCCGCCGCGAGATGTTTTCCGCCGAGGCCGACGGTTTTATTCTCGAAAATCTCACGCTGCACAACACGACGCCGAAGGGCGGTTCGCAGGCCGAGGCGATTCGCGTGCGCGCCGACCGCGTGATTTTGCGCGACTGCGATTTCAAGAGTTTCCAGGACACGCTGCGCCTCGATGGCCGCGTCTACGTGCGCGATTGCTATGTCGAGGGCGATGTCGACTACGTGTGGGGCAGCGGCGCGGTCTACTTCGAACGCTGCACGTTTCACTCCGTTTACAACGGTTACCTCGTGCAGGCGCGCAACGGCGCCGGTGCATTCGGCTACGTCTTCGTCGATTGCCGGCTCACGGCATCGCCGAACGTCGACCGCTATGTGTTGGCGCGGATCGAGCCGGTGCGTTTTCCGCACAACCACGTGGCCTTCATCAATTGTGCCCTCGGTCCGCACATCGGTGCGGTTGGCTGGCAGTTGGACAAAGTCCCCGGAGCGGAGGCGCCGGCGCCCGCACCGCACCTGCGTTTCGAGGAATTTCGCAGCACGGATCTGGCCGGCAAACCGCTCGACACGTCGGCGCGGCTGCCGGCCTCGCGTCAACTTTCTCCGACCGAAGCGGCGCGCCTGCGTAGTGTCGGCACCGTGCTGGGGGGATGGGTGCCGGCGGACCGCTGAAAGTCTCCGCTCTGGGTCGGCAGTGGTGATTTCTACCACTGAGCCTGCAATTTTTCTGACGGTCCGCGCGTCGGTCCGGAGATTCGGCGTTGCGTTCGCGCCCGCGGAGTTTCTTTCTGCGGATGAAATTTCACCACGAGCTGCAAACTGCGCGGCGAAGTTTCTCTGCGGCGAATGCTTGGCTGCAGGCCCCTCAATCCCTCCTCCCCCCAACTCATTAAGACTGTGTCTTCGTTCGAACGACTTGTCGTCCGCGCGCCGAGGCCCTTTGCCTCGCCCGGCGCTCTCTGGAAAGTGGCCGCTGCGGTTTTCGGCACCACGGGTCTCATTGTCGCGCGAGCGTGCGGCTACGATTTCTACTCGCTGTTGGCCTATGCCGGCTATTTCGCGGCGTATGTCGCGTTGCCGGGCACGGTAACGCTCTACGCATTGAACCGCCGGCCGTTTTCGCTGGCGACGGGGCTGGCGCTCGCGATCCCGACGGGTTTTGCGATCGAGATTTTCAGCTATCTCGGATTGGCGGCGACGGAGTTACGGGACTTCTATCGGTTTCTGCCGCTGGGATGGTTCGCGGCCGGTTTCGGAATGTGGTGGCAACGGAGGGAGTCGCCGGTGCGCATCCGCGTCTCGGGATCGCACGCCGGACTGGTGCTCGGCTTGACGGTCGCTTTTCTCGGGATCATTTTTGTGGCAGCGAGCCAGATGTTTGCGGAGTCGCCGCTGGCGACCGGCATGCCATCGCGCGCGATTTTTCACGACTGGGTTTACCTCGTGAGCCGGGCGGCGGTGATCAAACACAACTGGCCGCTCGACGATCCGAGTCTCTCCGGCACGCCGCTGCAATATCACTACTTCATGATGGTGCATGCGGCGGCGGCCTCGGGCACGACCGGCGTGGAGCTCACGCTGATCTTACTGCGCCTGATGGTGGTGCCGCTCGGGGCCGTGATGCTGGCGCAGGCGTATCTGCTCGGCCGCCGGCTCGCGCGGAGCCCGTGGGGTGGCGTGATCGCGGCACTGCTCGTGGTGATGGCGGGCGAAGTCTCGTTTGCCGAGAGCTACGGCCAGCCGATGTATCTCGGCCTGTTCGCCCGGTGGCTGTTTGTGAGCCCGACGTTTTTCTTCGGGATGATTTTCTGCGGAGCGCTCCTGTTGGCCGTCGCGCACTGCGAGCGGCTGGCGCACTGTGGCGTGCAGCACCACGCGTGGATATTCCTGCTCGCCGCGACCGGCACCGGCGCCAAGGGCACGGTGCTACCGGTGCTGATCTGCGCACTGGGGATCTGGGTGATGTGGCGCTGGTCACGGGAGCGACGGTTTCCAGGGCGCTTGGTGGCGTTTGGCTTCAGCTTCGGCGGGGCGTTTGCGCTGGTCTACCTCGCGACGATGTCGTCGTGGCGCACGGGCGACGCCCGTTTCAATCCGTTGCATGTTTTCCAGCTTACCGAGTTTTGGAAAACCTATCTGCCGGTGTGGCAGAGCAGTTTGGGCAGTGTGTTGCCGGCCGCGGTCGCGGCACCATTGGGGACGCTCATTTGTGCGGTCGTGGTCTTTGCCGGCACCTGTGGAGTGCGTTTGCTGGCGATCCCTTACCTGTGCTGGGCCGGTCGCCAGAGCCGCGATCCGCTCGTGGGATGGTTGGGAGCGTTCTTCATCGCGAGCGCGGGCATGGGCCTGCTCATGGAGCTCAATAGCTACGGGGAACTCTATTTGATTTTGATGATCCGGCTCCCCATGGCGGTGCTGGCCGCGGCGTTTGTGGTCGATGCGTTTCGCCGCGTGCGCTCGTGGCGGCGCGAGACGCTGCCGTGGCTTTCCCCCAGCCTTAGTGCGCCGGCAATCGGCTGGATGCAGCGTGGTTTTGCAGGCGTAGCGTTGGCGGTGCTCGCGTTGGCATTTGGTTTGCAGGCCAGCCTCTGGCTCTCGCGCAACCGCACCGGTTTCGCCGAGTGGCTCGCGACGCCGGCCAAACTCCGCGCCGACGACCACATGGGGCAACTCCACGAGGCGCTCCTCTGGGTGCGCCGCAACACCGAGCCCAATGCCGTGATCGTCGCCAATTCCTGCACGCCCGAAAACATGAAGAAAGACCACTGGGGTGCGCTCGACCGCACGCTCACCGGTGTCCACTTCTACTACTCGGCGCTGTCGGAGCGCCGCCTGTGGTTCGAGGGACCGAATTATATTATGGATACGACACGGGCCCGCATCCGCGCGAATCTCGCCTCGGCGTTTTTCTACCGCGGGCGCCCGCTCGATTCATCCGTGGTCAGCGATGATCCCTGCTACGTCCTCGTCGATCGCAGTCTCGCCGACGGTGCGAAAGTCTCTGGCTCCGGCACGCAGCGCGTCTTTGCCAACGCGCGCATCGATATTTACCGCCTCGCGCGGTCGGAGAGCGTGACGATTTTGCCGGACCCGGCGACGGTGTTTGTGGCGGATCGCGACGAACAGTAACCGCGGCGCGTGCGGCGTCGGCTCACTCCACGCCGAAAACTCGCCGCAGTTCGGTGATGGCTTCGGCGGGCATGGGCACCAGGGGTCCGAGGGGGCGGGCGAGTTGGAGGGCTTCGGACGTGGCTTCGAGGACTTCGAGGCGGTCGAAGGCGTCGAGGAGGTTCTTGCCGAGCACGACGGCGCCCTCGTTTTCGATGAGCACCACGGGGCGTTTGCCGAGCGAGACTTCGGCGACGATGCGCTCGGCGTCTTCGACGATGCGGAGGAACGGAAGCTGCGGCGTGTCGTTGAGCACGATGTAGCTCTCGGGGATCGTGCGCGTGCTGAAGGGCGTGTTCGTCATGCAGAACGCGCTCGCGTAGGCCGGTTGCGCGTTAATCACGGCGCCGACTTCCGGGTGGCGTTCGTAGATGAGCGCGTGCAGGAGTGCGGCGCGGCTCGGGCGCTTGCCGCGTTCGCAGGCGGTGCGCGTCGCGCGCACGATGCCGGGCGGGGAGACCTCCAGCCGGTCGCGGCGGCGCGGGGTGACGAGAAACTGGCCGCCGTCGAGGCGCGCGGAAAAGGCGCCGGCCGTGCTGATGAGCAGGCGTTGCTCGTAGGCGCGGTGCACGAAGCGGCAGAGGTCGCCGCGCAATTCTTTCTCGCGATTGGTCGGCGCGGCGTCGGGCAATTCGCCGAATTCCGGCATCGTCTCAATGCCGAGGTGCGCGGGTGCGAGCACTTTCACCGGGCCGAGGGCGTGCGCGTGGATCAGCGTCTGCGCGACGAACTCGAGGGTCTCGAAACGTTGAAACGCTTCCTGCAAATCACGACCGCCGATCACGACGCCGTGGTTTTCCAGCAATACGCAGTCGGCGCCGTTGGCGAAGGTTGCGGCGATCTTTTCGCCCAGTTCGGCGGTGCCGGGGCACGCGTAGGGCGCAATGGCGACGCGGCCGCACACGCTGTGGGCGTGGGATTGCACGCGCGTATCCGGCACCAGGCGACAGATCGAGAACGCGACGAGCGCGCCGGGGTGAGCATGGACGATCGCCTGAATATCGGGCCGGCGGCGGTAGATTTCGCGGTGAAAGGGAAACTCGGAGGACGGCGGGTGCAGGCCGGTGGTCTTGCCGTCGGCGGCGACGTGCACGATATCGGTCGGTTGCAGGCTGCCTTTGTCGACGCGCGACGGCGTGATCCAGATGCCGCCGTCGGGATCGCGGATCGAGAGATTGCCGCCGGAGGTGGTCGTCATCTTGTGGCGGTAGATGCGACGCATGGTGGCGACGAGTTCGTCGCGCGGGTGGAGCCAGCGGGTGTGCATGAGAGGAGGGAGTTGCGACCGGCTGGGTCCGGGAGTGAGGAGGTGGCGGGATCAGCTGCGCGGAGAATAGACCTTTTGCGCGAGCCCGGCGCCGAGGTGACGGCGGAAGGTGGCGAGATCTTTCACGGCACCGAGGGAGATGAGTTGGCTGGCGAGATTGCCGACGGCGGTGCCTTCAAGGGCGAAACTCACGACGGGCAGGCCGGTCTCGTTGGCGGTAGCCTGGCAGAGGAGGCGGTTTTTCGAGCCGCCGCCGACGATGAGGACGCGTTTGAATTTCTTGCCGGCCATTTTTTCGAAGGCGCGCATGGCGTCGGCGTGACCGCGGCCGAGCGAGTCGCAGATGAGGCGCGTGTAGCCGGCGAGGTTTTTCGGCGCGGCGAGCTTCCGCTTCTTCAACTGCGCGTCGATCGCGGCCTTCATCGAGGGCGGATTGGTGAACGCGGGGTCGACGACGTCGAGCAGGGCGGCGGGCGCGGGGAGTTTTTCGGCGGCGGTGATGAGTGCGGCCCATTCTTTGTCGTTGGTCGGACGCGTCGCGAAATCCTTCATGATGCCCTCGAGGAGCCAGAGGCCGATGACGTTGGTGAGCGGGCGATAGCGGCCGTCGCCGATGCGTTCGTTGGAGATGCGTGCGGCGAGGGCGTCGCTGCCGAGAACGGGTTTGTCGCTCTCGAAGCCCACGAGCGACCATGTGCCGGAGCTCAGGAAGAGATCGGTGCCATCGGGCGAGGCGGGCATCGCGTCGTAGGCGGCGGCGGTGTCGTGACCGGGGACGGCGATGACCTGCGTGCCGGCGAGTTCGGGAAAGTTTTTTACTTTGCCCAAGCGCGTGCCGGAGAGAATCGGCTTCGAGAACCACTGCGGCGGCAGGCGGAAATGCTTCAACGCCGCACCGGACCAATCGGTCGAGTGCACATCGAGGAGCTGCGTGGTGCTCGCGATGGTGAGCTCGTTTTCCATGCGGCCCGAGAGGAGGAAATTGAAGTAGTCGGGGAGAAACAGGCAGCGCGTGGCGAGATCGGTGAGCGCGGGGCAGCTCGCGACGGTTTCCTCGAGTTGTAGCGAGGAGTTGTAGAAGACGTTCGGAATGCCGGTCGCGGCGTAGACGCGTTCGAGGGCGGCGCGGGTGTTGGCGAGACGCTTGAGGCCGGGCTGCGTGCGGGCGTCGCGATAGGCGTGGACCGGGAAGACGAGGCGGCCGGCGTCGTTGACGAGTGCGAAGTCGACGCCCCACACATCGACGCCCACGGAGGCGAGCTTGGCGCCGCGCGGGAGGGCCGCGACGGCTTTGCGCAGGCCGGTCTGCGCCTCGTGCCAGAGCGTGCCGACATCCCAGTAATCGTGGCCGGCGAGACTGCGGAAGGTATTCGGGAAGCGGTGGACTTCGGTGAGCGTGAGGCGGTTCTTCGACCAAGCGCCGAGAATGACGCGGCCACTGGTGGCGCCGAGATCGACGGCGGCGGAGAAAACGGGGTGAGCCATAGGTGCGTTGAGGGAAAGGCACGCGGGCCGCGCGGTCACGGAAAAATCGTGGGCGTTCGCGTGCGAAAACTCGCCGCGATTTCACCACAGGGTTTCCGGATTTTCGGTTGCAAGGGCCGGGGTGCGTCCCAGTTTTTTCTTTCCATGCTCAACACCGAGCGAAAACCAATCACCGGCAAACGCGTGCAGCTTATGGCGACGTGTCTGTGTGATGCCTTCTATGACGACGTGGCCGCGGCCACCGTCCAAGTGCTCGAATACCTCGGCGTCGAGGTCGTGTTTCCCGAGGGGCAGACGTGCTGCGGGCAACCGGCGTTCAACGGCGGCGATTGGGCCGCGTCGCGCAAGGTCGTGCGCCACACGGTGAAAACCTTCGCGGGCGAAGAGCCGGTGGTGGTGCCGTCGGGCTCGTGCGCGGCGATGATGTTTCACGGGGCCGTGCTCGAGTTCGAAAAAGAGCCCGATCTCGGCGAAGTCGAGGCGCTCGGCCGGCGCACGTGGGAGCTGGGCGATTTTATCGTAAACGGCCTCGGTGTGAAGACGTGGCCGGGGCGCTTTGAGGCGACGGTGGCGTTTCACCGCTCGTGTCACTCGCGCGGCACCAACAGCAGTGCGGCCGCCTCGGCGCTGCTCGGCTCGGTCGCGGGCCTGAAAATCGTGGAATTCGGCGAGGCCGAACAATGCTGCGGCTTCGGCGGCACGTTCTCCGTGGCATTTCCGAATATCTCCGCGAGCATGGGCACGCTGAAACTCGACCACGTCCGCGCGTCGAAACCCGACGTGCTCGTGTCGGGCGACATGAGCTGCATGATGCACCTCGGCGGTCTCGCCAAAGAAGAGGGCAAGCCGATCAAGACGATGCACCTCGCGCAGGTGCTGCGCGATTCGTTGAAGAACGCCGGGAAACTCTGACCCACGCCATGCGCTACCAGCAAATCGACCAGTTTGCCGCCGAGCTGAAGGCCGACACCCGCGCCGCGGTTTACCAGAGCACGAAGGGCACGCATGAGAAGCGCACGCGGCTGCTCTTTGACCAATTTGCCGATCCCAACCGGCTGCGTGCGCTCGCGGGCGAAATCAAGCAGCACGCCATCGAAAATCTCGACACTTACCTGCCGCAGGTGGAGGCGAAGATGAAGGCCAACGGCGTGCAGGTTCACTGGGCCTCCACGGCGGAAAACGCGTGCGAGGCGGTCTTGAAAATCATGCAGGCGCGCGGGGCTTCTAAGCTCGTCAAGGCGAAGACCATGGTGAGCGAGGAGATCGAGCTGGAGCACTATCTGAAAAAACACGGCGTCGAGTCGCTGGAGACCGACCTCGGCGAATTCATCGTGCAGATCGATCACGACCATCCGAGCCACATCGTCCGCCCGATCATCCACAAGAACCGTCGCGAGATTGCGACGAGTTTCGAGCGCGAAGGACTCGGCGCCTACAACGACGATCCGCAGACCATCACTCGCCGCGCTCGGCAATATCTGCGCCACAAATACCTCGAGGCCGACGTCGGCCTGACCGGCGCGAATTTCGTGTCCGTGGAGAGCGGCCGAATGGTGCTCGTCACGAATGAGGGCAACTCGCGCTTCTGCCTCGCCGCGACGAAGTGCCACATCGCGCTGATCGGCATCGAGAAACTCGTGCCCACCGACCGCGATTTGGCGATCTTGCTGAATTTGCTGGGCCGCTCCGGCACGGCGCAGGAGCTTACGGTCTACACCGAATTCATCCACGGTCCTAAGTCCGCCACGCAGCCCGACGGCCCCGAGGAGATGCACGTGATCTTCGTCGACAACGGCCGCACCGAGGTGCTGGCGAGCGATTGCCGCGAAATTCTCCGCTGCATCCGTTGCGGCGCATGCCTCAATGTGTGTCCGGTCTACCGGCAGGCGAGCGGTCACGCGTATCGCAGTGTTTACCCGGGGCCGGTCGGCGCGGTGCTCTCGCCTCTGTTGATGAAGGAAAAATTTCCGCAGAAGGCGGATCTGCCGAAAGCCTCGACGCTCTGCGGTGCGTGCAACGAGGTGTGCCCGGTCAATATCCCGATCCCCGATTTGCTCCTTCGCCTGCGCAACCGCGCCAAAGAGGAAAACGTGCCGTCGCCCGGCACGCCCCCGATGGGAGCATGGGCGCTGCTCGCTTCGCAACCGACCGTGTGGAAAGCGTCACTCTTTGGTGGCAAGGTGATCAATTACCTGCCGACAAAATTGCTGCCGATCCCGGCGCTGCGTGCGTGGGAAGCGAAACGAGCGCTGCCTGAATGGCGCGGCGGTGAGTTTAGAAAGTGGCTGAAAACGCGAAAGGGTAGGGCGGACTTCAGTCCGCCAGCGCCGGCGCCCACGGGTGTGTCGAACAGGAAGGCGGACTGAAGTCCGCCCTACTTCATTCTACATGAGCACACCCAAGGTCGAACCATTCATCCCGTCGGAAACCGTGATGCGCGAGTTCACCGCGCGGGCCGTCATCACCGGCGCCGTGCTCGGAATGATTTTCGGAGCATCGTCGCTCTACCTCGTGCTCAAGGTCGGTCTGACCGTGAGCGCATCGATTCCGGTGGCAGTCATCTCGCTGGCGATGTTCCGCGGGCTCTCGAAAGTCGGCCTGCGCGACGCGACGATCTTGGAGAACAATATCACGCAGACGGCCGGGTCCGCGGGTGAGTCCATCGCGTTTGGCGTCGGCGTGACGATGCCGGCGATTTTGATTCTCGGCTTCGATCTCGAACTTTCCCGCGTGCTCCTCGTGGCGCTGATGGGCGGTTTGCTCGGTATTCTCATGATGATTCCGCTGCGCCGTGCGCTCATCGTGAAGGAGCATGGCGTGCTCAAATATCCCGAGGGCACCGCGTGCGCCGCCGTGCTCAAAGCCGGTGCCTCGCCCGAATGTCGCGCCGCCGCATCGCCGAAAGCGCAGGCGGAAATGCGCGCGGCCGAAGCCGCTGGGCTGGGCGCCTCGCCGGGTGCGAAAGTGATCTTCACCGGCTTTGGCATCGGGCTCCTCTACAAGACGCTGAACATCGCGTTCAAGGGCTGGAAAGACGTCCCGGAAAAAGTGTTTGGTGCGCCGCTGAAGGGCGGCTCGGTGGGTGCGGAGATTTCGCCCGAGTTGGTGGGCGTCGGCTACATCATCGGACCGCGCATTGCGTCGATCATGTGCGCCGGCGGCGTGTTGAGCTATCTGCTGTTGATTCCGCTGATCAAATTCTTCGGCGACCACATCCCCGGCCCACTCGCGCCCGGCACGATGCCGATTTCCGAAATGGGCCCGAACCAGATTCGCGGCGCCTACATTCTCTATATCGGCGCGGGTGCGGTCGCGGCCGGCGGGTTGATCAGTTTGTTTCAATCGATGCCGACGATTTGGCACGGGTTGAAAGGCGGCTTGCGCGATATCGGGATCGGTCGCTCCGCGGGCGAAGGTTCGACGGCGGTGGCGCGCACCGATCGCGATCTCTCGATGAAATTTGTGGGCATCGGCATCATCGTGCTCATCGCGGCGGTGATGCTCGCGCGCGAGGCGCTGCACATGAACATCCTCGGCGCGCTGCTGATCATCGTGTTCGGGTTTCTCTTCGTCACCGTGTCGTCGCGGCTCACTGGCGAAATCGGTTCCTCCTCGAATCCTATCTCGGGCATGACGGTGGCGACGCTGCTGTTTACGTGCCTGATATTTCTCTTGGTCGGTTGGACGGGCGGAACGTATTACGTCACGGCGCTCTCGGTGGGCGCGATCGTGTGCATCGCGGCTTCGCAGGGCGGCACGACTTCGCAGGACCTGAAGACCGGATTTCTCCTCGGGGCGACGCCGAAGTATCAGCAGATCGCCATTCTCGCCGGCTCGCTGCTCTCGGCGTTTTTGCTGGGGCCGATTCTGCTCAAGTTGAACGACACCGCGACTGTCTACGTGCCGGTGGCCAAAGTGGCGCCGGCCGGGTTGCAGACCGACGCGAGCAAGCTCGCGAAACGCGAACCGCTCGTCGGCCCGCAGGCGCGCGACGACGCAAATTCCTATCTCGTGTGGCAAAAGACCGACGAGGTCGGCGGACCGGCCGGGAAATATTTCGTCAACGCGAGCGGCGCCGCCGTGTGGCTCGTCGACCCGGGCATCAACGGCACGCACAACACGCGTCCCGACGGCACGACGGTGCGGAAGTTCGACGCGCCGAAGGCCACGCTGATGTCTTATATCATCAAGGGCATTCTCGACCAAAAGCTCCCGTGGGCGCTTGTGCTCCTCGGCGTGATGATCGCGGTCACACTCGAACTCTCGTTTGTGCCGGCGCTGGCCTTCGCGGTCGGCGTGTATTTGCCGCTCTCGGCGTCGTCGCCGATTTTCGCGGGCGGTCTCGTGCGCTGGCTCGTCGACCGCCAGATGCGCAAGAAGGCCTCGCACGCCGCGATGACGCAGGAGCAGTTCACCGAAGAGAGCGACAAGAGCCCCGGCGTGTTGCTCGCGTCCGGCTACATTGCCGGTGGCGCGATTGCGGGCATCATCATCGCCTTCCTCGCGGGCGTGCTCGATCAGTTTGATAGCGCGCTGCAAAAGTGGTCCACGGCGAACAATCCGTTTTTCGAGGGGCCCAACGCCGACGCGCTCTCGATGATTCCCTTCGTCGCGATCTGCGCGTTTCTCTACTTCGTGGGCCGCGAGAAACTCCTCACTCCGAAAAAAGTTTAAGATGTCCTCCAACGCCGATCGTGAAGCCATTTTTTCCCGTGTGCGCGGTGCGCTGGCACCGCTGCACGAGCGTGCCGCCATGCCCGACTATACGACGGAGATCGCCGTGATGCGCCGGATGATCGGCAACCGCGACCTGCTCGCGGTGTTCACGGAGCGCATCGCGCTCGTCAACGGCGTCGCGCTGACCGATCCCGCGGCGGTGGTGACGCGGTTGCGCGAAAACAAATGGCTGCGTGGCTACTGCGATCCGGAGCTGTGGCCGACGCTCGCGCCGCACTTCGGCGCCGATTTCAAAGTCGAGACGACCTTCGACCGGAAGCGGGTGGACGATTATGCGTTTGGTATCACACGCGCCGCCGGTGCCATCGCCGAGACTGGCACCATCGTGCTGAACGACGCCACGACCTCGCGCCGACTCGGCGCGCTCACGCCGTGGGTGCACGTCGCGGTGGTCGAGCGCGCGAAGATCTTTTCGGATCTGCCCGAGGCCGTTGCCGGATTGGGCAGCGACAACAACGTGATTTGGGTCACGGGCCCGTCGAAGACGGCGGACGTCGAGGGTATCCTCATCGAGGGCGTGCACGGTCCGGGCGTGCAGATCGCGCTCGTGGTGTGAGGCGTGCAAGGGGGCGTGGTCACTAACGTCGGCGTCTTTCAGTTAGCGTTTAGGATGAGACGAACTTGGAGGCAGGGGTAGGAGCCTGCTTGCAGGCGATTTCATGACGCGACGACGGACAACCTCCTGAATCGCCTGCAAGCAGGCTCCTGCCTCCAGGCCCTTGGGGCTCAGCTTGAAAGCGCCTTGGAATTGGCCGACGTCAAACGCAACTCGGCGCGGAAGCCGTGCGGTGTGCGGTTGGAAAAGACCACTTCGCCGCCACACGCAGCGACGCTGCTGCGCACGATCGCGAGACCGAGGCCGGCGCCGCCGGATTCGCGGGTGCGCGCGGTTTCCGGACGATAAAAGGGCTCACCCAGCCGGGCCAGCGCCTCGGGTGGCACGCCGGGTCCCTCGTCTTCGACAACGAGTGAAACGTGCGTGCCGTCGCGTGTGGCCGTGACGCGAATGGCGTCGGTCGACGCGGTGTAGCGGAGGGCGTTGCGGATGAGATTGCCGACGGCTCGGGAGAGGAGTGCGGCGTCCGCGCGAGCGGTCAATTCGGTGGGCACGCTCACATTGACACGGTCCGTGCCCTGCTCGCGCTCGAGCGCGGCCTGCACCAGAGGGGCAAGGGAGACGGTGGTCAGGTCGGTATCGCGGGGGCGCAGGCCGGCCTTCGTGAAGGCGAGGAGCTCGTTGACGAGCGTGGCCATGTGTTCCACCTCCTCGCGGACATCGGCGATGTTTTCGCGAAGGGAGGGATCGGCGCGGGTTTCGAGAATTTCCGTCGCGACTTGGAGTCGGCCGAGCGGTGAGCCGAGCTCGTGGGCGACGTCGCCGAGGAAACGTTTTTGCCCATTCACGAGCGTGTCGAGGCGCTCGGCCATGCGATTGACGGAGTGCCCGAGGTGGCCGAGTTCGTCGCGGCGGTGGAGAT
The DNA here is from genome assembly GCA_943372705.1 of Opitutus sp. GAS368. Lineage (GTDB taxonomy): Bacteria > Verrucomicrobiota > Verrucomicrobiia > Opitutales > Opitutaceae > GAS368. Next base: position 14,584 of record CALRZR010000024.1, on the reverse strand, counting down.
CGACGCGCGTGTCGAAGTGCCCCTCGGCGATGTGTTCGGTCGCGCTGGAAAGCCGCCGGAGCGCGCGCGTGATGCTGCCGACCAAGGGTAACCAAAACAGGACCGACAAAAGAAATGCGCTCGCCGCGATCGCCAACCACGGGCCGGCGTGGAGGAGCCGGCCGACCGCGAACACCGAGGAGGCGCGGATGATCACGGTGCCGGCGGTGCGCTGACCGTATTCATTCGGGATGGGCACGCGGAGGCCAATCCAGGTCGCGTCGGGCGAGGTGGAGTGAATGATGAAGCGTCCGTCGGTCCCGCGCGCTTCGGGCGGCGGGCGCTCACCGGGCGGGGGTCCGTCTTTTTTTCGTTTGGAGTCGGGCGGGCCGCGGTCGTCGAACGGCGGCCGTCCTTCGGGAGGACCTTCCCCGCGGGGCGGACGGGCGCGCGGGCCCCGGGTGCCGGGACCATCGGGACCGCGCCCGCCGAGGCGTTGGCCTTTGTTCAACTCGGCGCGCACGGCAGAGGGTAACTCGACGGGATCCCCCGCGACCTGTGGACCGGCATTGGCGAAGAGATAAAAATCGGCGCCATACTTCGTGCTCCGCGACCGGAGAATCGCCGGCCGCACGCCCTCGGGCTCGGTATTGAGGTCCGTCGCGATGGAGTCGCCGATGCTTTGCAGTCGTTCGCCGAGGGCGCCGTGCGTGAGTGATTTCCAGCCGACGCCAAACTGACTCACATAAAACGCAATGGCCGCTGCGGTCAGCAGCAGCATGTTGGCGAGCAGCCAGAGCGAGACTTTGAGGGTGAGCGGAAACGAGACTTTCATGGCAGCCGGGGAGACGGCACGGGTGGAACCTACCCCTCTTGGCGGGAAAAATCCCGAACGTTTACGCCGGCTTAACAATATTCTTCCGTCGCCTCACATACCCTTTACCGCGTCATGGTTTCATCGGCGGCATGAGCTTTACCTACCGCCTCCTGCTTGCCGCCTTCGCCACCTCGCTCGTCGCCCTCGCGGGCGATCCGCAACTCGAGTCGTGGCAGACCACCAACACCCGCCGCTACGCGCGCATCTACGAGACCGACGCCGCGCGACTCGCCGGCACGACGGTCACGACGTGGTCGCGGGGCACCACCGCACAGTCGACGCCGAGCTACGCGGGCGTGATCCAAGTTTCCTCGTCGACGAACTGGGTCTACCTCCGCTCAAGCGGGCTCGGCACGCACGTGATGGGGCCGTGGTATCTCAACGCCGCGCACACGCAGAACTTCCCGAGTTTTCCGGCAAACACGGGCGTGCTCTACCGCATCCCGCGCACGCCGACGATTCCGGCGACAAAGACGCTCACGGGGCTCGCGGCCATCGGCTATTTCGTCGACGGCGTCGCGGCGTTCGACAACCGCGACGCGTTTTCCTACGCGACGGCGAGCGGCACCGATGCCTCGCCGGTCAACGGCCTGCGCGGCGACGGTGTGTGGAACCGCGAGGCTTACGCGAATGAAGGCGTGACCTTCGATCCGGCGTTCGCCCATCAAGCGCAGACGAACCATCACTATCACGCCAACGCGCCAGCGGTGCGCTACCAGCTCGGCGATCACGTCGACTTCAACTCCACGACCAAGCTCTACACCGAGAGCACGGCGCCGGTGACGGCGCACTCGCCGATTGTCGCGTGGTTGGCGGACGGACTGCCGGTCTACGGGCCTTACGGCTACGCGTCGCCGATGGATGCGAAGAGCGGCTTGCGGCGCATGACCTCCGGCTACGTGAAACGCGACGGCACCAACGGCACGACCAATCTCGCGGCGACGGGGCGCACGACGCTCCCGGCGTGGGCGGCGCGCGCGCAAAACCGCAGCGCGACGCTGCCGACCAATGTCTACGGCCCGGCGGTGAATGCCGCCTACGCGCTTGGGCACTTTATAGAAGACTACGACTACCTCGGCGACCTGGGGAAAACGCTGGGCACCGATTTCGATCTTAACGAGTGCAACGTGCGCTTCTGCGTGACGCCGGAATTTCCCAATGGCACGTGGGCCTACTTCCTCACGATCGAGGCGGACGGCACGCCGAAATTTCCGAATATGGTCGGCCGGTGGTTTTACGGCAGCCCCACGGGTGGCAGCGTCAACGCGATCAACGAAACGGTCACGGAGTATGTCCGCGCCAGCCAGGCCTCGCCGATTGCGGTGACGGCGACGAACTCCGGCGGCACGGTCGCGATCACGTGGACCTCGGTTGAAGGCGCGACCTACAAAATCGAATCGTCGGCCGATGCGACCACGTGGACGGCGTTGCCGAATGGGAGCGCTGTCACCAGCGCGGGCGGCGACACGACGAGTTTTTCCACGACGAATGTGGTGGCGAACTATCGCGTGACACTGACGGCGCTCGCGACCTACGACACCCGCGGGGCCGGCGGGCTTTCAGGTGTGGGCAACGCCGCCACGGCGACGGCGGCGGTGGGCTCCTCGGGCACGGCGCGCCTGGTTAATATCGCGACGCGCGTCGCGCTCGGCGGTGCCGCGGGCACGCCGATCCCCGGTTTCGTGCTCAGCGGCGCGGGCACGAAACCCATGCTCATCCGCGCGGTCGGTCCCACGCTCGCGACCTTCGGCCTTACGGGCGTGCTCGCCGATCCGCGGCTGAGTTTGATCGGCGGCAGCGCGACACTCGCGACAAACGACAACTGGCAGGCCGGCGATGCCGCGACGATGGCGGGCGCGGGGGCGTTCGCGCTCCCGGCCGCGAGCAAGGATGCCGCACTCGTTGCGACGCTCGCGGCGGGCAGTTATTCCGCTCCGGTGGCCGCGACGGATAACGGCAGCGGGGTGGCGCTCCTCGAAGTTTACGACGCCGCGACCACCTCCGCGGTGAACGTGATCAACGCCTCGACGCGCGCCTTTGTCGGCACCGGCGATGCGGTGCTCATCCCCGGTTTTGTGATCAGCGGCACCGGCTCGCTGAAACTCCTCATCCGCGCCGTCGGCCCGACGCTGGCGAACCTTGGCGTGAGCAGCGTGCTGGCCGATCCGACCATCACGCTGTATCGCGGCAACACGGCGCTCGCGACGAATGACAACTGGTCGGCGGCCGATGCGCCGACGATGGCGGCGGTCGGGGCGTTTGCGCTCACGGCTGGGAGTCGCGATGCGGCGATTGTAACGACACTGCCGGCGGGCGCCTACAGCGCGATTGTCAGCGGCGTGGGCAACACCACGGGCACGGCGCTCGTCGAACTTTACGCAGTGCCATGAAAACCAAGTGCGCACGGATTTTCGCCCTGGTGGTGGCGTTGGTTGTGATGCTCGGTGTGGCCCGCGGAGCCGCGCCCAATGTGTTGCTGATCGTGGCCGACGATCTCGGGTGGGGCGATGTGCCCTGGCGTGGCACGCCGGCGCGGATGCCGCAGCTCGACGCGTTGCGCCAGAGCGGAACGGAGCTGCTCCGGTTCTATGCGAGCCCGGTGTGCAGTCCCACGCGGGCGGCGCTGCTCACGGGACGCTCGGCGTTTCAGCAGGGCATCCGCGACCAGTTCGCGCCGAACAACGATGGCGTTTCACTGCTCGAGCATTTCTTGCCGGAGAGTTTTCGCGCGGCGGGCTACGCGACGGCGCTCGTGGGGAAATGGCATCTCGGGTCGACGAGCCCGGAGCGGCTGCCTACGCAGCGCGGCTTCGACCATTTCTACGGATTCGCGGGACCGGCCGTGGACTATTACACGCACCGTTTCACCGGACCGGCCGGCGGTCTCGATTGGCAACGCAACGGCACGCCGCTCACGGAAGAGGGCTACGCGACCGATCTCATCGCCGCGGAGGAAGTGCGGCTGCTGCGGGCGCGCGACAAGGCGCGGCCGTTTCTGCACGTCGTGACGTTTAACGCGCCGCACACGCCCTACGCGGCGCCCGATGCACTGAAGGCGAATTACCCGACGCTCTCGGGCGACGCGCAGACCTATGCCGCGATGCTGGAGAGTCTCGATCTCGGCATCGGCGCCATCCTCGCCGAACTCGCGGCGCAGAATCTCGCGAACGACACGCTGGTAGTTTTCGTGTCGGACAACGGCGCGGTGACGCCGGGGCGCAACACGCCGTTGCGCGCGGCCAAGGGCAATGTCTACGACGGCGGCATCCGCGTGCCGGCGATCGTGCGTTGGCCCGGCGTGGTGCGCGCGGGCGCGACGAGCGAGCAGTTTATCGCGGCGCAGGACCTGTTGCCCACGCTCGCGAGCGCGACGGGCGTGACATTGCGCAACGGGTTGCCGCTCGACGGACGCGACGTGTGGACGCCGCTGCGCACGGGCGCGGGCACGGTGGAGCGGACCTTTTCGGTCGCGACGACGACGAACTACGCGCAGTTCGACGGGCGCTGGAAACTGGTCCGCATCGGCGCACGCGATGAACTCTACGACATCGTGACCGATCCGACTGAGGCGACGAATCGTGCGGCGGCGGAACCGGCGGTGCTGGCGCGCATGCAGGCGCTGCTGGCGGCGGCGGTCACGCGTTCGCTGAGTGTGGAATCGGCCGGCGATGCCCGCGTAACCAATCTCTCGGCGCGCGCGCAAGTCGGCGGCGCGGCGGGCACGCCGTTTCTCGGCTTTGTCGTGACCGGCGGGGACAAACGCCTCGTCGTGCGTGGCGTGGGGCCGGCGCTCACGGGGTTCGGAGTGCCGAGTGCGCTCGCCGATCCGTTGGTGGAGTTGCGCCAGGGGCAGGCTTTGCTCCAGACGAACGACAACTGGCTCGCGGCGGATGCGACGGCGATGGCCGCGGTCGGGGCGTTCGCGTTGCCGACGGCGAGCAAAGACGCGGCGCTCGTCGCGACGCTCCCGGCGGGAAGCTACACGGCGCAGATTTCGGCGGCGACGACGGCGGCGAGCGGCGTCGCGCTCGTGGAAGTTTACGACACCGGCGAGGGCAGTGGGGCGGCGCGGCTCGTCAACGCATCGACGCGGGCATTCGTCGGCTCGGGTGAAGCGGTGCTGATTCCGGGATTTGCCGTCGGTGGCAGCGGGGCGGCGGGGCTGCTGATCCGGGTGGCGGGGCCGGCGCTCGGGAAGTTTGGCGTGGGCGATGCGTTGGTCGATCCGGTGCTCACGCTCTATCGAGGCGGCAGTGTGATCGCGACCAACGACGATTGGGGTGCGGCGGAGAATGCGACGCAGCTCGCGAGCGCGGCGACGGCGGTCGGGGCGTTTGTATTTGAGACCGGCAGCCGCGATGCGGCGTTGCTCACGACGTTGCCGGCGGGCCCGGGCTACACGGTGCAGGTGAGCGGAAAAAACGGCGCGACGGGCACGGCGCTCGTGGAGTTTTATCTCGTGCCGTAGGTGGGCGCGTTGACCTCAACGCGCTTTTAGGAGCTGGGCTCGCCTTCGATCAAGCGTCTTGAGGTCAAGCCGCTCCACCCTCTTATTCCGAGCCGACCATCATGTAGCCGGCGGAGCGGACGGTGCGGATGTAGCGCGGTTCCTTGGCATCGTCGTGGAGTTTTTTGCGGAGGGATGAGATGTGGACGTCGATCGAGCGGTCGAAGACGTCGTAGTTGCGGTCGCGCGCCTCATCGAGGAGGGCTTCGCGGGATTTGATGCGGCCTTTCGCCTTCGCGAGGCTGGCGAGGAGGTCGAACTCGACGGGCGTGAGCACGAGGGGCTCAGCGCCGAGCACGGCGGAGCGGGCGTCGAGGTTGAGGCGGAGTTCGCCGACGACGACTTCCTTGGGCGGGGCGGCGGCTTCGGCGGAGACGGTGGCGTTGAGCGCGCTGCGGCGGAGGACGGCGCGGAGGCGGGCGAGGAGTTCGCGGGTGGAAAACGTTTTTGGGAGATAGTCGTCGGCGCCGACTTCGAGGCCGACGATGCGATCAGTCTCGTCGCCGCGGGCGGTGAGCATGAGGACGGGGACGGCGGACTTGGCGCGGATTTTTTTGAGGACTTCGAAGCCGTCGAGGCCTGGCAACATGACGTCGAGAATGAGCGCATGCCACGGGGCTCCGGCGGCGGTGGCGCGCTCGACGCCCTCGGGTCCGGTGTGCACAGCGGTGACGTCGAAGCCGAGTGGCTCGAGATAGGAGGAGACGAGGCGACAGAGTTTTTTGTCGTCGTCGATCATCAGGAGGCGCGTGCGGCCGGAGTCGTGGGCGTCGGCGGTCATGGGTGGCGCGGAGGTATGGGGAGAGACGCGAGGCGGTGCAACTGCGCGGTGGTGCGGGGAGCTTAACACGGGCTTAACAAATCTTCGCGCGAGCGCACACACGGGGTTAACGGCGGGGGACTAGGGTGCGGGCGTGCGCTGGATCCTTTTCTTTCTATTCGGGATGGTTTCGCCGCTGGTCGCGGCGGAGCTGACGCTGGCGGTGGAGCTGCGGTGGAACGGGACGGCGTTGGCAGTGCCGAGCGAAGCGAAGACGACGGCGCAGGGGCAGAGCGTGAACGTGACGCGGCTGGCGATGTTGATTTCGGAGGTGTCCCTCGTGCGCGCAGACGGCGGCACCGTGCAGTTGCCGGGGCAGTTTGGGTTTTTGGATGCGGAGGGCGGGCGATTGGCGATGCCGTTGAGCGGTGTGCCCGAAGGCGAATATGCGGGGCTGGAATTTTCGGTGGGCGTGCCGGTGGAGACGAATCACGCGGACCCGAGTCGCTGGGCGGCGAGACACGCGCTCAATCCGCTCGTGAACGGGCTGCATTGGGGGTGGCAGGGCGGGTTTGTGTTTTTGGCGCTGGAGGGGAAGTGGCGAGCGGAACGAGATGTGGCGAAAGGTGGTGTGACGAAGACGAATGAGGGGGTGACGGAGGGAGAGCGGGGATTTTCCTATCACTTGGCGACGGACGCGCGGAAGATGGTGGTGCGGTTTCGGGCGGATTATCGCGTGGCGGGGGCGACGACGGTGAAGCTCGCGCTGGACGTGGCGCGGGTATTGCGCGATGTGACGATGCGCGCGGAGGACGGGAGCGAGTCGACGCATTCGGCGGAGGGCGATGCGCTGGCGGTGGGATTGAGCGCGGCGGTGGAGCGGAGTTGGTTTTGGTTGGAGGCGGGGGCGGCGGTGGAAGGGGGAGCGGACGCGGAGCGGCGCGTTAGGGATAACGCGCCCTACCTCGGAACGCCGGTGGCGTTTGTGGTGCCGGTGGGGTTTCCGCAGCCGACGTTGCCGGAGGATAATGTGCTCACGCGTGAGGGCGTGGCGCTGGGAGAGAAATTGTTTTTCGACGTGCGGTTGTCGGGCAATGGGACGCAGTCGTGCGCGAGCTGCCATGCACCGGAGCGGGCGTTTAGCGATTGCGTGGAGTTGAGCCGCGGGGCGGAGGGCGCGACGGGCGCGAGGAATGCGATGCCGTTGTTCAATCTGGCGTGGGCGCCGAGTTTCGCGTGGGACGGGAGCAAGGCGCGCGTGCGCGACCAGGCGCTGGCGGCGATGGTGAATCCGATCGAGATGAACAGTGAGCCGGCGAAGGTGGTGGCAGCGCTAGCGCGGGATGGTGCGATGGGCGATGCGTTTGCCGCGGCGTTTGGGTCGAGGGAAATCACGGCGGAGCGCGTGGGGCTCGCGCTCGAGCAATACCTGCTGACGCTCGTGTCGGCGGACTCGAAGTTTGATCGCTCGCTGCGCGGTGCGGCGGAGTTGAGCGAACAGGAGAAGGAAGGATTCGCGTTGTTTGTGACGGAGTTTGATCCGGTGCGCGGGAAGCGCGGGGCGGATTGTTTTCACTGTCACGGCGGGGCGCTGTTTTCGGATGCTGGATTCAAAAACAACGGGCTCGACCTCGTGAGTGCGGATGCGGGGCGTGCGGTCGCGACGGGGAAGGCGAGCGATGCGGGCAAATTCAAGACGCCCTCGCTGCGCAATGTGGCGCTGACGGGGCCGTATATGCACGACGGGCGGTTCGCGACGCTCGAGGACGTGGTGGCGCACTACGACCATGGCGTGAAGCGCGCGACGGCGCTGGATCCGAATCTCGCGAAGCATCCGGATGCGGGACTCGGGCTCACCGGCGCGGAGCAAGCGGCGCTGGTGGCGTTTTTGCGGGCGTTGACGGACGTGGCGCCGGTGGCGAAAGGTGTGTCGGGGGTGGAGTAAATTTTAACATGAAAAAACTGCTGTGGATCTGGGGCGTCGTAGTGGGGCACGCGGTTTCCGCGCACCCGGGCCACGAGAGTCTAACGAAGGTGGGCGCGCCGGCAGTGCCGGCGGAGGTGAGCGTGACGGTGGAGGGCGGCGCGCGCGTGATCCGCGCGAATGGCGTGCCAAATCACGCGACGGGGCCGTTTCCGGGGCGCGGAAATCCGCACACGATCGCGGCGCAGAAGTATGAGTTTCGCGTGCCGGTGGCGCCGCAGCGCGCGGAAAAGGTGACGCCGAATGCGATGAACTTGTTTGGCATTGCGGTGAACGGCGTGGTGTTTGATCCGGCGGCGGCGGAGTGGTGGCGCGACGATCGCTCGAGCGGTTGGCAATACGAGGCGCTGGGTGGCGGGAAAAATCTCGGCATCGATGGCGAGCACGCGCACGTGCAGCCGACGGGAGCGTATCACTATCACGGGATTCCCGAGTCGCTCGTGGCGAAGCTCACGGCGGGACAGGCGCGCATGGCGCTCGTGGGGTGGGCGGCGGATGGGTTTCCGATTTACGGGCCGTGGGTGCCGAGCGTGGCGGGCGACGTGACGTCGGCGCCGAAGCGCGCGGTGGCGAGTTATCGCGTGAAGACGGCGGAGCGCGCGGGCGGGCCGGGCGGGAAGCCGGACGGAAAATTCGTGCAGGACTGGGAGTATGTCGCGGGCGCGGGCGACCTCGACGAGTGCAACGGGCGCACGGGCGCGACGCCGGAGTTTCCGGGCGGGACCTACTACTACGTGCTGACGGAGGAGTTTCCGTTTATCCCGCGGATGTGGCGCGGGACGCCGGACGCGAGTTTCTTGCGCAAGGGCGGTCCGCCGGGCGGCGGGCCGGAGGGTGGGAAAAAGAAAAAGCAGAAGCGCGCACCGTAAAACGGAGCGCGGGAGGCGAGTGGGTCAGGGCGCGTCGCTGAGGCGGGCGCCGATGGGGGCGAGTTCGTCGAGGCGTGTCTCGGGCTGGCGGGCGGCCCACGTGATGCCGCGGAAGGCGAGGAGGCGGAAGACGGGATCGTCGAAGGTCCAGTTGTAGTGGCCGGGCAGGGCGACGAAGACGCGGCCTTGGCCGACGGTGCGCGTCCAGAGTTGCGGGCGGAGGGCGCCGTCTTCCTCGGCGCTGGCGAGGAGCTGGACATCGGCGGGATCGCCGACGAGGGCCCAGTAGGTTTCGTCGATGAAGTTGGCGCGCGTGAAATTCGCGGGAGCAAAACCGCGGGCGAGCGGGTGATCGTGAAACACGAGGTCGACGGGGCCGTGGCGGTATTTGGTGTGTTTGGAATTGCTGGCGATGCCGATACGGCGGGCAAAGTCGGGGGCGGCGAGACGGGCTTCGACGGCCCAGTGAAAATACGCGGCGCCACCGCCGCGAGCGAGGTAGGCGTCGAGCTCGCGACCGCGCTCTTCGTTCCAGCCGGGGTTGTTGTTGAAGAAACAAATCACGTGGGCGCGGGCGAATTGGTCGGCGGTCGGCCAGATGTGCGCGGTGTCGACGGTGACGCCGTCGGCGAGGGCGATTAGTTTGCTCCAACGGGCGCGCCATTGCGGGTAGTCGTGTTCGCCTTTGCCGTGATCCTTGGGGCCGTCGACGAGGAGGATGTGGAAGGGCTGGGCGGATGCGGGTTTGGTGGATACGGGGGCGACGGCGGAGGAGGAAAGGTTTCTTAAGAGCGCTTCGAACTCGGCACGGGCGCGGGGAGGGGGTGGGGCGGTTTTGCCTTCGATGGGGGCGGGCTCGAGTGGCGACGTGAGGAGGAAGGTCATGAGGTCGCGGACCTGCGTGGCGTCGAGGGAGGCGAGGAGACCTTCGGGCATGAGAGAGCGGAGCGCGGCGCGCGTGGTGCGGACGCTCGTGCGGGGGATGGTGCGGATGTGGCCGGCGGCGTCGGCCACGCGGAGTTCGGTGGCGGATTCGCTGATGATGCTGCCGGTGAGGGCGGCGGCGCCGTCGGTGAGTTCGACGGTGAAGGCGGGGTAGTCGGGGTTGATCGCGGAGCTGGGCTCAAGGATGTCGCGGAGCGTGCTGGCGTAGTCGCGTTGGACGAGGTGCGAGAGATCGGGGCCGACGTGTTGGCCCTCGCCGCGCACGCGGTGACAGCGGGCGCAGGCGACTTGTTCGCTGTGAAAGAGGCGGCGGCCGCGTAGCCAGTTGCCACCGGCGATCTCGGGGATCACGCGCTCGGTGGCGGGCGTGGGCGGCGTGGTGTCGGCAGCGGCCCAGGGTAGTTTGAAACGGTGGAGCGGGAGCGGGCGCGCGACCTCAGGCTGGGCGGGGCGCGTCCACGTGGCGGCGGTGTCGGCGGGTGCGCCGGGGCCGGTGGGGAAAGTGGCAGTGACGGGCGTCCACGCGTCGGGCGCCATCGTGCCAAACGTGGTGGCGAGCGGGCGCAGTGCGAGCGGGGCGGCGCCGGCGAGACGGACGGTGAGCGCCTCGCGCGCGGGCTCGTAGTCGAGCTTGGCACCGGGTTGCACCGCGGGCTGGAGGAGGGAATTGACGTCGAGCTGCGTGCGGAGCGTGAGCTGGCCGGGTTGCGCGACGAGAGACCAGAGACGGTCGTGGTCGGCGCTGCCGACGGTGAAGGCGCGCGCGACGGCGAGATCGGGGTGCGGGAGCCAGCCGGTCCATGTGGCGCCACCCGTGGCGGCGGACCACGTGACGGTGACACCGTGGTTTTGGACGCGGAGCTCGATGTCGTCGTAGGTGCCGGGTTTGGCAGGGGAGGCGGTGGATGGGGCGGAAACGTTGGGAAGGCGCACGGCGTAGCTGAGCTCGGCGGTGCGCGGGGCGGTGCGGAGGATGAGCGTGCGGCGATCGGGCGTGAGGCCGCCGGATTGCACAGCGATGTCGAAGCGTGGGGCGGTGAGTTGGTCTTTCACGACCTGATACGGCGGGCGCATGGCCTCGAAGCGGTCGCCGGGCATGACGAATTTCCCGGCGGTGAGGGCGCTGCGTTTGGCGAGATCGCGGAGGGCGGCGGGATCGAGGGGGCGGTCAAAGGCGACGCGGATTTCGGTGGGGCTCGCGCTCCAGGTGGCGACGGGTTGGGGCGCGGCGCGATCGGTGTAGCGGAGGAGAAAGAGTTTGCCGGGGCCGTTCGGGCCGGTGCCCCAGTCGGGTTTACCGGTGTGGCAGGCGACGAGGAGATCGCCGCGGGGCGTCACGCACGCATCGACGGTGAGAAAGTTGAGGCAGGCGATGAGGTGATTTTGCGCGACGTAGCCGGCGACGGTTTTGACGAGCTGCGTGCGGTAGATTTTTCCGCGCGACTCACCGGTGACGAGAGCGTCGCCGGCCCAGGAGGAGGGGCCGAAGACGGGGCCGCCATTGACGGGCTCGTTGAAATTCAAACCGCAGGCGCTCTGGTGCTGCGGGCCGTAGTCAAAGGTGCTCGGCTCGTCGAAGACGTCGGGGAGGTGCACGGGATGGCGCGGGGGAAACCCGTAGTGGCGGCCGGGCTGGAGGTGGAGGAGCTCGTCGAAGGGATTGCCGTTGGGCATCCACGTGGCGCCTTCCTGCTCGGAGCCGAAGAGATCGCCGTGGCGGTTGAAGGCGAGGGCGACGGGAAAGCGCGTGCCGGTGCAGAAAATCTCGCGGCGGGAAAAATCGGGGGAGACTTTGAGGACGGTGGAGCGCTCGGAGGTGAGGCGGAACTGGGATTTGCCCGCGGCATCGAGGAGGTAGGCTTTGTTGTAGGCCTCGACGCCGAGGGCGAAGTAGATGTTGCCGTCGCGGTCGAGGGCGCAACCGACGGCGTCGACGTTTTGCGGGATCTCTTTCCAGCCGGAGGCGACGACGATTTCTTCGTCGGCGACGTCGTCGCCGTTTTTATCGACGATGAGGGAGAGTTTGCCTTTTGAAGGAACGAAGACGCCCTCGCCGCGCGCGTAGCCGGGTGGCGTGAGTGCGAGGCCGATGGGGCCGCGGAGCGCGCCGGAGCCGTCCCAAAAGAGTTTCGCGCGGTCGGGCGCGCCATCGCCATCGGTGTCGGCGAGGAGCCAGATTTTGCCGTTGTAGCCGACGGCGTAGCACTGGCCGTCAGCGCGGTATTTGAGCGAGGTGAGGTTGGTGAGCTCGAGCGGGAGTTCGCGCGCGGTGAACCCCGGGAGGAGTATTTGCACGGCGGGCGCGTCGGGAACGACGAACGGGGGCTGCGCGGGTGGCGGGGGCGCCGGGTTTTTTTTCGCGGCGGGTGGAGGTGCAGCCGGGGCAGGCGCGGAAGGGGGCTGGGCGAACGAGAGCGTGACGGCGAGCAGGGCGACGGGGAGCAGAAGGCGGGGGAACTTCATGCGCGCAATCCAGCGCGCGGGCGGCGGAACGACGAGGAAGAAACGCGGGCGGCGGAACAGAGTTCGGAAAGGAGCTAGGAAGATTTTCTTGGCAGGAAACTCTTCCGATCCCGAAGCGGCGCTTGATCGACTGAGAAAACGAAGAACTGAAAAATTACTCTTCGCGGTCCCAGTAGTCGACGTCGGTGGCGCGGAAAAATTTTTTGGTGCCGCTGTGGCCCCACTTGTCGGAGTCAGGATAGTGCCAGATGTCCGTGGGGGGATTGTCGGCGATGAGCGAGTAGTGGAGTTCGTCGGCGCCCGTGTTGGTGAACTGGTGGGCTTCACCGGGCGGATGGAGGACGACGTCGCCAGGGCCGAAAATTTGCGCGCCGGAGGGAGTGCGCACGGTGGCGGTGCCAGAGTGAAAGAGGAAGAGTTCCCACTGGGAGGAGTGGCTGTGGTAGGGGCAGCCGCATTGGCCGGGATCGAGGCGGCCGACTTCGAGATCGAAGGGGTGGCCGCCGAGGCCGGTGGGCGTGTCGCGTTTGGCGCCGAGGGCTTCGGAGATGCCTTTGTAGGCGGAGCGGAATTTTTTGTTGGGCGACTCCCAGACTTCCCACGGCACGGCGTCAATGGCGAGGTGGCGTTGCGCAAACGGCGCAATCGGCAGCGCAGGCGGCGGTGGAGCGAATGGGGACGGCGGTGCGCCGGCGGGCGCGGGATCTTCGCCGTCGAAGTAGTTGGTTTCGGTGATGCGAAAGAGTTTTCCGGGCGGGCGCAGGAACCACTTGTCGGAGTCGGGATAGTAGCAGCCGTCGAGCGGCGGGTTGTCGGCGATGATGAGAACTTCGAGATCGTCGGGGCCGGTGCTGAAAAGCTGGTGCGGTGAACCGGGCGGATGGAAAAACGCATCGCCGGGGTGCACATCGGTGAAGCCGTCGGGTGTGCGGACGCGACCGTGGCCGCAGCGGACGACGAAAAATTCCCACTGCGCGAGATGGAGGTGGTAGGGGCAGACGGCGGCGCCGGCGGGGATGCGGCGGAGCTGCAGATCGAACGGATGCCCGCCGCCGGCGAGGCCGACGTTGCGCGGGGCGCCGAGCGCGAGGCTGAGGTTGCAGTAGAACGAGTGGAATTTCTTCGTGGGCGAGTGGATCTCGTCCCAGCGGAGCGAGGGGAGGTGGGCGTGGTGCATGTCGGTCGGGAGAGAGGCGGATTTTTTAACCACGGATGAACACGGAGTGACACGGATTCAATCGGTGAACGGAGCGGAGCGGGGCAGTGGGGTGGTTATTGGGGGAGGCGGTGCGCGGAACTCGGTCGGCTCGCTGGCGCTCGCCGCTACGGAAGAGGGAGGCGGCGTGCGGTGGGAGTGCACGAAAAAGGGCGGACTGAAGTCCGCCCTACGAAAGAGCCGTGTGCCACGAGTGGTGGCGCACGGCGGAGGGTGAGGGGCCTCGTTTACAGTCCTGCTACTTCCCAGCCCTTACGGTAGGTGCGACGGACGAATTGGTTGGCGGCGGGGTTTTCCTCGAATTGAACCTTGGTGGTGTTCCAACGGAGGGTTTCGTTCGGGAAGCGGACGGCGACGCTGCCGAGGAGCACGGCTTCGGTGAGCGGGCCGGCGTAACCAAAATTCGCGGACGGCTTGCCGGGGCCGCCGACGATCGCTTCGGCCCAGTCGGACCAGTGGTGCGTGCCGGCGATGTCCGGAATCTTGTAGTCGGCGAATTTCTTTTCGGGGAAAAGTTTCGGGGTCGCGATGTGCGGGATGAGCAAGATGCCCTCGGTGCCGATGATGATGGAGCCTTGGTCGGGTTCTCCGGAGCGCTGTTTTTTACGGGCTTGGCCGGTGTCGTCGACGGTGGTCGACGAAATCGGTTTCGAGGAGGCAATGAGGGCACGGATCTCGGCGGGCGGGCGGGCGTCGCCATCATACCAGGTGACCGCGACGGTTTTGTCGGCGGTGAACGCGGTGCCGGGGAAGACGTAGCGGATGTTGGCGTTGACGGCCCAGTTCCACTTGTCCGGGGCGGGGCCGATGGAGCGGAGGGAAAGCGGGGCGGTGAGGGCGAGGGCTTTGTAAACGGGATCGAAGATGTGGCAGCCCATGTCGCCGAAGGTGCCGGTGCCGAAGTCGAGGCGTTTGCGCCAGTTGCCGGGGTGATAGTGGCCGGTGACGTAGGGGCGGTCGGCGGCGGTGCCGAGCCAGAGATTC